>CAZNDN010000047.1:5317-20593 GCA_964571815.1 uncultured Fibrobacterota bacterium | reverse complement strand
TTCCGATACCAGGCCGTACCGAAGTAACTGTTGTCCTCGATGCCGAGCTTGGTGTGATAGTCTTCCCAGTTGTGGGGTATGGTGACCGTGGCCCAGCCGGCATCGTTGAAACCACAACCCTCGACGCCGGCGGGGTCGCCGACATTGTCGCCCACCCTGACCCCTTCGGCAACCACTTTTGATTTCCACCCCTTCTCCAGCGGGATCACGGTCCGGGGAGCAGCAGCCGGTGTCATCACAATGCAAGCGATCAGCACCAACGATTTCACAACGTCTTCCGTTGCCCTGGCCATGTCGTTGTTCCTTCCTTTGATACTCGTCCGGAGCCTGTCGGGCGTCGCTAGAATTGAAACGCACACTTCAGCGCCCAGTACCAGTGCGAATCCCGGGTCAGCGCTTCTTCGAAATCCAACTCCTGATTGTAGATCGTGTTCACCCGGATATGATCCCTGGCAGCCAGCCCGGTCAGGGAGAAATGCTTGCCGATACTCTTCCGCGCGTAGACCGTCCATTTCCAGTCGTCTTTCGTGTAGTCCTCTTTCGTATAGTCCGCCTGGCTGTTGGGTTTGTACGGAAGCGGCCCGGTCTCCTCGATCATCGACTGATTGCTGTTGGGGTATTTTGTACCCAGCCATTGAGCCTCGACCGCGAGCACATCCAGCGCCTTGAACGTCGGAAAGCTGAAACCGACCATCACGGGAAGCTTCTCCAGCAGCTTGTCGTACCCGAACTCATTGGTCGTATCGAATTCGCTAATGGCTGTGTTCGAAGGGTAGTCTTTCACACCAAGTACGCACGCCTCGGTGTACAACTTGAACTCTTCTTCACCAAGCAGATCCGCACCCACAAGCGGCCCGAAATCAATGGTCAACCTCCCCATCACCTTGGTCGCCCGGGCGGTGTAGTGGGCGGTATCTCCATCTTCGTCAAGATAGGCGTTAGCTTCGATCTTCGGCTGGGTGAAGCGCTCGTCGACGGAAACCAACCGGTGAGCCTGCACACCCGCACCCGGCTGCAAAACTCCGTCAAGCAGGTCCGCATGCGTGATATAGGTAAGCGAGAAGTCATGAAACGGCAGCCGGCTGGTCTCCGTGGTGACAAGCAGTTCCTGATCCCACCTGTCCCACAGACGCAGCCCGGCCCTGAATCCCGATATCCTGGCAAACGGCCGGTCGATTTCCCTTTCGAGATACACCGGATACGCTTCGGTCCGGAACAGGTACTCGCCGAGATTCCTGACCTCGGGGTTGTACTTGTACGGAACCAGTCCGATCCCCAGCCGCAGACGAATATCGCGGCCGAAGTCGAAACGGCGCACGCCTTCGCCGTGCGAGATGTATACCGAGTAGTTCTGCCTGGGAAACTGCGTCTTGGGATTGTAGGTTGTTTGAGGGTTTTCCAATGGGACCGTGTTGTACCACATCTTTGCTTCCAGTCCCACCGTTATGGTAAAATTATCTCCGAATCGTCTTACCGCGGTGATAGTGCCGATACCCTGGTGCATCCATTGGCGACGGAAATCGATACCCTTATACTTTCCCTCAACAATTTGACCGAACCGAATGGAAGTCATGGCATTTACGGCGAGGTCTCCGGTCGAGTCGGCCGGGTTCTCCGGTCCGGCCATGACGGATACCACGATACCTGCCATTCCCGCCAGTGCTCCCCGCACGTACTTCATTGTCTGCTCCTTCGGTTGGGTGCTCACCGCGTTGAACGCCGGCGAACCGTTACGTTTTCTGCGCGATACGTGCATGCGCAAGGCCGATTCGCGGCAGCGACAGGGAATAATATAATAGAAGAAATCCTTGAAACACGGCTGTATTCATGATTGAAGTCCCTCTTCTTGCCACAATGTTCTATTTTACCCCGACTGTTCACCCCGGCACCGGATTCTCTCTCTCGCACGGCCGGAAAAGGGGCCGCCGAACCGCCGAGGGGCCGAAACCGAAGATCCGGATAGCGGCTCATGCGTTACCATCATGCGCTCCGGGCAACGACGGAAAGGGTTTTCCATGATAACGCTCCATTGCCGTCTCGTGGCCCTGCCGCGGCCTGAAAACCGCGTGTTTCTGGCGTGGCGTCTGCCCGCCGAACTGCCGCGCAACACTGCCTTTATCGTCCACCGCGCCGCGCCCGCGGGCCCGTGGCGGGAAGTATCCGGACCCTTGAGCGAGGGAACCTGCTTCGAGGACACGCCTCCCGCCGCCGGAGCATACCGCTACCGAGTCTCCGTGGCCGGAGAACCGGACCGGATCTCGGAAACATGCACCGTCGACACCGCGCGACAGGCACCTGCCAATGTATGGTTCCGCGCGCCCCTGCCCGTGCCGGCTGCACAGTGCCGGCACTGTGTGGCCGCAGACATCGACAACGACGGACGGATGGACTTCGTTGTTCGCTATTTCGATGGTGACACGGTGAGGCTTTCGGGAATCCGGGGTGACGGCAGGCGGCTCTGGTCAATCGATACCGCGCTGCCGGCCCGCGGCGGGTGGGACCTCAGCGCCAACCACGTTCCGTTTCTGTGCTGGGATATCGATCATGACGGCCGCACGGAGGTGGTCTACCACGGGGGCGGCCGTGCGTGGTGCAACGAACAGAGCGGCTACTACGATTGTGCCCGACCCGAGGGCGAGATGCTGGTGATCGCCGATGCCGAAACCGGAGAAACCAAACGTACCTGCCCCTGGCCGGCCGAAAAACCGCGGGTCATGATGACGCTCGGATACCTCAGAGGGAGGGAGGCTTCGCCTCACGTGGTGGTCCTCGACGAGACCTACGGCGGCGAATTGATCACCGCTATCGAAGGTGCCACCGGGCGCGTGTACTGGCAACACCGCCAGGAGCGCCCCGCCGGCCACAATCTCGATATCGCGGATATTGATTGCGACGGCGTCCAGGAGGTAATCGCCGGGGGGACCTGCTACCGGGGAAACGGGGACATACTGTGGAATGCCGAACCGTTCGGACATACCGACATGTCAAAGCCGGCCAATGTCGACCCGGAGCGTCCGGGACTCGAAATCTGGTACCTCGTAGAGAGCCACAGTCCGGGCGTGTACCTGGTCGACTCGGGGGGACGCACCATTTTCAAAGAACCTTTCGACCACGCCCATTTCGGCTGGATAGCGAAACACACGGCCGAGTATCCGGGTCTGCAGTTGCACGCCGCCGAAGACCGCCGGAGCCACACCAACCATGTGCATCACCCGGTGTTCCTGCACGACGGCAGGCATTGGGCGGAACTGACCAACGAGCAAAGTCGCGATCTCATGCCCGTGCAGTGGGACGCGGGCGAGGAAACCGTGTTCATCCACCGCCGAAATCACGAAATCGTCCGCTACAAGCCCGACGGGAGCCTGGAGCCCGTGCCGCTGGGCACGCTTCCGCCCCACGGCCTCTGGGAAAGAAATATCGTGTGCGCCGATATCGTGGGCGATTACCGCGAAGATATCGTTACGGTCGACAGCCACAGTAACGAACTGATCGGTATTACCAACACTGCACTGAACCCTGCGCGGAAACTCTCGCCAATGGAATCATTCTCCTATCGCCACGACCGCAGCCAGCACGGATCGGGCTACTACCTCTACGTCGCACCCCACGATTAGCCCCCCGGAAGACCTTCGACGACTCGGCGCACGACCGCCGCCGAGATCCTTACCTTTTCGCCGGTAATTTTGCGCACAAATAACTTGTGCAATTCAGTTTCCGAAATTATATTATCGCCGCTATGACCGAATCGGCTTTTCAAATGGTCCGCGCGCGCTACCGCATGGTAGGCCCCCTGCTCAACGAGCGGGAGCGGAGGTTGTGGGTAGCTGCCGAGGCCCTGGCGCTTCCCCGGGGTGGCGTATCGTACCTCTCCCGCATGACCGGCATGTCGCGGACCACCATTCATGCCGGAATCCGTGAGCTGCGCCGGCTCGAATCGGCTCATCCGCGGACTCTGCCGAACCCGCGATATCAGCGAAGGCCCGGCGCCGGGCGAAAAGAGATCACGCTCCGGGACGAGACGCTTGCCGGCGACCTTCAGACCCTGATGGAACCGCGTAGCGCCGAGCGCCGGCATGCGGCACTTCGTTGGACAACGCGCAGTACCCGGAACCTGGCCTCGGAACTCAATCGCGACGGGCACCGGCTGGGAGAGCGAAAGCTGGCCGGTCTGCTGGAATCGCTCGGCTACAGACTTCAGGCGCCGGGCCGGGGACGGCGAGGTCCGAGCGCACCGGTACGCGCGGCCCAGTTCCGCTTCATCAATGCCCGGGCCGTGCGTTTCCGAATCGAGAATGAACCGGTGGTCGTAATGAACATGCGCAAAGCCGAGGTGGAATCCCCCGAGACGCCGGCGGTCGCTGCACCGGCCGGTGCACACGCGCGGTGGGGTACGCCCGGGCAGCGGCCCGGGGGGCATACGACTGCCCTGGAGCCGGGCGTGCACACGGTACGCATGGCCGTGGAATCGCTCGGGCAATGGTGGGACGAGGCAGCCGCGCGCGCGCGGCGAACACCGAAGAGACTGCTGCTGGTGCCTGCCGCCGGCGGCAACCACGCGCGGCTCCGGGAGTTGCTCGAAGAAAGAGTCGCCGAGCTGGCCCGGGAGACGGGTCTTGCGATTGACGTCTCTCACCTCCCGCGCGGCACGTGCCGATGGACATCGGTGGAGTACCAGACACTGCGCAGGATTGTCGGCAGGGTACGCGGAGGCCCTCCGGTTCTGCATGAAGTTGTCGTGAGAGCACTCGGGAGTTTTCCGGCCAAACCGCCCGCGACGGTCCGCAAAGGCCTTGAGACGGCACGCGACCGCCTGGCTGAGCGGGCGGGACCGCTGTCAAACGTGTGGAACTACCGGGTAGAGGGCTGATAGCCGTTCGTATCGAAGAAAGGAGGTGCGTATCGATAGAGAAGCGAATCACACCGACAAATCGGGCTCAGGAAGTCGTTGCGCACCGCGCGCGCAGGCGGTGCCCGGTATTCATCAATCAACCGTATGGAGGTATCCATGGATCTCAAACCGTTGGAAGATCGAGTTGTGGTGAAGGCCCTTGAGGCGGATGAGAAGACCGCCGGAGGAATCATTATTCCCGACAATGCCAAGGAAAAACCGCAGAAGGGCGAGGTGGTCGCCGTGGGGCCGGGCAAATTCTCGGACCAGGGAGCCAGGATGGAGATGTCGTTGAAGAAGGGTGAGAAAGTGCTCTACGGCAAGTATTCGGGTACCGAGGTTACGGTCGACGGTACAGAGTACCTGATCATGCGCGAAAGCGACGTGCTTGCCAGAATCTGAGGCATAACGAACAATGCTGTCTCACATCCGGGCCGCCGGCACACCGCCGCGCGGTGGAAGCTTTTTCCGGGTGTGATGATCTACCTTCAGGAAAGGAGTTACGATATATGGCCGCCAAGATGCTTGCTTTTGATATCAGCGCGCGTGACAAACTCTTGCGGGGTGTGGACACGCTCGCCAACGCCGTGCGCGCAACACTGGGACCTCGCGGAAGAAACGTAGTGCTGGAGAAAAGCTTCGGCTCCCCGACCGTCACCAAGGACGGGGTAACCGTGGCCAGGGAAATCGAGCTTGAAGACAAGTTCGATAACATGGGTGCGCAAATGGTCAAGGAGGTGGCGTCGAAGACCTCCGATGTGGCCGGTGACGGCACCACGACCGCAACCGTACTGGCGCAGAAGATAGCCCACCTCGGTGTGAAGAACGTGACCGCCGGTGCCAACGCAATGGCCCTCAAGCGGGGGATCGACAAGGCAGTCAAGGCAATTATCGAGCAGCTCAAGAAGGACTCCAAGCCGATCTCGGGCAAAAAAGAGATCGCGCAGGTCGGCGCCATCTCCGCCAACAACGACCAGGAAATCGGGGACCTGCTCTCCGAAGCCATGGAGAAGGTGGGTAAGGACGGAGTGATTACGGTTGAGGAAGCCAAGGGCATGGAGACCTCGCTGGAGGTTGTGGAGGGAATGCAGTTTGACCGCGGGTATCTCTCTCCCTACTTCGTGACCGACTCCGAAAGCATGGAATGCACGCTCGACGATCCTCTGGTGCTGATTCACGACAAGAAGATCAGCAGTATGAAAGACCTGCTCCCGCTGCTTGAGAAGATCGTGCAGATGGGCAAGTCGCTGCTGCTTATTGCCGAGGACGTGGAAGGTGAGGCGCTGGCCACGCTCGTGGTCAACAAGCTTCGCGGCACCATGAAAGTCGCGGCAGTGAAAGCCCCCGGTTTCGGCGACCGTCGCAAGGCCATGCTGGAGGACATTGCCACGCTGACCGGCGGGATTGTGATCTCCGAGGATGCCGGTTTCAAGCTGGAAAACACCACGGTCGATTCGCTGGGCAAGGCCAAGCGTATCGTGGTCGACAAGGAAAACACCACGATCGTGGAGGGAGCCGGCAAGACCGAGGATATCAAGGGCCGTATCAACCAGATTCGCCGTCAGATCGACGAAACCACGTCCGACTACGACCGCGAGAAGCTCCAGGAGCGATTGGCCAAGCTGGCCGGCGGCGTGGCGGTGTTGAACATCGGCGCGGCCACCGAGACGGAAATGAAAGAGAAGAAGGCTCGGGTCGAGGACGCGCTCCATGCCACCCGTGCGGCGGTGGAGGAAGGAATCGTTCCCGGCGGCGGGCTGGCCCTCATCCGCTGCGCATCGGCCCTCGATGCCGTGAAGGCGGTGGACGACGAGAAGCTGGGTGTGGATATCATCCGTCGGGCGCTGGAGGAGCCGCTGCGTATGATCGTGGCCAACGCCGGCAGGGAGCCCTCGGTGATCTGCAACGAAGTGAAAAACCGGAAGGGGTCCGAGGGGTACAATGCACAGAGTTGTGAATTCGAAGACCTCGTGCAGGCCGGTGTGATCGATCCCACGAAAGTCACCCGTATCGCACTGGAAAACGCGGCCAGTATCGCGGGTCTGATTCTTTCCACCGAGTGTATCATCTCGGAGAAACCGAAGAAGGAGGGAAAGGCCATGCCCGGCGGTCCGGGCGGCGGTATGGACGACATGTATTGACCTGCCGGTTTCACGGCACCACGTGTTCGCGGGGGGAGCGGCTCTCCCCGCGAACATTCCCCTCTCCAGGCTCGCCTCCGCAATTGACCTTTCGTTTCGCACCATCTATTTTCATTACCTGGCAGCAAAGCACGTCCCGGAACTGAACGGGCGGTTCGTACTCGACACGACCGGCGAGGGAGGAGCCATGGCCGACGGCAAGCAGGAAAAAGAGCAGAAAGACCCTAAGGATCAACTCGTCGAGACGCTCGGCACGCTGGCCAGAATCGTGGTCGGCGAAGAGTTCGAAGCGGTGGAAGAAGCAATGGACTCACTTGAGTCGAGACTCTCGAAGAAGATTGAAAAACTGAGTTCGGAGATGTCTTCGCGAATCGATGCCGCGGAGAAGAAACTCACCAAAAAGATCGAAGAGGTCTCAAAGTCGCTTGATGCGGAGAAAAGCTCCAGAACCAAGGCGCATTCCGAACTTGACTCCCGACTGAGCAAAGCAGTCTCCGATCTCAAAGACGAGGTCAAGAAGACACGGGAACGGGCACGAACCGACCTGGAGGCACTCTGCAAAGAACTGGACGAGCAAACCGAGGAGCAGCAGGATCAGATCGAAGGGCAGTTCGAGGAAGTTCGCAACGCACTGGAGCAGCTCGGGCAGGAGAGCCGGAAGCGCAAGAGCGAAGGCAGGAAAGTGGCGGCGGCCCTGGCGAATTTCGCCCAGGCTTTCGCGGCTCAGGACGCGGACGCCGGCACGGCCAGGCCTTCAGCCCCGCGCGCCGACACTTTTAGGTCCCCGTCGAGTTCCGGCACCGGCGACAAGAAATCAGCGCCGCAAGCCGGAAAGAACGCCGGCAAAGGAAAAGAAGAGAACCTTCCCCAGGGAGGCGACCTGGAGAAGAGTATCGATGAGCTTTTCAGTCTGGGACCGAAGTGAACCCGGAAGAGAAGGCGGGAATCAGAGGGGCAGAGGAGCAGAAGGCAAAAGCGTGATTCCTGTCAGTAAGGAAGAAAGCAGTAGCGCTCGTCGTGCTCGGACAGGGTGGGCTCCGATGGCTCGGGGTAAATAATCCGAACTCGGTGAGTCCCGCAGGGCGGGACGAATATTCCACAATCCGTCCAATCTGCATTCCACATTCCGAAATCCGCATTCCGAACTCGGTGAGTCCCGCTCGTTGGGAAGAAACCGGAGCCCCTCCGTCCCGGCCGGGCCGGCGTCTTGTCATGTCAGGGAAGCGATTCGGACCAGCCGGTCGTTGACTTCGGTGAGCCGGACGGCCAGGGTCTTGCTCAGCGCCCGCATCAGCGTTGGCCGGTACGTTACGATCTTCTCGAAATCCCGGCCGTTGATTGCCTGCACCATGCAGTGCTCCTCGGCCGTGACCGTCGCGGTTCTCCTGCTTTCGGTGAGAAAGCTGATCTCCCCGAACACCTCTCCCCTGCGGATCGCACCCACCCGGGTGCCCCCCGCACTCACGGAGGCGCTTCCCTCGATCATTTCGAAAAGACTGTCCGGATGCTCCCCTTCACGAATGATCACTTCACCTTTGGCAAATTCCCTGAGATCGATCTCCGGCGTAAAATCTTCACCCACATACGCGGCGCAGATCCCGTGCATGATCGCATCCACTTCGGTGCGGTAGCCGTTCCACAACCCGGTCAACTTCGGATCGGCCGCCAGGAGTCGTTCAAACTCATCACGGTCGCACACCCCGAGCGTCGCGGCGAACTCGGCAAGGACGGTCGTACCGGCGGGGCGCCGCCCGGAGAGCAGCAACAGGTCGCCGCTTGAGTAGAACCGAATGAACTTCGCCCCGCAGAAGTACTTGCACATGCCCTTGTTCACGTACACCAGTGACCCGTCGCACTCCTCCTCCAGACGCGACTGCGCCGGCACGGTGCGAATGGTCATTCTATCACCCAGGAGGTCGACGATTCCGGACGCGGTTTCCTTGCTCTGCTGATGAAGCTGCACTACCTCTTCGCCGACATCGGTAATTGTCAACACACGCAACCTCCGCGGGAACGTACTCTGCCGTGATTTGCCCTTGCATTCGTATCTTTTAATTGTATCACTTGTGCACCCGCGGCGTCATCGGTGCCTCGTATCCGATTCCCCCAACCACGGACTTCCGGACGCATCCGCTCTGATGAACGACAATTAGGACTGCGGGGTGACGACAATTAGACTCTCAGTCCGTGACATCTACGTTTTTTGC
The DNA here is from genome assembly GCA_964571815.1 of uncultured Fibrobacterota bacterium. Taxonomy (GTDB): domain Bacteria; phylum Fibrobacterota; class Chitinivibrionia; order Chitinivibrionales; family WJKA01; genus CAZNDN01. The sequence goes on along the minus strand of CAZNDN010000047.1, from coordinate 11,357 downwards.
GTGTTTTTTTCTATCAGTGCCAACTCACATTGGCCATTTTCTTATGTTCCTCACGCGCTGGCGTCTGGTCTCTCCCGCTCCGCGGGACTCCGGCGAAGCCGGCTTAGAATTGAGGGGTCCACGAGTGTCTGAAGCCATTTCAGGCTCCCATTAGAAAGGGGGTAAGGTGGTCAACGATGCGCAGGTGAAAGGACTTTTCAAGGCTATGTCGTCAGGGAAAGCGTTGTGTGTATCGGCGATGCGTGCCGATATGAGTGAGAACAGGGCTCGGAAGTATGTTCAGGTCGGCCGACTTCCTTCAGAGTAGTTTTCGTAATTATCCCGGGGTGATTTCCGTGATTATTTCGGTGTAGATTTCCGGATAATTCCGGCGATTACTTTTTTGAATGTTGGAGAGGGAGACGGGTTGCGTCTCCCCTTGTGATTGTGGTTTTTGTCAGGCTTGTTTTCGACAGAACGTTTCGCGATACTCATCGTCGCTCATGTCGATGCATTTGTCGAGGAAGTAGTTCTCGAATGTTTCCCACAGCATGGAGTCGAGTTCGGCAAGGGTTTTGTAGAGCTGCCGGGCCTTTTCGTTGATGTGGTCGGGGAAATGGGGGTTGTATGGTGTTGATGATTCGTGGAATGCCCTTTGCGGCTGATATGATGGTTTCGAGGGCATTGTCCGTGAAGATCTTCCGGGGAGCCTTTACGAGGTCGAGGTGGTGTTTGACGTAGTGATAGGAGTCCTCTCTTGAGAGAGCGTTGAGATGATACGTGACCGAGATTCGTTGTCGGAGGGGAAGAACTTGTTGCAGGTATGGTCTTTTCGAGGGGAGGCTGTCCGACGAGGACGGTTGCGAGATAGTCGGTAGAGTCGTAGTTGCTGGTGTGGATGAGGGCGGTTTCCATTGTTGCGCATGCGATTCTGATGTCGTCGGCGCGGAAGTTTCTGCCGTGGTCCAGATACAGCTTTGCGGGCACGCCGAAGGTAAGCAGGGCGTTGCGCAATACGGTTTTGACATTGGCGGCGTTCTCGGAGAAGAAGAACTCGGCGCCAACGATACGCCGTGAAGCGTCGTCGACAAAGGCGATGAGGTAGGTTTTCTTTGCCTTTGCAGGGGGGGAGGGTTTGATATAGGGACCGTGCATGACGTCCTTCTGCCAACATTGGTTTGGAAACCGGTGCACGAACCGTTTCTGCTGTTTGCCGGCTACTGTTGCCGGGCGCTGAGGAAGCTCGCAGAGCTACATAAGGGGGTGTTGGGTAATTTCCAGGCAGTTTTTCCGATTTATCTTGACCCAGCACAACTACCCCGGAAAATCGCCACATTGGTCGAAATATGTATCGAAAGCAACCACAGATTGTCTCCATAGCAAGCGGCCCCACCAAGATAACCCGCAACTAACCTCTTTTCAATCACTTATACACCTCTCCCCGACGACTTTGCACCCCTCTTTAGGCAAAATCATCCGTGCCGCATCGACTAAAAGTTGCTTTTTGGGTATTTTATTATTATATTGGTTTACTGAACTGGACGGTCACACTTATTTGCGCACATGCGCATACCGTGCTGCACGCGAATCGAGGAGAGAAGGACTCCGGGTTTCACAACGTACCGCTTCGCACGAGTTTGATCGCCGCGGGCAGAGAATGCCACTCGCTTCGCACGGCATGAACAATCACGCAAAGCCTCTCCGTTGAGGTACAGGTACTATTTTCACAAAAACGTATCACACGATCGTAGCCGAGGAGGAGCACATGATGGAATCGGAAAGAACTCGTATCTCAGGTCGTCTGCCGGCGGCCAACCGGCCGGTAACCGCGCTCGCACTGGTTGCGGCACTCTCTCTTGCCGCCACCAGCGCCGAATTCGACAAGCGCAAGCTCCCCGAGCCCGTGTTCGAGGCTCATCCGGAGTATGTCGAGCTGTACTGGAAAGCCTGGGAGCTGGCGTTTGAGCATATTACGGTCGACGAAGAAGCGGTGCAGTCGCCGTTCATGGATGAAGGACGGGAGGAAGGGAAGATAAGCCTGTGGGAGAGCGCCTTTATCGCTATGTTCACCAAGTATGCTCCAGACATGTATCCGGGTATCGAGAGTCTCAACGAGTATTACGCGCAGATTCACGACAACGCAACCAGCTCGCAGACTATCGAGCACGAAGACAACCCGCCGATTCTGGCCTGGGCCGAGTGGGAGCATTTCAGAGTGACCGGAGATACGGGCAGGGTGAAGTGGCTGCTTGAAGAGAACGAGTACCTTCAGAAGCATTTCCAGTGGTTTCACGATACGCGCCTTGCCCGGTGGGACGAATGGGAGAAGGGCTATCATTGGAGCCGTGCCGCAAGCGGCATGACCAATACGCCGCGTGGACGGTACTATCCGGGATGGAGAGAGGCCTGCGATGAGGATCCGTCGGACGGGCACTGGGGATACTGCGAGGAAGTGGAAATCAACTACCAGGCGGGCAACGAGTTTCAATGGATTGACGCAATCTCCCAGCAGTGTCTCTCCGCAAAATGTATCGCTTCACTTGCACGGGCGATCGGCGACGAAGCTCTGGCCGAAGAGTGGGACTCGACTTATCAGGAGTTTGCAACCGCCATCGATGAGAGATATTGGCGTGACGATCAGAGGCGGTTCTTTGATTTCAAGAACAGAATCGGCGGCGCTTCACCCCAGCTTCCTCGAACCCCGGCAACATTCTGGACACTTCTGTGCCGCGCCGCCACCGAAGAACATGCCGAGGTGATGGTTGAGGGTCTGGTCAGAGACCCCAGGCTTTTCGGCGGCGCCGCACCGTTTCCTTCTCTGATCGTAGCCGATTTCGATGCGGACCTCAACGGCCGCGGCTGGCGCGGCGGCGTCTTCCCCTCGATCGTCTATATGGGTGTCAAGGCACTCAAGGAGTACGGGTACGATGCCGACGCGGACCGGGTAGCGCACAACATGGTCCGCCACATGGCGCAGACCTACGCGAATTTCGAGCCCCAGACCATCTGGGAGGCATACAGCCCCACCGAGTGGAAACCGTCAACCGACACCGGGGGCACCGAGCTGGTCAACCCGGACTACTGCGGCTGGTCTGCGGTCGGGCCGATTTCGCTCTTCATCGAGCACGTACTCGGCTTCCACACCATCGATGCCCGGGCGGGGCGTGTCCAGTGGCGCCTCCACTGGCCGTCGAAGCACGGTGTCAAACGCCTGAAATTCGGCGGTATCGAGGCCGATATCATGTACGAAAGCGGGACCGTGACGGTCAACAGCACGGGGGATTTCACACTGGTGATCAACGGAGAAGAACATGCCGTGACCGGGGATACGCCGGCAGAGATCACGGTTACCCCGCCGGAGCAGCCACCGGTGCCGCCGCTGCCGGTCAGACCGCCACTGGGTCAGGGTGTTCGCATCGAAGGAGAAGGAGATGTAGAATACCCGTATCACCTCAGACTGCCACACCGAAGAATATGCTCGTGCTCGCAGGGATACAAGTTCTGGATGTACTTCTCTATTGACCCCCGGGAGTTGCCGCCGCTGCCCGAGGGCAATACGATGGTGATGCGTCTGGCGGGACGGCCCAACAACATGTCGATCAACGGCACTTACTACAACAAGATCAACCAGACCGGCAGCGCCGACTGGGTGTTTGTTACGCTCCACGACGTTCCCCTCGATCAGGAATCCAACACCGTGGAATTTGATCTGAAAGATGTCGGCTATTTCTCGCTGGACTATGTGGAAGTGGCCACGCTGGATCCGGCGTCGGTGTCGGAGAACCCCGAATCCGTCCAGCGCCCGGACTTTGACCTTCGACGAGCCGGCGGACGGGAACTTTCCGTGACCGTACCGGTTTCATCGGTGGTGGAGCTTGTCGATGTGCGGGGGCGGACCCTGAGAAGGTGGACCGGCGGCAATCAGACCCGGACCATGCGACTTACCCTCCCCAGCTCAGCGCTACCCAACTCGGGGCTCTATATCGTACGCATGCGGGGCAGGGAACAGGGGACGCTGAGCAAGCCCGTGATGCTGATGAAATAACCGTTGTTCCGGGAAACGAGGAGTGTGGCTGCACAGCCGCACTCCTTTCGCACAAACACTGAGAGCGTCGGGGCGGGAGAAGCACACCGGCACGACACGTCAATCGACAGCCGGCCGGACACGGGCCTCACGACGATACTTTCTCGACAAACGCCTTGGTTCGCTGTTGGATTTCTCCGGTGAAATTACTGTCGGAGAGGCGTGTCTTCATGACGGCATCGTCTTTGTCCTTCTCATCTCCGCTGAGTACCAGCCCCACCGGAAACGCTTCGCACGCTGCGCACTTCTCTCCCATGATTTCCCTGACCCTGGGAAAGACCGTAGCGTAGCCGAATGTGCCGTCCTTGTCCTCATCGCTGCTGCCGCAGCAGGTCGCGAAGTAGAGCTTGGTAATACTGGCGCGATACCTTTTGAGGAAGTCCCGAAGCGGAGAGATAAACTGCCCCATCCAGATAGGCCCGCAGAGCACAATCCGGTCGAATGAGCCGGGATCATGCTTCAGGGGCGCAATACCCGGACTTATCCTGATCGCACCAAACAGCGCAAGCAAGGCAAAGAGGTTCAACCGGGGCCGTATCGCCTCGACATCGCACTGCAGCTCACGCGCCAGCCGCTCCGCAAGATACTTGTTGCTTCCCTTCTTCGAGTAGTAGACCACCAGTGGATTCATGGGTCCGCTCCTTTGAAGTTTCGTTTCGGCGCCGAGGTTGATCGACGCCGGTCAAGCACAGCTGTTCTGAAAATACAAGCGGCACCGCGCCGAGGCAAAGGCTCCCGTCAACCGGGATACGTTGCCTCAACCAGTGCCGACCCGTTTGGTTGGCGACGCCCCCGTGGCATTCCTGCGCGGGCCGGCGCACCGATCAACAGCCCGTTCCCGACGTAGCTGCCCGGCACCAGGCTTCGTCGTCAATCCCTCAGCAGGACTCGGACTTGCAACCGCGCCTTCCTGTCGGCGGCTCCGACGAAATAGACCCCGGCGGGCATGCCGGCTGACAACACTCCGCGAAGCGGCCGGCCGTCCGTGCCGTACGGAGGGGCCAGGACTTCAACGCGTCGTCCTTTGAGATCCACGACACGAATGGCCTCCGGCGATTCCGCAATCCGCCGCGGCCGCGGCAGTGCTGTCGCGGTCCCGGCCTCGACGGTGATTGCTATCGAGGTCTCGACCGAACCCATCGAAACGGTCAACGTAGCCGCGCCGGCATCCTGCGGCTCAAACGTGAAGGTACTCGATGCCTCCGAAGGAGGGACCCCGGCCGTGATATCGCCCGAAAGTGCCCACTTCGCCTCAACCAGGGTCCATTGTGACGGATCGTTGGACTGCTGTGCCTGGACCTCAAGGGCCATGGACCCGCCGGCTTCCATGGTAATTTCGTCGATTACACTGTCGGTGCCGGGCTTGACAAAACGAAGTGCCGTGGGGTACCAGTCGGCCACGTCCACCAGCACGCTGTCGCTCATGATTGCCCAGGCCACCAGTTCCTGTGCAACCACCCAGACCGAATCCCCACTCCGAGGCTCGGCGGCAACGATAATCCCCTTGAATCTCCCGGACCTCGGACCGGGAGCGCCGGCGGCCGTAACAACGGTCGTGTCGCGGCTGGTCCAGGCGGCGTTGGTGGCCCTGCCTCCGTTGCCTTCGTCCACCCCCTCCGCCAGGTTATCGAACGCATCGCGCAAAAACGCGTAGGCCGGATTCGCCGTATCCTTCTCCGACGAAATAACCAGGATGTTGAGATGATCGGGAGTCCACAGATCCGGAGATGCATCCTGCTCGATCGTAACATGATCGGCCGGACGAGGCTGGATGCACACTTCCGCGGTTGCTGAAAGCTCACGAAGTCCCTTCTTCTCCAGACTCGCCCGCACTTCCACGCAGCGGTGGGCCTTTGTGCCCGTGAAGCCGACAGTGCTTCCGTCGACAGCAAGGAGCGTGTCCCCGGGCGCCTTGGTTGCCTGCACGATCTTCCAGGTGACATGGTCGTAGATACTGCTGTCGGAGGCTATGGTGTC
>CAZNDN010000047.1:3082-5217 GCA_964571815.1 uncultured Fibrobacterota bacterium | reverse complement strand
TAGTCCACATTTTCTCCATAAGGACCGGCCGCAGCCACGCCACTCCAGACCATAGCCCAAACCATCATTCCCGCAAAGAGACTACCATATCCGGTTTTCATTCTTCGTTTCATGAAAGCCCCCTCTTCGAGATTCAGACTGTATCGTATAATGCTACCCACAAAGATAGTAATTGGTCAAGCGTTCATTTGACGCGTACGAAGCCGGGAACCGGAACTCACCCTCCGCACCAGCCTGCGGAACACGCAAAAATCACGAGTCCACGGTCTCAACAAACCGAGTCAACCAGATTCGCGGGTCCAGCCGGCTTCGCGGGTACAATCCCCCTCCATATTCCCGTCACGGGAGAGGGGTTCATCCCTCTCCCACTTCTTCTTCACCCTCCCTCCGGCACCGTGGTGTCGTTTCTGGTTTCGGATATACCGTGCAACGTTTTCCACATGACGAGGCGAGACCGAGAAGGCGCCGTAACGTTCGTTCCAGTCGAAATGGGTCTTACACAGTTTCAGCCTGGTGACTGAGTACGAAGAAAAGCCTTTGAGATCGTGAACGATTGCAGCGGGACTTACATTGGTATGGGCGCGCAGCAGGACGTGGACGTGATCCGCCACGCCGTTGATCTCGATGGGCCTGCACCGCAGCGCCAGACACTTCTTCGCAAGCATCTCATAAAGCTGCTCCTCCCACGACTCATCGATCAGCGGCCGCCGGGCGTAGGTAGACCACACCAGATGATAGTACAGCTCCGTATGACTCCGATGCCCCATCAGTCCTCCTCCCGATCCACCGAGGGGGGGGCGGGAACCAACACCCCAACCCATTCCCCAAATACTCAAACAAACCAAAGGTATTCGCCGGTCCAGCCGGCTTCAGCCGGCACAATCCCCCTCCATATTTCCAGTCCTCCCCCCCCCCGACCACTCGCCAAACCCAACATGCTTGCCTAGCCGGCTTCAGCCGGCACAATCCCCCTCCATATTTCCAGTCCACGGGGGGGCGGGATTCATCCCGCCCCCCCGTGCTTACTCACTCACCCACAAAAACCCCGGAATAATCACATCTCCCCACGGAACCGTCTCCACCGAAAACTCGACCATATTCCCTTTCTCCTCCTCCTTCACCTCCTCCTCACGCAACTCCCCAAGCACCACCCGACTCTCAAACCTCCGTTCTTCCCCGGGTTTCAGATCGTTGATCTCGATACGCTTTGTGCTCAGGCTCGCCACGCAATCCCCATCCGCGGCGACCACAAGCTCCATGCCTCCCGATGCGGGAAGCGTGCCGACATTGCGCACGGTGATACCGACGGTATCAGGATTGACTAATTCAAAAGCGGTGCGGACAATGGGCTTGGCCTCGAACTGTTCGCGGGTCACGTCCGCGAAGTGGGCGGGGCGGACACGATGGAATCGCGGACCGACTCTGCTCATGTCAATGGGCTCGAATGCGATTTTCCGTGAAGGGGAACCCTCGCGGAGGGTAAAATCTCCCCCGGCCGGGGAGACGAACAGGGGGTCGGCGAAAACGGAGCCGTGAAACTGGCCCCGGGCCTGGTACCAGGGGATATCGTGTCCGTCGTCCAGCACGATCGGCGTGCCGCAGGACCAGAACAGGTTATTGCCAAACAGTGCGTTGCGGGGATTCCATCCTTTCGCACCGTAGCGCTCGGCGCTCAGTGTCCCTTCTCTCCAGTAGAATATGTTGCGCTCGAAAACCGCGGTGCGGTGGTGTTCGTAGCGATGAGCGGGGGTGACCGGTGTGAGCTGCGCGAGCGCGAAAACATTGTTGCGCACGAGCAGGTCGCGGCCGTAGTGGCAGGAGTAGCCTGAATGGCGCAGGCAGTACGCGATATTGTTCTCGATAAGCATCTCCGAGCTTCCTTCATCGGGATAGATCCCCTCTCCTCCGTAGCCGTAGCTTCCCACATGGTGTATGAGGTTATGGCGGATAACCATGCCGGGCTGGACGCCCAGGGTATAGATCGCGGCGTTGTCGCTGAAAAACCGGTCCATATTGATATGGTGGATATAGTTGTGTTCGATACGATTGTCCACGGTTGCCTGTTCGCGGTATCCCCATGACCAGCCCACCGAGATGCCGGTGTAGTGCAGGGAATGGATATGGTTGTGCACGAT
>CAZNDN010000047.1:0-2982 GCA_964571815.1 uncultured Fibrobacterota bacterium | reverse complement strand
ACCAGCCCACCGAGATGCCGGTGTAGTGCAGGGAATGGATATGGTTGTGCACGATCCGGTTCTCGCCGGCGTTGCCGACATAGATACCGATCGCTGAGTGGTAGATGCGGCCGCAGTGGTGAATATGGCAATCGGAGATAACGGTAGCGGAGTGTTTGCCTGAGGCGTCGGGTGCAATTTCCTCGCGTTTGGTCTCGCTCCGTCCGCGAAGCCACTCGTGGTCGACACGCACTCCACCGGCGCCCAGGTCGGTAAGCTCGCAGCCGACGATTCTGTTGTTATGACATCCGTGGCCCACTTCGATACCGTACTGAGCGGTATGTGCGACCGTACATCCGTACAACACGCACTCCTCGGCCTTTCGCAGCAGCACGGCGCCGGGCACATCGAAAGCGGCCTGTACCGAGCCGTTCCATTGGCAGGGCGGATGCCAGTCGGTGTGAGCGAAGGTGATATTCTCGAATTGAACGTGGTGTACGCGTTCGGTTCCCTCGCCCGCAATCACCAGCACGTTTTCGAGGCGGGAGGCGACTGCTTCGGTAGTGTTCATATCCTCTTCGGGGAGCGGGATATAGTAGAGTTTCCCTTCGGTGCGGTCCAGGTACCACTGGCCGGGTTCGGTGAGCACTTCGAATACATTCTCCACGTAGTAGCGGGCGCACTGATTTTTCTCATCGACAAGGCTCCCGACACTCGGCGCGCGGAAATGCACCGCGTGGATCTCGGGCTCGATCCGGGCGATATGGTGATGCATCTCGAACCAGAGCTGGAAGGGCACGATTGCGACATCGGTGAGATTCTTCCACGATGGGTCGATATCGCCGTCGTGGTACTCGGCCCGCGCGGGACCGCGTCCGAAATTGTAGCCTTCGGAGGTATGGCCGAGCGTGCTCTTGAAGCGGTAGTAGCCGTCCCGGGGAAGGCGTGTGCGGGGGCGTCGTCGGCCGTTGACAAACAGTTGAGTGAAATTGAGGCGGTCTTCGCGCACTTCGGGAAGGTCGGCTATCCAGCACTCCACGCCGTTGACCTTTGCCGTGTTCCACGTGTCGATACGGATACCGGCGCTGAGCCGCGGCTGCTCCCCGGGGTATGCGGTGTATATGATCGGCCGGTTATCCGTGCCGGAATCTTGCGGCTCCAGGCGGAAGGGTTCCTGGAGGAAGTGTGTTCCATTGCGGAGCCATACGACAATCGGTCCGGGACCTGCGTTGGATTTCTGCTCGCGCACCGCATCGCGTGCCCGCGTCACTGTGGCAAAGGGGCCTTCGGTGGTGCCCGATGCCTCGGGAGCGCGTCCGTCCCACCCGTCGTTGCCCTCGGGCGATACAAAGAACTGTAGAGCCGGTGTATTGATAGGAGGCCTCCTCGTGAAAGAGTGCGGAGTACTGTAGAGGATGAGCAAAATACTACAGGATTCGGGGCGGAAACCCGGTTGGTGGTCACCGTCCACGGGCGCTTTCTTCCGGCCGGTCATCGCTGTCCGGTGAGCGAGTAGATTCATCGCCTACCATGCCGGCGCAGCTCCAGCCGTACGAGCTTGTGCCGATCCGTATTTTGCGTTTGTAAAGGCAACCCCTGTGCTCGATACGCGATTTGCACTGTTTGCACAGAGAATGGTGGAACTGGTTTTCTATGAATGAGTTATGCAGGGGCTCCGAGCAACGTCATGACCTCGTCGCGTGCCAGTTTGGGAGCCTTAGCGGGCATTTGAAGGGGGGTAAAATGAGCTCTAAGCGTTAACTTAAGCCCTTAAAAGACAGGGGAAATGGCGTTTCCGCTTCATTTGGGCCATTTCCGGTGGTCCGACCCGGTTTTCCCCAGCACCACCCCGCTGCCCACGTCCTCCAACCTCCCACCGCGAATTCGTCGTCCCCGGATATCAAACAGCGCGGCAGTGCGGCCGTATCCGGCGGGGGGGACAACCGTGAGGGTTAGCGCCGTGCGCGCAACCTCTTTCCCGATCGACCGGCCGGGGACCGCGACCGGTCCTTCTTTCACCGCCGCCGCCGTACTGTCAAATCCGGAAAAGAGGGGACATATCATGTGCGTGTTGTTGTCGATCTCCCATTTTCTCGTTTCGCCGTCGCGTGTCTCGATAACCTGTGTCCAGTAGTTGCCGTCGTTGACATACGCGCTGACACGATAGATGAATGAGACATGCGAATCCTCTGCAACAAACGCCGGGCCGTCGGATTTCGCGAAGGAGTTGCAAGGATAGAGCAGGGTGCCCAGCAGTTCGGTGTATCCGCCGTTTTTCGTGTGTATCACCGTGCCCTTGCCTTCGGTCTTGACACCCAGGATCCACAGCTTGGCTCCGTTGTTGACCACGTGAAGTTCGGGCCCTTCGGTATTGAGCTGCCGCATCCACACGTTTTGCCGCGGAAAAAACTCCAGCTTGTCCGATTGCACATCCTCGAAAAACACATCCCCGCTCGATTCGTTTGCCCAATAGCCGAATTTGCCGTGTTTCAGTGCGACCGTGCGGGCGCAGGCGTGCTCCACCGCAATCCCGTAGCCGAACTGCTCGATAATGAGCGGGTCGGGACTGTTGTCGGCGACCCGGAACACCATTGCCGCGGGCCCGACTTCCTTATTGACCACACCGTGGAACCCCACGATTCTGCGCACGTTCGCGGGGACCGTGAACGTGTCGACCGTGTGGTTGAATTTCACGCCCTGAAAATAGACGGTCGATTTGCCGGAGTTGAGAAGGCCCTGTAACTCTTTGGTGTCGCCGTACCATCTCGGCTTGAACGCGCCCCAGTGTGAGGTGTCGTTGTCGTGGTACGACGGGGCATCTTTGACGGGCAGGTTCAAGGAGCGATCGGGGCTGTTGTCCCAGAGGTTCCTGACCTCGCCCGAGACATACTCCCCTATTGTATCTCCGCCGGTCGGTGTGCCGTTCACGGACAGCACACCGGCGTAGGAACTCCCCTCACTGGTGACATTACGGGCGTACACCAGTCCATCGCTCTCGATCGC
>CAZNDN010000046.1:19940-26766 GCA_964571815.1 uncultured Fibrobacterota bacterium | reverse complement strand
ACAACCGCCTCGTTCGAGAAAACACTCCCGGGCGAACCTGAGCCGCCACGGCAGTCGGGGCGGGGTGCATACCCGGCTATGCGGGCCGATGAAACGGTCCCGACAAGAAGCGAATCCAGATGCTCAAACCACTTCCGGGCCATTCTCTCCGCTCCGGCCCTGTTGGGATGACACCCGTCCACAGTCTCGGTTTCCACGTCGAAGCCGGTATTCTGATCGACCAGAATAACGGGGGCTTGTTCCGTGTCGGTGGAGTCACGAACCACAGCAATCTGTTCATTAAGAGCATCAATCTCTTCAGTAGAACAACTATACGGTATCAGTTGGGCAAGCAGCACAATCACTTCGGGATTGTCCGCCTGCAATGTTTCAATGATTGCTTGTATGTACAAACTGACCAGCAGCGGTTCGTCAAACCTTGCGTTGTTTGTGCCGATATGAAGCAACACGATATCCGGTGTGTACGACTGAAGCCAGCCGGGGAGAGAATCCAGGATATTCTGGACGGTCCACCCCCATCGACCTTCGTGGTCGAGATCATAGTCCTGCAGAGGACTCTCGATACCCTCGACACCGCCGAGTGTCCCGATGAAATCGACCGGATACCCCGCCGAATCGAGCATGTGCCACAGCGGACGTCGATAGCTGGTTGTGTCCGTTGTCCCCTCGGTGATCGAATTACCGAGGGGCAGAATCCGAGTCGAATCGCCAAAACAGAGCCCCCCGGCAAGCAAGAGAATCACCAAACCCCCAATCATATTCCTCGCTCCTACGCAATCTTTCATCACGGTCATCGCTTTCCTCCTTTGGTGTAGTTCCTCGTTGTTCGCTGTCTACCGTGAGGGAATTGGTAAACATACTTTCCGTTGCAAACGTAACCTCTCATCTCCGGAGCACTGCCTGGACACTTTCCCTCTGCGCGCTCGCCGCGACACAATCGGTCACCAACTACGCACGTTCCTCTTCTTCAATGAATATACATGCCGATTGGGCAATCGGCAAAGCGATGAGTATTCCCGAACCGTTTGGCGAAATCCCTCAAATCCGGCGACGACAATCCGTTCAGCCTCTTTTCCCTTTGCATTTGGTCGGGTCTGTGAGCGAATCGTGGAGCGCCTGATCCAGGAGATGGATCAGGTGTGCGGAGGCATGATCCTCATACGCAACCAGGTCACGGGAGCGTTCGACGAAATGGCTCGGCACAACGTGCTCCCCGTCGATTCCTCCCGGCTCAACGACCGTATCGCGGAATCCACCGAAACGAAGATATGCTTCCAGGAGCAAGGACGAACCCTGCTGGGGTTGCCGTTTGTAGAAGAAGGGCACGTGCTGGGGTACATATTTATCGCGAGGGAAGACACAGTCGGGCCCTTCACCAGTGAAGAAGAGATCATCGTATCGGCGGTCGCGGACCAAGTGGGAATGGGTATTCTGAACGCACTCCATCGCGATGAGGAAGATGCGCGAAAGAGGCTTGAGTGGAACCGGATGAGAAGGTAGTACGGAATCCCCGGCAGACTGCTCCGTGGTATACTATTTTCCTTGAAGGGTGTACCCCCGCGAAAAGTAAGTCATCACCTGGAGACACGGCAATGAGAAGTCGACTGATTCTCATATTGCTTGCCGCGGTAATTCCTTTGTCGGCCCGTGGTACATGGGAACTCGGAGGCAAGGTTTCGGTAGTGCAGGGGAGCGGTAGCCCGCGACTTCAGGCGGTAGTCACCGCGGAATACCGATTGATGGAATACCTGTCGTGGCGCACGGATATGGAGGCACTTTTCTCCGATCTCTCCCGTTCATCCACCTTCGATCTGACCATCCCCTCCAACCTTCTCTGGTACCCGTTGGGCCACAGGTACAAAATCGAACCCTATACCGGACCGGGACTCTCCTACACGTATACGTCCGGCGCCAACAGCTACTTCGGCTGCAACTACCTTGCCGGAGTTCGTTTCCGCCCGGAAAAGCGATCGACTTTCGGGATCGAATGCAAGTACGCGGTCAGGGACATTACGCGCTGGAGCGACTCGCAGAGCATAGCCTTCGGCCTTACGGGGAGTTGGGAGTTTGCTTTCTGAGAGGGTCGACGCTGCACCCCAGACTTCCCCATCGTCCTTTCGAAGATCCCCTCCCAGCGAAAAAATCCTGAATTCCGTCGCCTCTGTGCTTATATTGTATAGAGGAATCAGCTACTCAATAGAAAAAGGCAGGTAACCTATCCGCAACGCTCAGGATTGCTCGTCAACGGCACTCATTCTTCTCATCGTCTCGGTTCTCTCGGTCCACGCAACCTCTTTCTACGTCTCCCAGGCCGGCAACGACAAGGCAGCCGGCACCAAGGCGAAGCCGTTCAAGTCCCTCCGGGCGGCACAGGAAGCGGTTCGAGAGCAGAACATCGACGGGCTCAAGGATGATATCACCGTCTATCTGCGCAAGGGGATCCACCATCAGGAAGAACCCCTGATCTTTGGTCCCGATGACGGTGGGACGTCGGCCCACCGCGTGACCTACACCTCCTACGGCGGGGGCACGGCCCGAATCAGCGGGGGGATGATCCTTTCGGGCACATGGAAAAAGGTAAAGGGCTCAATCTGGAAGATCACCATCCCCGCGGTCCGCGATGACAGCCTCTGGTTCAGGCAGCTCTTCGTCGACGGGCGCCGTGCCGTACGTGCCCGCTATCCCGACAATGACTCAATACTGAAAATCTGGGACCGATCCGATATCAATGAGTATCAGAATGAACTCACCTTCTCCTTCTCGCTCGATCATATTGACTTCTCCACGGCCGACGCCGAGATGGTTGCGTTCCATATCTGGGGCAGCGGCAGGTCGTATCTGGACCGGTGGGAAGGTAACACCGCATACCTCAGAGGACCGATCGGAGAGATTGACGCCCGAGGCCCCTCGACAAAACCTCAGTCTCGCTTCTATCTGGAACATGCACGGGAGTTTGTCACGCAACCCGGAGAATGGCATTGCGAGCGAAGCACGGGTGTTCTCCGCTACTATGCTCCGTCCGGAGAGGATCCCAACGATTCCGAGTTTATCATCCCGGTCGTCGAATCGCTCATTGTCATTGACGGTACACCGGAGAAGCCGGTTCGGAATCTTCATTTCGAAAACCTCGCCATCGAGCACTGCGAATGGTTCTTCCCGGACGTCGGCTACCAGGGGGGGCAAGCCGGCCACTACAAACCGGTGAAGGCCCTGCCTTCCCACGTGATCCCCTTGGCCGTACAGATCGAGTATGCCGAGAACTGCGGCTTCACCGAATGCCTGATTGCTCATGTTGCCCAGACCGCCATCGGGTTCGGAAGAGCGTGCCGGAATAATTCCATCATCGGCTGTGAAATTGCCGATGTCGGGGGAACGGGAATCATGGTGGGCTGGCGGGAGAACATGCATCCCGACGGTATCGGCAATTCCGAAGACTGGCCCGAGGAATCGATGGTACCCGAAGGCAATGTCGTGAGGAACAACTACGTCCACCACTGCGGTCGGGTATACTATGGGGCAATCGGTATCTTCGCCGGATTCGTGAAGAACACAACGATCAGCCGCAATCACGTAGCCCATCTGCCATACACCGGTATATCGGTCGGGTTCTGCTGGGGATCGCGGAGGACCAGCATGGAAGCTTGTTTTACCGACAGTAACCATATCCACGATGTGATGCAGTACCTGTGCGACGGCGGCGGGATTTACGCGATCGGCTACCAGCCCGGTACCACTATGCTGGGGAACCTTATCCACGATGTGTGGCGGCGGCCGGAAGCGCACGGCAATACCAACAACGGTTTTTCGCTCGATGAAAGCGTGCGGGGATACCATGTCGGCTACAATACGGTCTACAATATTTCCGGCAATCTCCTGCAATTCTACCGCAGCTCCGACACCGACAATGTTGTCGACACCAATTATCTGTTCAGGAGCCGGGATGAGGTCCCGGATTCGCTTCTTGAACATGCCCGCTCCATAGCCGGACTCGAACCCGATTTCGAGTACCTCAACGAACCCGATCACTGGGGACTGGGCTATCCCGCTCCGGTTCGTGATCCCCGGCAAAAGGCCCCATCCCGGGTTCACTTCTCACCTTCCATGAAACCGGACGTACGGGTTCTGTTGTTCAACGCCGCCGGACGGCGGATCAATGTGCCGGTGTTCCATGCCGGGCGCAACCGCACGTTTCATCCGGCGGCCGGAGTGTACATACTTGTCGGCAATCGTCAATCAACGACCGGAAGGAGAGCCATCCACGTTCCTGCTCGGTGACCGGCGCTCGTGCCGGCGGAACAACCATTCAGCCGATCGCCGCCTTCTCCCCCGCCACGACTGGGGAGATGCGGGTGTATTCTCTCACCGGCCGGCGTGTGTACCCCCGCGAGTCACCGCCATCGCGTAGAAGCTGTCCACAGGTGATCATTACGGCAACCGCGCCCGCCGACCGCCGTCGGCGTTGATTGAGCAACTTCTATCCGGCCCAAGCGTCCTCCCGCCTCGCGGAGTCTCCCCGCGCAGGCTCTTCAGTTGCACGGTATATTGTACTTTTAGTAGTGAGTAGTACCCTGTAGGTCGTCACGGGGAACAGCCTTCATATTCCGTGAGGCTAACAACTCAGTGCAATGGTTTTCCGGCTGAGGCGCTCGCGTGCGGGTAGTATCCCACGCCGTGAAAAATGCACTTCGCCGCGACCGCTATCGTATCGCTGATGGAAAGGGGATGTCTGTTGTGCCGCTTTGGGTAAACGGAGAAGAGCTTGAAGACCGGCGTATTATCGACGAAATGGAGCGAATGCGCGCGGAGTACGAAAAGGCATTCGGGGAGATGGTTGTCGAGAGGCGCGAGCGCCAATTGCTGGACTGGGCCCGGGAAAATGTTGTCGAACGGACATTGATTCAACAGCATGCAGCCGCGGACAAGCAACCGATTCCCCCGAAGGAGATCGCCAAGGCGTACGAAGAACTGAAATCGAAATACAAGGATGACGCGGCCTTCTTCAAGGCTTTGGGAATAACGGAGAAGGATGTCCCGCGAATAAAAAGTGAACTGGAGGAACAGCTTCGCGTTCGGCGGCTGGTGAATCGGCTCCAGGACAAGGCCGAGCCGCCGTCCGACGCCGATATTGCCGCATACTACCGGGACAATGAGAACGAGTTTGTCGAACCCGAACAGGTCCATGCCGCGCATATCGTGAAGCACACCGACCGGGGGCAGGACCCGGTGAAGGCTGAGATGGAAATCCGCGAGATCAAGAAAACCATGAATGCCGGAGAAGCGTTCGAGCAGCTCGCCGGAAAGAACTCCGATTGTCCCGACAGCATGGGCGACCTGGGATGGTTTCCGCGGGGCAAGATGGTTGCCGAGTTTGAAGACGTGGTTTTCAAGATGAAACCGGGTGAGGTAAGCGACATCTTCCGCACCCCCTTCGGGTTCCATATCGCCAAGGTGCACGAAAAACGCGATGCGCGCACGCGACCCCTGGATACCGTACAAGCAAGCATTGTCGAGAAACTCACGCAGGAGCGCAAGAATGCGGAGGTGGAAAGCTTTGTCGACTCGCTGAAATCCAGCTCGGAGATTCGGTTTGAAATGAGCGACATGCTGGAAGCGCTTCTGGCGCGCCGCGTCTTCCAGGACAAGGAAGCCGGCAAACACCGAAAGCCCCTCAGGAACATCCTTGTCAAACCATCGGGCCCCGACTGCAACATGGCATGCGGGTATTGCTTCTATCTGAAAAAGCAGGCGATCTTCGCCGAATCGAAAACCCATCGCATGAGCGACGAAACCCTCAGGGAGATGATCAAGCAGGTCATGGTGCAGGGCGATCAGACCGTGCATTTCGGGTGGCAGGGCGGCGAACCGACGCTCATGGGGCTGGATTTTTACAGAAGTGCGGTAGCATACCAGAACCGCTACGGCGGTGGTCGCAAGGTCGGCAATGGATTTCAAACCAACGGGCTGCTGCTGAATCGGGAGTGGACCCGGTTCTTCAAGGAAAACGATTTCCTGGTCGGACTTTCGATCGACGGGCCGGAACACGTTCACGACCACTACCGGCGCTTGCGTGACGGGGGCCCCACGTGGAAAAAGATCCACAAGAACGCCCGAATGCTGCTTGACGCTGGCGTCAACGTGAACGCACTGACGGTGGTAAACGACTATTCCGCCGGGTTTCCCGAAGAAATCTACAACTTCCACAAGCAAACCGGATTCGGATTCATGCAGTTCATCCCGTGCGTGGAACCGGACCCGGATGATTCCGGCACATCGGCCCCTTTCTCCGTAACACCGCGTCAGTTTGGAGCTTTCCTCTGCAAGATATTCGACCTCTGGAGAGCCGATTTCGACAACGGTCGACCCACCACCTCCGTTCGCCTCTTTGATTCTCTTTTTCATGTCTACGTGGGGCACCCTCCACCCGACTGTGCCCTCATGCACGAGTGCGGCGTGTATGTCGCGGTCGAGCACAACGGAAATGTCTACCCCTGCGATTTCTTCGTCGAGCCGCGCTGGAAACTGGGCAACCTCCATGAAGACCGTCTCATCGATCTGTTGAATTCGGACAAACAGAATGAGTTCGGTCGGCGGAAAGCGAACCTGGAAAAGGTCTGCCGGAAATGTGAGTGGCTCAACTACTGCCGGGGTGGATGTCCCAAGGACCGATTCAATGATCCTCGCGACAAGAATGTTTCGCATTTCTGCGGAGCCTACAAGACGTTCTACAATCACGCGCACGGCGAGTTTCAGAAACTGGCCGGGCAGTGGAAAGAAGCCCGCCGACCCGGACCCGCTCCCGGTTCGCGCCCGCGCCGGCAGCGCCCCG
>CAZNDN010000046.1:0-19840 GCA_964571815.1 uncultured Fibrobacterota bacterium | reverse complement strand
CGTGGGGCGGAACGATCCGTGTCCGTGCGGAAGCGGGAAGAAATACAAGAAGTGCTGCGGTAAGAAATAAGCTCCGCCTCCAACCCGAATGCGGCTGTGCCTTGATGGAGCAGGGCACAGCTCCCTTGCCCACCTCATTCCCGCACGCTTGAACCTGGCCCACGAAGCGCAGCAGCCTGCAATTCACAGGAATGCACCGCACAGCGATTTTCCCCGAGCCTACGCCGGTGCTGTACCATGGGGTAGCCGGTATACCGGCTACCGCAATCACACCGAATTCTCATCCCCGGTGCCCTTCGTCCAGCCGAAGAAATGTGAGTCCATTAGCCTCACCGTGGCTCAATGCTGTATTTTCTCCTCTCTTTTGCGGTCCCAACCGCGCCGGTTTCACAATCACCAACGACTCCGTCAACTATCGGCAGGAAAGGAAGCAGCCATGCCCGCACGCAAAGACTATGTCATGCACGTGATCTCCAATACCCACTGGGATCGCGAGTGGACCAAAACATACCAGGAACACCGTCTCATGCTCGCCGACTATCTCCAGCGCCTCATGGACCTCTTCGACAACGATCCGGAATTCAAGTACTTCCACCTTGATTCACAGACCATCCCCCTCGAAGATTTCGCGACGGTGAGGCCTGAATCGGTTGAGCGGCTGAAAGGCTATATCAGCTCCGGTCGACTGCTGGTCGGGCCATGGTATACACTGCCGGAAATGAACTGCCTCGACGGGGAGTCGATTGTGCGCAACCTTCTCATGGGTCACCGGGTGGCGAGACAGTGGGGCGGCGTGATGAAAGTCGGCTATAACCCGACTTCGAACGGCCAGGTTTCGCAACTTCCCCAGATCTATGCCGGTTTCGGTATCGACGCCCTGCTGTTCTATCGCGGGATCAACGCCGACGCCGCCGACAAGGAATTCTACTGGAAGGGGGCCGACGGGACCACGGCGCTGTGCGAGCAGTTTCCCGACGGCCGGGTGGTGTTCTGGGGAATCGGTATCCTTCCGGTGCTCTACAACATGTGGCCGTTCAAACCCGAGACATGGAAGTACACGTGGGACAGGCCGGAAGTACCGTTTCGCATGGACGACGATCTGGAGTACACTATTATCGAAACGCCGGACCTGTACAACGAAGACCACGTGGTACCGGCACTCACCGAAACCAGGAAGTGGGAAACGAAATACGCCACGGTACGGGACTTGTTGTACCTGGACGGCATGGATCAGGCGCCCCCGTATCCCAATATCACACGACTGATCAGGGACGCCAACCGGATGATGCCCGGCGACCGCATGGTTCACGACTCACTGCCCAATGTCATGAGTATCCTCAAGAAGAAGGTGCGCGGCCTGAGGACCCTCTCGGGTGAGATGCGCCTGACCAACAAATCCGGCAGGCCCGGGTTCAACTACCTGCATCCCGGCATTCTTTCAACACGCATGTACCTGAAGCAGGCCAACCGCGCGTGCGAGTATGCACTCCTGCGCTGGGCCGAGCCCATGGCCGCGATGGCGTGGGTTCTCGGTGAAGACTATCCGGCGTCGTTCATCCGCAGCGGGCTCAAAACGTTGTTTGCGAACCATGCGCACGACGATATCTGCGGCTGCAGTATCGATAAGGTCCATGAGGACATGATGTACCGGTTTTCGGAAGTGTCGACGCTGTCGGAGGAGCTTACCCGGCGATCGTTGCGCGCGATAGTCGGAAGAATCGACAGCTCTTCGTGTCCGCCCGGAAGTATCCTGGTGAACCTGTTCAACTCTCTTCCATTCCCGCGCTCCGAAGTTATTCGGGCCTCGGTCGATCTTCCCGCCGGTACCAACCGGAAAGATGTTTTCCTGGTCGACGAAAAGGGCCGTCCCGTGGCCTTCCAGCCCGTGAGTCGATCAAAACACAGCCTCGCGGTTCCGCAGGACGGACACACGCGGCGGTTCGAAGTCAGACGGATAACCGGCTTTCTGCAGGCCGACATGCCGGCTCTGGGCTATGGAACTCTGCGGGTCGTGGACAGAGGCGCTTCCGCTCCTTCACGCAACATCGCACGTTCGGCCACCAGTCTCGAAAACGAGCACGTCAAGATCTCCATCCGCAAAAACGGCGCCTTCGATCTGGCACACAAAAAGACGGGGATGCGTTTCAAGAGCCTGCACGTCTTTGAAGACAACGGGGAGCGGGGCAACGCCTGGTTGATTCGCGCACCGGAAAACGACACGGTCGTCTCCAGCCGAAATGCCCCGGCTCGTGTCAAGCTGATGACGAACGGACCCCTTGCCGCAACGGTGAGGATCACCATTCCACTAAGCTTGCCGAAGGGCCTTTCCGCCGACTACCAAAGCCGCTCTTCATCGACGCGAACGGTCACAATCACATCGATGCTCACCCTCAGGCAGGGAACCTCCCTCGTGGAGATTGAGACGTCGCTGCGCAACGATATCGAGAACCACCGACTCCGCGTAATGTTTCCCAGCGATGTGGACACCGACACATCCCTGGCCGAGATGCCGTTTGATATCACCAAACGAAGCGTGAAACTGCCCGAGGATGCCGATCGGTGGCTCGACAGGCCCTCGACAAACTTTCCCCAGGTCAATTTCTGCTGCGCCACCGACAGCACGCGGGGCCTGGCGGTGATCAACCGGGGCCTGACCGATTATGAGCTTGTCGACGATCGGCGGAGGACCCTGGCGCTTACCCTGCTGCGCACCTTTTACCAGGGAGGTGTCGACAGCACGGAGCGGCAACCGGACGAAGGATTTCAATGTTTCGGCGAGCACACCTTCAACTATGCCGTGTATCCGTTCACCGGCGATCCCGTAACCGCGGGTGTCCAGCAGGAGGCGCACGCCTTCAACATTCCTCCGCGGGTTGTACAGACCAGGGCAAAAGCCACGGGAACGCTTCCGCTCCGAAACGCTTTTGTTGAGGTAAGACCCGCGTGGCTGGTGATGTCGGCTTTGAAACAAAGTGAATCGGGTACCGAAGTCATTCTCAGGCTGTACAATCCGACGTCACGGAAAACAACGGCCACGCTGAAATTCTTCCGCGAAATCAGGAAGGCGCAGATCCTCACACTCGAGGAAACGCCTGCGGGCAAGCTCAAGCCGGAGGGCAATCGGATTCGTGTTCAGGCAGGAGCAAAGAAGATCGTTACCGTGAGCCTGAAACTCGGCAGAAAGTGAAGTGACGGGTCCGCCGGCCTGCACCCGGCGGGCCCCCTGCCCAAAGGAAACGGCGGGAGTCGAGCACTCCCCGGGTAGTCGGCGGGCCACGAGTGCCGGCCCAAGGCCCGGGCACGCCTCCGGACATCGCTCACCACGCGATGTCGATAGTTCCGCGTGTGTCGCGAGGGGCACGGATTCGGCGACGGCAGTTACTCCGCGTCTACCGAATCGTACGGCTGAGCGTCCTCCCCTTCCTCACGCTTGACATCCTCACGAAACTCATCGATCCACATGATGCTGTCGGCTCGTGATTGAAGGTCGGTGGATACGCCGCTGTGGAAGACGGCCAGCTCGATCCGCTTTCCGTCTTCCGAGAGAAACTCTATCATGTCAAGAAGGTCGCCGTCGCCGGAAGAAAGTAGCAGCACGTCGTACTTGTCCCGGTGGGTCAGGGCAAGTGTGGCAATGCCGACGTCAACACCCTTCTGTTGCTTGTTGCTGATATGGTGTCCGTTTCCGGCAGGGCAACGCAGCTTGACCTTCCTGCCGCACTGCTCGCAGTAGGCGAAATCGGCACGAACCTGTTTCAGCGCATAGAGCTTGGTGATGATTTTGGGTCCCCGGGGCCGGGCCGACTGCAGCCATGCGTGGAACATGCTCTGCTCCCCTGTCGGCGGCGTCCGTGTCGAGTTCAGGTAGTAGGCGCGCCATACCGGGCCGAGAGTCTCTTCGATCTTTTCGCGCAGTTTACGATAGTCAAAGTGATAGTCTTCGTAGACCGAATGCTGAGCATTGAACAAGTAGCCGGCATCTATCAGCCAGAGACGCCTCGGCTCGTGATCGACCATGGCCATTCCTTCCTCTGATGGGTATGATATGAAGGGAAGCGCCCGGTACCATTCTCAAGCCGAGCCCGTCGCCGTGAATGCCTTCCCCCGAGTCCCCGGCACACTGCGCACTTCCCGCTGTCTTTCCGAAATCAATTCAACTGCTTAAGCGCTTGAGGCGCCCGACAACGGCCTTTTGCTAATCCAACCGTAATTTAAAAAATATAGACTACCGCAGGCCGGAGCGTGGTACATTTTCTTTTTTCCCACTATTCTCGCCGCGAATCACCCCATTCAATCGTGCGCTCATCGAGCGGTATATCGAGACAAAGCCATCCCAAACCGTTTAAAACATAGTTTACCTGAAGCCATTGCTCGATTCGGCCAACCCTACCCAACCACGCTTTGACGATTATCTCAGGACGAGATAGGGTCCCTGGGGAACAATCGCGATGCCGCGAGGCGATACACCGGCCGAGAGTTCGTCAAATGCCCGCTGCAGGCCTTCCGCGGGCCCCGCACGGCCGATCTCGCACGGCAGAAGGCTCATGAGACGCTACCGCGCAAGAGGAATACCGTCAGTAAGCAAGCGAATACCCTCAACCCCCACGCTCTGGAGGACTTTGCACTGCATCTGATACTCCCACTGGTCGCGAAGTACCCTGTCGGCCGATTTGCAGTCTCTGATAAATGATCGGTAGTCACCGCGGTATCTGAAGAGAAGCTCGCGATACTCACGAGATCCAATGCCGGCAGCGCAACCACTTGCGATCAGAAGACGTGAACCCCGGTGCAACAAGGGAAGCACCGCAACCATGCCCTTAACGGTCTGGTAGAACGTCCTGTCCAACGGCGCGCCGCCGCCGGAGGTAACCACCAGATCGAAGGTGCGCCCGACCGATACCATAACCTGCTTCCGAACCGCTTCGACACCCGCGCGCCACGATGCATCAAGCTCACCGGCAAAGACGCCCGAAAGCCGGCGATCGTGCGTGATGGTTACATTGACCGCGAAATCGACTCCGACAGCGCGCGCGCCGCCAAGCGCTTCACGGTGCACCGGATTGCCTTCGACCACACCGTTGGCCGCCCGGGCATGGTTTAGCATACGATACCCGTGAAACTTCTGAATAGCATCCAGGTTCACCAGCCCGGGCACCACCGCTTTCCGCCCCCCGCTGAACCCCGCCATGAAATGAGGCTCGATCAAGCCGGTCACGATACGAATATCGGCCTCGACGAAATGACGGTTAACGAAAAGCCGTGCACCGGAAGGCGTTTTTTTACCCGTGTCCACCACCGACCGCGGATTGACCGCGGTGTGATTAACGATGCGGTAGTTCCGTACCGTCTCTCTGCCGTAGCAGCTCTCCTGTTCGCTCCGGGTCATGGGACGGTGCATGCCGGCGGCAATCACCAGCGTGATACGGTTGCGGGCAATCCCCGCCTGCTCAATCCGGGCAAGCAGCAGCGGCAGGAACCGCGGATAGGGCACGGGACGCGTCATATCCGACAGGGCAACCACCGCCCGGCGGGCGCCCCTCCGGCGAATGATATCCTCAAGCGGACCGCACCCGATCGGTTTGGCAAGCGCCCGCTGCACGCTGCGAGCCGTCGAAACCGTCGGACGAGCCGCCTTCCCGCTCAAGACCCGACAGCCGGCGGGTATGTGCAGAGGCAGCGACGACGTTCCGTAGGGAATCGCCACCGTCTTCGTCGATGTTGCCGTACCCATCTCCTCTCGGCATCGGCACACGCACCGGGAGCGCGCCGCTTCAGTTGCTCTCTTCAAAACCCGGGAGGTGACCGAGCCACGCGACCAGCCTGCCGCACGGTATTCCGACCGGTGAGTCTTCCGCCGCCGGCGGCCTACACGACCTTCCCCGGATTCATGATTCCCCGCGGGTCAATCGCTTTCTTGATCATCCGCATCAGTTCCACCTGAACCTCACCAACCGATTCAATCAGGAAATCGCGCTTGACCGTCCCGATACCGTGCTCACCGGAGATTACGCCCCCGCGTGCAATTGCATCGCGATAGATCTCTTCCCGCACAGTCTCGTGCACATGCTCCCAGTTCGGAAGCTCTTCACCCCATTCGCCCTCGGTTAATCTCCTGCGCAACGAATGCGTGTGCACGTTCCCGTCGGCCGCATGACCGTAAGTCGGCAGACAACAACCGTGCCTTTGCTCCAACTCATGCACGAAATCGACATGGCCCGCGATCTGAGAAACCGGTACGCAGATATCAAACAGCTCCACGGTTGCCTCCCGCAGCGCCTCGTAGAGAATACTGCGCATTTCGAGGATTTCGGCCTGTTTTGCCGACTCCTCCGCCACCAGCACGTCACCCGCACCCGCCTCCTCGAGCACGCCGGCCAGTGCCTCGGCATCCTCCATCACCGTCTCTTCCGATTTGCCGTCAAGGATGATCATCAACGATGCGGTCCCCGAGCGGGCGGGCCAACTGCGATTGAGCTTCTTTTCGGCGCATTTCAGCACTGTGTGTTCGATAAACTCGACGGCACAGGGGATACTGCCGGACTGCATGATTGCCGGAACCGCCTCGATTGCGTTATGGATCGAATCAAACGGCGCCACCAGCGTTGTCGAATAGGCCGGCGGCGGCATCAGCGACAGGGTAACCTCGGTGATAATGCCCAGCGTTCCCTCGGAGCCGATGAAAAGGTCCTTCAAATGGTACCCGGTGCTGGACTTCAGGAGTTTCCCCCCCAACACGGAAACACTGCCGTCGGGCAACACCACTCGCATGCCGCACACGAACCGTCTGACGGTCCCGTATTTCACGGCCCGGGCGCCGCCGGCATTGGCCGCTACCGCGCCTCCCACAAACGCGCCCTCGTCACCGGGATGCGGAGGGAAGAACAGGCCCAGTTGCTTCACCTCGGCATACAACTGCTGAAGGGTCATACCCGCCTGAACCGCTATTGTTCGATCCACCGTGTCCGTATCCACGACCCTGTTGAGCCTTACCGGTGAAATCACAACGCCCCCGGGCGCGGGATTGCATCCTCCCGACAACCCGGTCCCGCCGCCGCGTGCCGTAACCGCAATTCCGTGATCCGCGCACGCCCTCACCACATCGGCAACTTCGCTTTCCGATCCGGGCATCACCACAGCCCGCGGCAGCACCGCAATCGACTCCAACGCGAATTCATCGTGAGCGTACGCCTCAAGGGTGGAGCCCTCACTCACCACGTACTTCTCACCTACCAGCTCGGTCACTCGCCGTATCCATTTCTCGGGCAATGCCATTTCAGTATCCTTCCGCGGAAAATCTTTGTCGCCGGACTGCAGTCCGCCCCGATGCGCACACGCCGGTCTCCGGGTGGTGCCGCGGTCGGCTCCGGTCTCCTACCGCCGGCTACCGCTATTCTTCGATCGTTCATACAACACGACAGCCAGCCCGTGCCTTCCCAGCACAACCTTCTGAGCCTCTCCGCCGTCCTCCACCGACGCTTCATTCACGCAATCAAAACCCGCATACCGATACCCCGGCACGCGCAGGGAACCACTCACCCGCTCCCGGTGACTCTGGCAAACCACCACCGCCATGCGGTTCCCCGCGACAAATGCCCTCGCATCGGCCTCCCGGTCATCCCAGGCAAAACCCCTGGTGTCCCGATACGTTCCCCGCCGAAGCAGATCGTGGTGACGACGTCGCAGGTCGTTAATCGATCTCAGATACGTCTGATACTCCGGCACTTCGGCGATCGTTTTCCTGCAGCGGTAGATCTCGATGTCGTGAATCAATCCCCGCTGCAGCGCATGGTTCACGCGCCGCGGGATATCCTGACGGTCCCTGATGTCACGGTCGGAAATCACGACCTCCGGATATACGTACCGCATCCAATCGACAAAATTCGTTACGTGCGGTTTCTCCCCGCCGGCCGCCCAGTCGTTGTCGGCATCGAGGTTTCCGTGATAGATGCCGTGGAAAAAATCACAGTACGGGGCAATACAGTCCGCGAATACTTCGGCGCCGAAAGCCAGGTCCGGATCGCGCTTCCGGGCGTACTCCCGAAGGTGCGCCAGGGCCTTCCGCTTGCCCTTCCACTGTGTCACATTCGGCACGTCATGCCCGTGATTCGTGTCGTAACATGGATACTCCTGCAGTCCGAGCTGATCGAAAAAGACGCCGTCACATCCGTACTCCACGGCCTTGTCCACCACCGATTCAAGCACCGTGATCCACTCCGAAGTATCCAGACACATGGCCGCAAGCTCTACCGCCCCGTAGCAGCGCTCGAAACTGCACCGGTTTGAAAACAGGTATGAATCGCCCACTACGGCCCCGGAGCGTGTCTTGAGCGCGCACTTCTCGCCGTGACGTTGAAACCACGCCGACTGTCGGTCGACAAGCCTGCCGCTGGCGTACAGGATGACCTTCCCGCCGCGCTTGCGGAAATCGGCGATACCGCGCCGCAGCCCCTCCTCGCCGCCCATATCCGGATCGGGCACGTAGTCGGGATACATGCGGTCCATGCCGTGCGGCCACCACCCGAACATGAACAGTGTGTCGACCCCGGCTTTGTCCCCCTCCTCATAAATGCGCGGCATCGAGTCGTACGGAAACAGGATTTCGCCGTTCTGATGTCGCATAATCAGGCGCTGCCATCCGTAGAAATCCTTGATCCACGCGGGAGCCGGCGGCGCACTCATCCAGGTGCCTGCCCACGCGCGGTAGATCTCCGCGGCCGTGTGCCAGGTCCCGGCGTACGGAGCAAGAACAAAATCGCCCAGGGTTATCGATTGACCCGGCCGCAGGAACAGGTGCTTGACAAAGCCGGTTTCCAGATCCCCGCCCAGGGTACGGTACAGATGTACGGTATTGCGAAAGGTGTCGTCGTGGTTGCCGCAGTACAGTCCGTGCGGTCCGCCGTCGAACACGAAACAGTTGCTTGCCGCATCAACACCGGGATACATCTGCTGGTTCTGAACCCCCAGGTAGTCTTCGTCGCAATAGGGAGCGCGAGCGCCCTGCCGCGCGAACGCAACGGGGTCGTCGTGACGCTGCCCGCCGCGTGAAGACGTGATCAGGGAGTGGCCCGCTACGTTCAATCTTCCGATAAGCGGGAATTGCAGCTCTTTGACGGTAATGTCCTGCGTGTCGTTGCGAACGGTCGCTGTCCACGTGCTCCGGTTCTCTTCAACGTGCACCTCGATGGTCAGCGAAATCGCCAGGTCCCCGTCGACCGAGGGAAGCGATTCGTACTGCAGCCGCAGCCCGCGCTCGATCCGCTCCAGCTTTCCCCGGCACGCGTCGGCATTGATCTCATTCTGTTCGTACAACCCCTTCGTATAGTAGAGACGCCACAGAAGTTCCCCGCCGGCATAGTTGATTCCGGTTTCGGCGTTGATAAGCTCATGAAGCCGGCCGGCTTGATCCACACCAACGCGAATGTATTCCGTGCCGGTCGTTACTACTGGTGAGGTCGAAGTCTCGTTGGTTGCCTGCATGCGGATTCCTCTTGTTGTGGTGTGACGCGGATGCCGCGGCAGTGGCTCCCCGGGCCGATCCGCTCCGAAAAACGATAGATTAGCGGTTCGAACCCCGCCCGGCGTTCCGTTGCCCGTAGTAGGCGTTCTTGCCGTGCTTGCGCAGGTAGTGCTTGTCGAGCAGGGTCCGTTTTATCTCTTTGACGCGGGGGTTTACTTGAAAACTCACGGTATTCATCTCGGCCACGTATTCCAGGATCAGACTGTTGTATACGGCCTTGCCGGGATCTTCTCCCCAGGAGAAAGGGCCGTGCGAAGCGACCAGCACCGCCGGCATGCTCCGGTAGTCAAGGTCCTTGAATGTCTCCAGTATCTGCACCGCGGTTTCTTCCTCGTAATCCCGCGCAATCTGCTCGTCGGTGATCAACGCCGTACACGGCACCGTACCATGGAACACGTCGGCGTGCGTGGTTCCCAGGCACGGAAGCGGGGCGTGAGCCTGGGCCCACGCCGTCGCCCATTTCGAGTGTGTATGTACCACGCCGCCGATATCGGCGAAGTTCCGGTACAGCATCACGTGCGTGCGGGTGTCCGACGACGGTGCGTAGGTGCCGCCGATGATCCGGTTTTGCAGATCGACACAGACCATATTCTCCGGCGACAAATCGTCGTAGGAAACACCGCTGGGTTTGATCACCACAGTACCGCTCTCCCGATCGATACCCGAGACATTCCCGAACGTGGAGATCACAAGCCCGTACTCCACGAGCCACATGTTCGCTTCGTACACCTGTTTCTTCAGCACATCAAGACGATCGCTTTCGGACATAAACGGTATCCTCCAACGCCGCCCGCTCAGAGGCGACGCAATTGGTTCTCCAGCGTCGAACCCAGCTCCGCGTACTGCTTATACCGCTCCGCGTAAGCCGAGGCGGCACCGGGATCGGGCTTGTACACTGTGCTGAATCCGCATGCCATTGCCTTCTGAGCCGCCTCGATATCGGGATAGACTCCAGCGGCGGTTGCCGCGAACATGGCCGCGCCAAGCGCACACGCCTGCTGCGAAGCCACCACCCGTATCGGCTTGTTGAGCACATCGGCGCTCACCTGCATGACAAACGGAGATTTTTGCGAGATCCCCCCCAACGCGACGACTTCGTCGATTGCGACTCCCTCGTCGATAAACCGGTCCACGATTGCCTTTGCGCCGAACGCTGTTGCTTCCACGAGCGCACGGAATACTTTGGGAGCCGTGCTTCCCAGACGCAGCCCGGCGATCGCTCCCTTCAAGCTCTGATCCGCGTCGGGCGTTCGCCGCCCGTTGAGCCAGTCAAGCGCCAGCAGCCCGGTCTCCTCGATCGGTATCTTGCCGGCCTCTTCACTCAGGGTTTCGAGGATGCGCGATGTCACCGCGGTTCGCTGCGAGGCGGGGATATCACCGCCAACCGCATCGAGAGGCCAGGAGAGAAGGTTGACGAACCACGCATACACATCGCCGAACCCCGACTGCCCGGCCTCGAGGCCGGTCATCCCGGGGATGATCGAACCGTCCACCTGGCCGCAAATACCCCTGACCTGCTTGTCACCGATTACGTCGGGGGGAGCCACCAGCATGTCGCAGGTTGATGTGCCCATGATCTTGGCCAGCACACCGGTGCGGATTCCGCCCCCCACCGCGCCCATGTGCGCATCGAACGCGCCGCAGGCAACCGTGGTTCCCTCGGGCAGTCCGAGGCGCTCGGCCCATTCCCGGCACAGCCCGCCGGCTGAAACATCGGCAGTATACGTATCACGGTAGAGCCGCTCGCGAAGACCGGCCAGGAGCGGATCGAGACCGGCAAGGAAATCCTCCGACGGCAGCCCTTCCCACGACTCGTGCCACATGGCCTTGTGCCCGGCCGAACAGCGACCTCGTTTCAATGTCAGAGGATCGGTGACTCCGGTAAGCACGGCCGGCATCCAGTCACAATGCTCAACCCATGAGTAGGCGGCCGAGCGCACCGATTCATCCTCGCGCAGCACGTGCAGTATCTTGGCCCAGAACCATTCCGAGGAGTAGATGCCTCCTTCGTACCGCGTATAGTCGACGCCGCCCCATGAACGGGCGTGGTTGTTGATTTCCCCGGCCTCCGCCACCGCCGTGTGATCCTTCCACAAGACAAACATGGCGTTGGGATTGTCCTTGAACTCATCCTTAAGCGCCAGGACCTGCCCGTCACGGTCCACCGGCGCCGGGGTGGAGCCGGTCGTATCGATACCCAGCCCCGCCACCTTCCCGGCACCGCCCGCGGGAAGACGGGCCAGGACGGCCTTGACCGTCCGCTCCAGACCGTCGAGATAGTCGAGGGGGTGCTGACGGAAACAGTTGGCGCCGGGATCACAATACTTCCCCTCCGACCACCGTGGGTACTCGGCAACTTCGCTGAGTTCCTCCGTACCGCTCAGCGCGTCAATAACCACGGCCCTCACCGAATCGGTGCCGTAGTCGAGGCCGATAACGTAGCGTTTGTCCATGTCGCTCCTCCCTTTTCTCAGGTCATGTGCGCTTCCCCTGCACCTGCTCTTCGTACGCGGCTATGTCGTTGAGCCACGACGCGCCGGCCGGGGTGTTATGATCAATGCAGAACTTGTCCCATACACTCCCCCACGGCAACGCCTTGATCTCTTCCATCAGCGCCAGCCGGTTTCCCAGGTTGCCCCGCTCTTCCTCGGCCCGCAGAAGCTCTGTCGGCTCGAGCATAGCGATCAGCAGAGCCTTGAGCGCCGCACGGGTTCCGGTCACCCACGCCGTCACACGGTTGATACTGGCATCGAAGAAATCCAGCGCCACCCGCACCGTATCCAGCGCCCCGCATCGCTTGATTTCCCGAGCTATCCCCAGGAGCTCATCGCTGAGAATAACCACGTGGTCGCTGTCCCACCGCACCCCGCGGCTCACGTGAAGCAGCAGCTTGTCCAGATACACGAGCACCGCCGAAAGCTTGTCGCCGACCTCCTCGGTGGGGTGAAAGTGCCCCAGGTCGAAACAGATCATGATATCGTTGCGGAGCGCGTACCCAAGGTAGAATTCGTGCGAGCCGACAACGAAAGATTCCGAGCCGATACCGAACAGCTTGGACTCAACCGAGTCGGCAATATACTTCCGGTCCAGCTTCTCGGCATAGATTTCATCGAGCGACTCTTTCAGGATGTGCCGGTGGGTCAACCGGTCGGCCGGCAGGTCCTTGGATCCATCGGGTATCCAGAGATTGTTGACGCATTCTCCCCCCAGTTGCTTTCCGATCTCGGCGGCAATACGGCGGCAGGCTTTGCCGTGGCGAATCCAGAAGGCGCGCGTCCGGGCGTCCTTGCCGGCAATCGTATAGCCGGAGGCGGCCCGCGGATGCGAGAAGAAGGTCGGGTTGAAATCGAGCCCGATACCGCGCCGGCGCGCCCACGCAATCCATTTGGTGAAATGCTCGGCCGTGAGTTCGTCCCGGTCGGGCTTTCCCGATGAAGGCTCGGCGTAGATCGAATGGAGATTGGCACGGTGCGTGCCCGGAATCAGACTGAACGCCTTGTCGTAGTCCTGCCGCAGCTCATCACCGCTGCGCGCTCTCCCCGGATAATTCCCCGTGGCCAGAATGCCGCCGCCCGAAAGCTCATCCTGACCCTCAAACCCGACGAAATCATCACCCTGCCAGCAGTGCAACGAAATATGCACCGATTCCATTGCCGCCAGTGTTTCGTCGGTATTCACGCCGAAACGCTTATATACGTCCCGCGCGCGCTCGTATGCCTTCAGGATATCGTCATGAGATTGACAAGCAAACACGTTCCCCCTCCTTTCCCCACTTACTGCACCGAAGATTTTACCGCGGCTTCCCGCGCGCGGAAATAGGCGGCACTGTCGGCCACCAGCTTGTCGAGAAATGCCGGATCGGGTTTCCCATGCATGGCCGGGTACGGATCTCCGCCCGGTCCCAGCGGCTCCGGCGTAACGAAACGCAACCCTTTGGTATAGTCAACCGCGTACAAGGCCATGATAACGGCATCAAAATCCAATGAACCGTCTCCGAACGCGCACCGGTTGGAATCGGCCATGTGGAGATTGATCATACGCTCGCCCGAGTCGGCAATCGTCTCGGCGGTATTCGACTCTTCCACCTGCATGTGGTAGAGATCACCGTTAATATGCTTCACACCCTCCGAGTCGACCGCCGCGATGTATTCCTCAGCCTCGGCGAACGTATGAATCAGACTTACTTCAGCCGAGCGAATCGGCTCCACCGCCGCACGCACACCCGCCTTGACAAAATCGTCGGCCACGCGTTGCAGCGTCTCGACCGAACGGTGGAACTCACTGTCGTCGTAAGCATCGGGACGGCCCACCGCGCCGGGCACCACCAGCATATACGATCCACCGGTCTCTACGCACAGCTCGATCTGACGACGAATGTAGTCGATCGCATTCTGACGTTTGATTCCCGAATTGGACGAAAGATCGTTCTCCGGCCCGAACATGCCGCAGATGCCGGCCACCCGGATTCCATGCGCGGCAAGAAGCTCCTTCGTTTCTTTCCCCCGGTACCCCAGATCGGGACCGTAGCGATTGCCGTGCAACTCGATCCACTCGATCCCGTTGGCCTGCAGCCGCTTCGCCGTAGCTTCCAGGGGCTCGATTCCGAATCCCCAGTTGCTCCAGGAAAGCTTGAGACTCTCTTGTGCCAACGAACCATCCTTGCGCAGTCCGGCCGCAAAACGTTTCTTCACTTCCTCACGTTTTTTCTCGAAATTCTGCGGTTCCATGGAAACCTCCTTTTGCACGGATACTCCCGGACCGTCCGGGCACATGCCCGCATCCGAAAAATCAAATCGGTTGCCCGCTTGCCTTACGTCCTACGGGGGTCTCTTTCTCGCAACGCTCTTACGTGCGTTCCGAGGGCCGTCCCATGCCCTTGCCGCCGTCCGAAAGCCAGCCGCCGTCCACCGGGAGCGTAACTCCCGAGATAGATCGTGCCTTCTCCGATGCGAGGAAAATAATAGCTTCGGCGATATCCTCGGGTTCCTGAAGCATTCCCAGAGGCGTCAGCGCCGTGAGCGTATCCAGGTCAACCACGCCCGCTTCGACATGCTTCATGAATTCCGTGGTCCGGACGCACCCCGGAGCGACCGCATTGACCCGTATCCCGTACCGTCCCAGCTCCGCGGCCATGGTGCGGGTCAGGTTGACGATACCACCCTTACTGTAAGAAAAAGCCCCCCGCTCGACTTTGCCCTCGAAAGAGTTGATCGACGCCAGGTTGACGATCGCACCACCCCCCTTTTCTTTCATGATGCGCACCGCGGCCCGGCTGCACAGGAACGTCCCCTTACCGTTGACATCCATGCACAGATCCCAGTTCTCTTCGCTGAGTTCGTCAAACGGTGCAATCTTTGAAATCCCGGCGTTGTTGACCAGAATGTCGATCGTGCCCAGCGCCGAGACGGTTGCCTCCACCATCGCTTGTGTATCGCTGCTGCTGCGCACGTCGCCTTTGACAAAGACCACCCGGGAGCCGTCGGCGGCAAGCTCCCGCGCCGCGGCCTCGCCGTGCTCCGCGTCGATATCGGAGATCATCACCAGAGCACCTTCGCGGGCCATACAGGCCGCCGTGGCCCTGCCGATACCCGATGCCGCGCCCGTGACAAGCGCCACCTTGCCTTTGAGCATCATACCGTTCCCTCCTTACTAAGCCGGCTTCGCCGGAGAGGCCAGAGACCAGAGGTCAGAGGCCAGCGCATGAAGGACTTAAGAAAGTGGCTCATGTAAGTTGACACCGATAGAAACATCTACGCAAAAAACGTAGATGTCACCGACAGAGAGTCTAACCTCCCGACCGTCCCGGCACTTCCGGGAGAGCCGAAACTCAGGCATCCTCAACCGGCGTAACCCGAACCGACTGAATTCCCAGAAACTTCGCCAGCATCTCGATCTTGTAAGCGATATGGCCAACGCCCAGCGCAAAGTGGTGTGTCGCTCCCTCAACCGACCATCGTTCGAGATACGTCCTCACGTCGGGCTTGAATTTCCCCCGCGTGTTCGTGTTGCCCGTCGCCGGAATGGGCCCCGCCAGCGACCGGCCTTCGGAGAGAACGAACTTGAATTTGCCCTCGAAATCCTGCGTCAGCCCGAACTGGGTAATCGGCCCTTCCTTGAGGTGGTACTCCACCGATGGGCCTTTGCCGCGCTTGCCGTGAAGCAGTTTCAGGCGGCGCAGCACCGGCTTGCCGTGAGCAACGCCCAGGTGATGCGGGCCGTCGTGGCCCACCAGCACGAAATCTTCACGAAAATCGATCGGGTGATACTCCGCAAACGACCCACCGGCGCCGAATCGGTCCATGATCAGCATGGCAACGCAATTCTTGATATCCAGCTCACCGGCAATGGCCAGGCCCTTGCTGGTCAGGAACGAGTTGCCGATAATCATGCCCGAGTGCAGCCGCTCGAACTTGTTGGCGTTCAGACCGCGATAGTAGTACGCCAGCCCGGTCAGTTTCTTGTCCGTGACCAGTTTTTCCATACCCACGGCCACGCGCGCAGGCCACTCGAGATCTTCGGGCTCCACCTTCTCGGCAATGGAATCGGCCCCCGGCTCGGGCAGATCGAACGTCTCGATGATCAGGTCGAACTTCTCCTTGACTTCCGCATCGCTCGCCGTGTCCACAAACGTCTCCAGGTCTTCGATGGACACGTGCTCCACGTGCATGCCGAAATGACCGTCGAACATGGTGGGATCGGAATTCATGTCCAGCATTCCCTCGTAGCCGTGGCCCATGTACCCGAGATGGTCATGCTTCAGGCGGTGCGCCACCATGGCAACCTCGCACCAGTCCCGCAACCGTTGCCACGCCCGTTCATCGTCGTAGAGGAGGCCCACGATACAATCGATAGGCTTTCGGTTGGAGCGTATCAAGCCGTTGTTGATCTCCGGAAGACAGGTTACGTTGTCGTTTTCCAACTGCGCGTACATCGTGGCTTCAACGTACTCAAGGCCCATCGACGGCTGGAGGCAGGAGAGTACCACCGGTACGCCGGGACACTGCTGGATCGTGGTAACCGCGTGCGCCGAAGGCGCATAGGTCATCACGCAGCAGATGATCAGGTCGAGTTTCTTGTCGGAGAAGTAGACGCCGGCATGGTAGGCCGACTCCCAGCACTCGCTCATCTTCTCGTACGTAACGATAGTGGCGCCGGTCTGCTCCCCGATCATTCGCGTGAAGTTGTTCAAATGCTTGTACAGCGCTTCCTCCAGGCCCGGAAACTGGGGCCAGTACACCTTGTGGCCGATACCGAACACGCCGATATTGGCCTTGCGCTCGCGCGCTTTCGACAGATACTCGTTAACCTGCTCCATAGTCACCATACGTTGCTCCTTCGGCTAAGTTCATCACACATCATCTTCTTGAGTCCGTGCTCCCGCGGCCCGGCGCAACGCGCGACTCCCGCGGTGCTTTGACGCTGCTCATTCCACGATCACCAGCTCAAGTCCGCGGGTCCGGGCGAATTTTCGGATAAGGCCCAGATGGTGTCCCGTTCCCATGGCGGCATGGTGTGTCGGCCCGGTCGCGGTCCATTTCTCGAAAAAGCCCGCTGCCCCGGATGCAAACCGTACGCGGGTATTCATATTGCCGTTGGGCAGGCGAAATCCCTCCACCGCTTCACCCTCGGCCGCCGTTAGTCGAAGCCGGCCCTCGCTTCCGGGAGTCAGTGCCAGAAGCGTAACCGGTCCCGGCCGCACGCTGAACTCACTGGATACGCCGCTGCCGCGCTTGCCGTGGAAAAAGCTCAGCCATCGAAGCGCGGGCAAGGCGCCGGCCAGGGCAACATTGCCCGGACCGCTGTGGTTGACATAGTTAACATCGTCGTCGAAATCAACGATATTGAGTTCAGCCTGGGTCGAGCCGATTCCCGCGGCCGCCAGTATGTTCATGGCAAGCGTGACGCACAGGTCTCCCTCGGCCGTGCAGGGAATACCGGCGGCGTTGAGAAGGCAGCCTCCCAGCGTGAGCGAATACCCGATCTTCTCCTCAACGGAGTCCGGATAGCCTTCGAACTGGAAAGAGAAACCTTGCAGGTTTCTCGATGCCGCCGTTTTCTCCATGCCCGCGGCCACCTTCTCGCACCATGTCAGTCCCTCCCGGTTGGTCGCGGGATCGATCTCGAACAGTCGCTCCGTGGTTGCGTGGACCCGCTCGATCTCCGCGGGCGTTACGGATTCGACATCCCGCCGAAGGTGTCCCATCTCCACCATGTCAACATCGATACCGAATACTTCAATCAGCTTCAGATAGTCGACATACAGATCGTACATCCCGCCGAACACATGGCCCAGAAGACCGATCGTGGTACCGCGCAACCGTTTGACAATGCGCACCGCGTCAATCCACTCCCCTATCTCCTTCCACGGTCGTTCATCTCCCGACAGCCTGCCGGCCACCACGTCGAAAGCAACGCCGGTGCGCCGAAACACGGCGGCGATCTCTCCCCCGATGGAGAAAGGATTCTTCGGCATCGTATACACCGTAGCGGCATTGCGGTCGAAGGTGATATCCGGCTGGAGGTGAAGTGTCAGAACCGGCACGCGGCATCGCCGGAGGGCATGAAGCACGTTGCGGGAGAGGCCGTAGGTCCCGGCATGGACCACCACGATGTCTACGTCTTCGGTGAGAAACCGCTGCTGTGCCGCCCGCGCCTTGTCGGTGGTGTCGACCATGCCGGCGTTGACCACCGTACCGTAGCTCGAAAGCCGTGCAACGATAGTCCCGGCGTAGCCGAGGATCTCCTCCAGAATGCCGGGCATCTGCGGCCAGTAGGCCGCCAGACCCGTGGTAAAAAAACCGACTGTGACCTGCTCCTTTTCAGTCACGATACGTCCCTCCTTTTTGCCGGGCCATCCCGCGTCGCTCAATGCATATCCAATCCGCCGTTGACATCGATTGTCGCGCCGGTCATGTAGGTGTTTTCAATCAGCAATCCGACCGTCTCGGCCATGAGCCGCGCCGTGCCGTGGCATTGCAGCGGCGTCTTCTGTTTCAGAGCGTCGAGCTGCTCCCTGGTTGATACCTTGTCGTGAAACGGGGTCTCCACAATCCCCGGCGCAACGGCATTGACCCGTATCGCGGGAGCAAGCTCCTTGGCCATCCCGCGGTTGAACGTATCGATTGCCCCTTTGGACGCCCCGTAAAGCGTGGCCGTAGGAGCACCGCTCCGGGCCGCCACCGAGGTGATATTGACGATACACGGGGATTGTCCCTTTTTCAGCAGGGGAACGAAAAGCGAGGAGACTTTCATCGTGGAAAACGTGTTGAGCGCAAAGATATGCTGCATCAACTCCCACGACAGATTGTCCACGCTGTGGCGCTCGGGAAACCCGCCGGCACTGTTGACCAGCACATCCACCGCATCCGTCTTCGCGGATACTTCCCCGAAAAGATGCTCGCATCCCTGCTCGGTCATAAGATCGCACTTGACCAGGTATGCCTCTCCTCCCCTGCGTTCCACCTCCTGTTTCACGTCCTCCGCCGCCTGGTCGCTGCTGCGGTAGTGGATGAAAACCGTGTTGCCCGAAGCCAGATGCTCCGCGGTCGCGGCCCCGATACCGGTACTCGCGCCGGTGATCACAATACGTTTGCTCATGCTCGACCTCCTCTGAAAAATCCTTTTACGCGCCTACCCTATTCAGTATTCGGCAAGGGCTCCTTCGATACACCCCGCGGTTGTACGCATCCGATCAAGCAGGTGCGTGTCGTTTTCCTCCCGATACCGGAACGAAGGAACGGGTACTCCCAGGGCCGCAACCACGCGGTCGTTTTCACTGATCGGCACGGCAAATGCCCGGATATTCTCTCCGATTGCCGTCTTTTCAAAGCCCTGCTCCCTGATCCGCCGAAGGCTTCCGTTTAAGCTCTTGCGCGATCCGGCGCCCGGCCACTGCGACGGCCGGGGGAGCCCCTCGATCCGGAGAAAACTCTCCAGATCGCGCTCGCCAAGATTGGCCAGCAGCACGTGCCCGGTCGCCGTGGTGTAAACATCGTTTGACAAAAACATATCGCTGTTGATTCGTATGTCATGGTTCGCTTCGTACATCTGCACCAGGTAGCGACGGTTGCGGAAGAGGGTTACCACCAGGGCTGTTTCACCGATCGCATCCGAGAGTCTCTGCAACAGAGGATACGCGACCTGCGCCATGTCCTTGCGATACGAGCCGTGCCGGACCAGGAAGTACAGTTTCGGGCCAGGCTTGTAGCCCCGCTTGTACCCGACCTGCTCCACATACCCCTCAGCCGTCAGCGTCTTCAGGATATTGGCGCACGTCGAGCTGTTCAAGCCGGTCCGCCGGGCAATCTCTCCCAGCGCCATTTC
>CAZNDN010000045.1:10901-26819 GCA_964571815.1 uncultured Fibrobacterota bacterium | reverse complement strand
AAAATGCACCATTAGCTCAGTTGGTAGAGCAGCTGACTCTTAATCAGCGGGTCCTAGGTTCGAGTCCTAGATGGTGTACCAAAGGGTCCTCCCGGAAGAGGAGGACCCTTTTTTTGTGAACCCGGTCCGTTTCTCTCCGGGGTAATCACGGCATCCTGCCCTATGTATTTTTATGTGTTTGCTCGCTCATTCTTCACTGACACGCGGTGATTTCAATGCGTCGGATCTCCGAACAGTTGATACGGTTTCTCCTGCGCCGCAGGGGCGCGGTTATCGGTACGGCGGCCGTTCTAACGATTGTTTTCGGGTATTTGGCCACAACTCTCAGGTTGAACAACGACGCAGCGAGGACGATTCCGCCCGACCTCCGGGAGCGGGTGGAACATGAGAAGCTGAAGGAGCTGTTCAACTCCCCCTACACCATCCTGTTCCTGGCACAGTTTGACTCCACGGTAGACCTGGGTGCCCGGGTAGATTCCGTTGCCGCGTGGGGAGCCGAATTCGAAACAATCGAAGGGGTGAAGCGCACCACCCACCTTGGAACGATCCAGGTGCCGGTCAAGGGAGGGTTTTTCGGGCTTTCCGGTGAGTATCTCGTTCCGCGTGGAGGAGACGGCCTCACCGGGCAACGCCTGCGGGAAAGGCTTGCGCGGTATTCCGAATTCACGGGTCCCACGATCTCCGAGGACAGATCGGTATTGGGGATGGTGATAGAGCTGACTCCGGAGGCCAACAAGCCGGACGTGATGCACGCGGTGTATACGAGATCGCGGCGAATCGGCGCTCTCCCGGCGATCGAGACGAATGTGACCAGTGAAGCAACGGTTGCGTATTTCATCAACAGGACAATGCGCCGCGACCTTGCCCTGCTTCTTCCTCTGACTCTAATTACCGTGTTTCTCCTCCTCTACAAGGTATTCGGCCGTCTCAGGTACGTAATTGCTCCCCTGGGAATCATTCTGACGGCCCTGGTGTGGACCTTCGGCATCATGGCATCCGCCGGGGTACCCCTCTCGATTGTCACATCAATCATTCCGGTGATTCTTTTCCCGGTAGGAGTGGCAAACGCGATTCATATTATCAAGACATACGAGCGGCGCAGGCGCGATGACGGTCTTGATCACGAAGCTGCTCTGATCGAGACCTACGCCGAGCTTCTTCGTCCGATTTTGCTCACCACAATTACGACCTTCGCCGGATTCGGCTCTTTTGCGGTATCCCGCATAAGCTGGACGCGCGAGTTTGGCGTGTTCACGGGGCTGGGCGTCATGATCGCGTTGATCCTGACGGCGGTTCTGCTTCCCCTGTTTCTGCCTGAGGGAGCCCTCCTCTCCGCGAAGAACCGTGAGCAGGACCGTATCTCCCGGGCCTGGATTCGCCTGAGCGGGTTTGTGCTCGGCAGTCGCTGGTGGGCGCCGGGCGTGGTGGTGGTCCTTGCGATATCGGCAGTGGGCCTGCTGCGCATCAGAGTCGAGAGCAATCCGATTGCGATGTTCGACCGCAGCAGTGAACTTCGACAATCCGACCGGATCATCGGCCGGCATTTCGGCGGCACACGCTTCTTCTCGGTGGTCCTGAAACCGCCCTCGGGCAAGCTGCAGAGCGCCGCACAGTGGCGAAAGGTCGAGGAGATCGCAGCTCACGCGGGAGAGATTCCCGGTGTCGGAGACGTACAGTCCATGCTTCCCCTGCTTCGCACGGTGGGGAGCATGTTGACGGGAAGTGAGTACTCCGATGCCGCGGTGTCCCTTATTCTGGAGTCGGGGGGGTTACTCGGCAAGCGGTTCGGGTCGTACGTCGACACATGGGTAACCGGCGATCGCAGCCGGACCCGCCTTACGGTGATCTGTCGCAACGATCCGGAGCTTCGCTTTCGAGACATGGCACGAGAGATAGAACAGTACGTTCACACGAACTATCCC
Source organism: uncultured Fibrobacterota bacterium (assembly GCA_964571815.1). Lineage (GTDB taxonomy): Bacteria > Fibrobacterota > Chitinivibrionia > Chitinivibrionales > WJKA01 > CAZNDN01. The sequence continues at coordinate 24,897 of CAZNDN010000045.1, read as the reverse complement.
GACTGGGAGGTGCTCGCCGCCGGACCTGCCGTGCTGACCGATGCGATGATCTCGGTTCTGATCAGCACGCAGATCACGGCCTTCGTCATTACGCTGTCCGTTGTTTTCATCGTCCTTTCACTGCTGTTCGGCTCCCTGCGGATCGGCGTACTTGCCATCGTGCCGATCATGCTCTCCAGCGTGTTCGTGTTTGCCATGATGGGCCTGATCGGTGTGCCTATCAATACGGTCACGGTTATCATCGTCAATACCTGCATCGGCGTAGGAATAGACTATTCAATTCATTTTGTATCGGGATACCTTTTTGTGCGCCATTCGTACGCCGACCGTCGAGAGGCGCTGGCCGCCGCCCTTCGTACCAAAGGGACCGTGATTGTGTGGAATACCCTTGTCGTGGGTGCCGGATTTGTCGTGCTTGCGGCCTCGGGTTTCCCGCCGATCAGGCAGTTCGGGAGTTTTGTGTGCATTTCCATGGTTTCAAGTTGTACTTTTTCTCTGGTACTGTTGCCGGTTCTTTTCAGCTCTTTCGGCGCCGGTCTCGCGAGAAACCGGGTCGACGGGAACGGTTAGCGCGGGTACTCCGACGACGGGCGGGTTGTCCGTTTTCGGCGAACCCGCCCGCGGGGGGTATTCGGCAACGGAGCAACCACCAACGGCCGCGCACCCTTCTTCGTTGTTCGGCAGAGGTTCCCGCTGAGCAGAAGTCACCGCGGTTCACAACATGGCCGGACGAGATCCCCGGAAAGCATCGACGGTCACACTCCCGGGCGGATAAGGAGCAACCAATGGTACGAAAAAGTGCGATCAGTCTCGGGCTGGGAATTCTGTTGAGCGCCGGGCTCGGGGCCGGGGAAACAGCCTTTGAGGGCACATGGTGTGTACCTGCCCAGCAACTGCGGATTACCTTCCACGCGGAAGATTCTCTTTCGGTTCGCAGTACGGCCGATGAAGGGGTGAGCGGGGAGGGTGCTTACGAGATGTCGGAGTCGACATTCGTGGCCACAGTGGTCAACGGCGAATTCACCATCGTCATGGCGTACCACTACCGATGGGAGAACGACTCGACGTTTCAGGCGAGGCCCCTGAGCTTCACGATCAATCAGGATACGGTATCGCATCCCGACGAGTGGCTGGAAATGCGGCGTTGCGCTCCGCAACTCACTCCGTCGACCGACACTGCCTCTGTGGACTCGAACTAGGGCATACACTGCGAAGAAAGGAGCATACATGGGCTCAGCGATTGTAACCGGCGGGTCTCGCGGGATCGGCCGGGCGATTGTGAATCGTCTGGCCGAGGATGGTTATGATGTCGCTTTCACCTACCGGAGCGGCAAGGACGCCGCCGAAGACCTCGAGAAGAAAATATGCGGAAAGGGAGTGCGGGCGAAGGCGTTCCCCTGTGATGTGTCGGATTTCGACGATGCTCAGCGTTTCATCAAGGAAGCACGGGAGTTTCTGCCGGAGGTCGATGTCCTGGTTAATAACGCCGGTGTCACGAGGGACAGGTCGCTGTTCATCATGCCCAAGGATGAATGGGATACGGTCATTGGAACGAACCTCAACGGCTATTTCAACGTAACCCGGGGCCTGATCGGCTATTTCATGAAGAACAAGCGAGGCTGCATAGTGAATGTATCCTCCATTGCCGGGCGTATGGGGGTTGCCGGACAGACCAACTACTGCGCGTCCAAGGGCGGGATCATTGCTTTCACGAAAGCCCTGGCACGGGAAGTCGGGAAGCTGGGAATCCCGGTCAACTGCGTTGCCCCCGGCTATATCGATACCGACATGACACGGAATATGAACCCCCGCCACAGAGAGAAGATGGTGGAGCAAGTTCCCATGCAGCGAATCGGAGCGCCTGAAGAAGTTGCGGCACTGGTGGCGTTTCTGGCGTCGGACCAGGCCCGCTATATTACGGGGCAGGTGTTTTCCATCGACGGGGGCGTAACCGCCTGAAGGCAGCGTTCGTGAGCCTATTCCACCGTTGGGACAACAGGGAGCAGCGTCATGTTCGACATCAAAGAAATCATGCGGTTTGTGCCTCACCGGTATCCATTTCTGCTCATTGACCGTGTTGTTGAGTTTGAAAAAGATTCCCGCGCAAAAGTCCTGAAGAACGTCTCTATCAACGAGGCTCAGTTTGCGGGACATTTCCCGGGCAACCCGGTGCTTCCCGGTGTATATATCATCGAGCACATGGCCCAGGCATCGTGCTTTCTCCTTGCAAAGTCTTCCGGGGAACTCCGTGAAGACCGGGTGTATGTCCTTGGACGCATTAACCGCGCTTCGTTTCTCGATCTGGTCACTCCCGGAGACCAGTTGGTCACGTCGGTTGCCGTGGAGAAGCAGCTCGGAGAAAGCGCGGTGATAGCGGCACGTTCCCATGTTGACAAGAAGCTGGTCGGCAAGGCCGAACTCCTGTTCTCACTGAGGAAGCAGGGATAGGCGCAATCGACGCAAATCACGGGCTCAGGCGGGGATTGAAGCCGCATTTCGGCGCATTGGGTCCGAAGCGCGCATGCTCGTGGGGCACCGGCCTCCACCGACCGGTGGGAGGATCGGTGTCACGGTCTCGGGCCGCAATCCGGCAGGGGAAATGATGCATGACCAATGGAGAGGTTTTTAATCTAGTATTTTACTGGTTTGCTGAAGAGTATTAGAATCTCGTCAGTCCAATCCTGACTTTAAACTATTCATGCCCCAACGAAGAGCAGTTATCACGGGTATCGGTGTCGTGACCCCCATTGGTGTGGGCAGCGATGCTTTCTGGCATGCCGCCGTGCGAGGAGTCAACGGCGTTCGTCCGGTACAATCATTCGATGCCGGCGAATTCAGGACGAGAGTCGGAGCCGAAGTGCTCGACTTTGATCCCGGGAGCTTTCTGAGCCAATCGGAAACGGCTCGGATGGGGCGGTCGAGTCAATTTGCCGTGGCGGCAACGTCCATGGCTCTCGAGGAAGCGCGGTTGGAGCCGAACTCACTGAACCCCTACCGCATCGGCGTGGTCATGGGTACAACAATGGGCGAGCCCCAGATACTGGAGGAGGGTATTCGGGGTATATACCGGCACCCGGGTCCTGAGGGGGTCCCCGCCACATTGCCCCGCCGGTATCCGTGCAATGTGATAAGCACCAATGTCGCGCGGCGGCTGGGAGCGCGGGGGCCGGTGTCCATGATTCCAACGGCCTGTGCCGCCGGCAATTACGCCATCGGCTACGCGAGCGACCTGGTGAAGCTGAACCGGGCCGACGTTGTCATTGCCGGAGGAAGCGACCCGTTTTCCAGGATTGCATTTACCGGGTTCAATCGGTTGCTGGCGACGTCGGCCGAGGCATGCCGCCCCTTCGACAAGAACCGGGACGGCATGGCCGTCGGAGAAGGCGCGGGGATACTGGTGGTGGAGGAGCTGGAACATGCGCGGGCACGAGGAGCGTCGGTGGCGGCGGAAGTAGCCGGATACGGCCTGGGGTGCGACGCGTTCAAGATGACGATTCCCGACCCGGCGGGAGGTGGAGGAATCGAAGCGCTTCGTCGGGCAATTTCCACAAGCGGTATCGAGCCCGGGTCGATCGACTATGTGTGTGCTCACGGAACGGGTACCCGGGAAAACGACAAATCCGAGACCGTGATTCTCAAGAACGTTCTGGGTGAGGCTGCGTACACAACCCCGGTTTCGTCGTTGAAATCCATGATCGGTCACACCATGGGAGCCGCCTCGGCTATCGAGGCCGCGGCCTGTGTACTAATGATGCGCAAAGGCACAATCCTGCCGACCATAAACTACAGCGATCCCGACCCGGAGTGCGACCTTGATTACGTTCCCAACCGTGCCCGGGAGAAGGAATTGAACATTGTGGTTTCCAACGCCTACGCCTTCGGCGGCAATACTTCTTCCCTGATCCTTAGACGCATGAGAGGGGAAGCATGAGCGCGCCGAAAGTGGTAGTAACCGGCTACGACGCGATCTGCAGTCAGGCGCACAGTGCCGCGGAGCTGGGAACGAAGCTCGGCTCGGCTCCGCGCGTAGGCCGGCGCAAAGTATTCGGCATGCATGAGTGCGCCGCGGAGATGCCCGCCTACCTGGTAGAAGGGCTGGAGCCCGTCGAAATACTGGGAAGGAAAGGGCTGCGCACCAAAGACTGGGCCACAAAAATGCTTCTGTGCTGCCTTCACCGCGGTTTCTGCGAGGCTCTGGAGCACAGTGACGCCTCGTTGCGTCCCGGCCTGTGTCTGGGAACCGCCTTCGGCAGCGTTGCCAGTATCGGGGACTTCCTCAGCGACTCTATCGAAAACGGCGTCAACAGCGTCAACCCGCAGGCATTCGCCAATACGGTAATCAATGCGCCGATCAGCAACGGCAATATCCGTTTTGGCGTCAAGAGCCTCAGTGCCACCGTAAGCACCGGATTCAACGCATCTCTGGATGCCGTGGTCTACATGGCCGATTTCCTCCGGTGCGGCCATGCTTCGCGCGCGGTTGTAGGAGGAATGGACGAAGTGAGCTACTACGAGCTGATCGGGCTTCAGCGAACCGGTCTCCTCTCGACAACACCCGCGGCACGCCCCTTTGCGGTAGATGCCGACGGGGTCGTACCGGGAGAGGGATGCGGGCTCATATTGCTTGAGACCGCCGATGCGGCGCGGGAGGCGGGACGGAAGCCGGTGGCGGAGATTGCTGCCTGGTGCACCGCGTTCGATCCGGGCCTTGCGGCCGGCGAAAGGGATGCCGGGACCGGGGTAATGACATACGTCATGAACGCTGCCTGTCGAGAGGCCGGACTATCCCCCGCTTCACTCGACCTGATTGCTGCCTCGGCCGGAGGACACCCCCTTCTGGATCGTCTGGAAGCGGAGGCGATCGAAGAGGTAGCGGGTACTTCAGCGCCGGTCACCGCCTATAAGGCAAAACTCGGCGAATGTTTCGGGGCCTCTTCAGCGCTCAGCACCGTGTGTGCACTGCTCGACCTGGGAGATCGGCGAATCACGGGCGTAGGCCGGGATTATCAAAGCCGGAGTACTATCGATCTGGTAACCGAGGACAGAGTCGGTGTTGACGGCGAACACGTGATGATCAATGCCTTTTCATGCGACGGAAACTGCGGTTCAATTATATTAAGCCTTTCCAACAAGTAACCCCAAAGTGTGCTCGAGATTCTCGCGAGGAGACATTGCGCATGGACAGTGACACGGTGAAATCGACAATCCGCGAGGTTATTACCGAGATTGCCGAAGACATGGAGATCGAGGAAGAAAAGATAACCGACGACGCACATTTCATTGAAGATATGGGATTGGATTCCATGGCGTTGCTGGAAGTACTGGCTACAATGGAAAAGAAATTCAGCGTATCCATTCCCGAGTCGGAATTCCCCAATCTGACGTCGATTGTCAATTGCGCCGCTACCGTCGAGAAGTACCAGTCTCAGAAACAGTAGTGTTTCGACGGTGTCTCCGGATGCACCACTGCCGGACAGCCACTGAAGCCTGGAGCACGATGCATTGCCGCGTCCGGAGATCCGGGGCCGCGTTTCGGGCGTCGGCCCCGGCATGCGCGCCGGTTTCACGGCCTGGCGGATTGTCGGGCAATGCCCCGGTATTCCGTCGCGGCCGTTCGGAACACTGCTCATGGGACTGAGCGAACACATCCAGAAAAGCCTTTTCCCCTCGCTCCCATCGCTGGACCCGGGCCGGCTCAGGGACGAAGTGATGCGCAAAGGGTGGGAGTGGCTGGCCGAGCATCCGGCAGACCTCGATCGCATCCGTGATAATCTTCGGGCCTTTTCACTTCCTTCCGGGGAACAGGACGTACGAGCGGTAGCAGAGCACGTGTTGTTGCACTACACCGAGAAGCTCATGCCCCTGTGCGGCTCAGTCGGAGAGTATCGTCGTTTTGTTGACGAGAGCATTGCGGGCGATGAACTGCTCAAAACGGTCGATTTGTCCCGCGAGAACTCGCGGGCACTTCTTCTGGCAAGCGCCCATTTCGGGGCGGTCGAAATGATCGTCCCTTTTCTTTCCTCGCGAGGTGTGGACGTGACACCGGTGCTGCGATTCAGCACGCCGGAGTTTTCCCGCATTGCCCGCGGTCGCGCCGAAGAAATGGCCGCTCACGGTGATTTTCGGCCAATTCGTTTCATTGAGATCGGCAAGCCCGGCACGGTGGCCGCAATGGAGATGGCCGCGGTCCTTCGACGAGGGAACGTGCTGGTAAGCATGTTCGATGAGCGCACCGGCTACAGCACACCGGTCGATCTGGCGGGCAGGAAGGTCTGGGGCGGCGCGGGTCTGGAGCGGCTCCTGCACTTCGCCGGTGCTTCGACGACGGTGGCAACGGTGTTTGCCGTTCGCCGGGAAGACGGCACCTGCCGGCTTCGGTGCCGGGTGCCGAAAGGCGAAGGGACGGAGCTTCTTCGGCAGATGTACGACAATCTTGAAGAACTGGTCCGCGGACACTTCGAGCAGTGGTATTTCCTCCATGAGGATATCCCGTTTGTGGAACGTGAAGGCAACGGGGCGGGACAGCAGGAGAAGGCTGAAGCAGCACGGTGATGCGTCCAGGCGGTCGGGGAGGTTTTCGAGGGCCGCACAACGAGAAGATACGGCGAGCGTATGAACACGGGGAAGGTGGCAATCATTGGTGGTGGAATCTCCGGGCTTGCTGCCGGCTCGTATCTCGGCAGAAGCGGTTTTCGCGCCGAGTTGTTCGAGAAAAACAGGGAACCCGGAGGTGTGGCCGTTGCCTGGCGTCGGGGCGGGTACCTGTTCGACGGAGCCACGAACTGGCTCCCGGGAAGCGCTCCCCCTTTGTCCATGCACAAGGTGCTGAGCGAACTCATCGACTTCGAGAAAGAACATATCCTTCCTCTTGAGGAATTCTGCCGTATCGAATCGTCGGGCGGTGCGCACTTGCGGGTAATGAGTAATGCGGATTCCTTTCGCGAGGAAATGCTCAGATGCGCCCCCGAGGACAAGAAGGTCATTGACGATTTTACGGCGGCGATCAAGAAGGCCGCCGGGATCCGCCTTCCCGTGGAGAAGACTCCCGACGTCCTTGGAATCCCCGGGATGATCGGGGTATTTGTGCAAAACATTCCTCTGATGACAATGTACCTCCGACGGCACGGAGTGACAATCGCCGAGTACGCTTCGCGGTTTCGCAATCCCGTTCTCCGTGAAATGTTCCTGTGCATTTTTCCCGATCACTCCCATTTCTCCGTGCTTGGCCTCATTCTTTCTCTGGGATGGATGCATGCCGGATGCACGGGATATCCCATGGGAGGTTCGAAGCGTCTCATCGAGGGCCTGACGGAGAAGTACGCGGCCGCGGGGGGACAACTGCACTGCAGCACACCGGTTCGGAAAATCGTGGTTGAAGGAGATCGCGTACGGGGGATTGAGACCGAGGGAGGAAAGTGGTGCGAAGCGGACTACGTGATTGCGACGGCCGACGGACATCACACGCTGTTTGATCTTCTGGATAACCGCTACCTTTCGCCGAAGCTGAAGAAGGCGTACGATACACTGTCGGTATTCCCTTCGCTGATCCAGGTATCTCTGGGCATCAACCGCACCTTTGAAGGCGTGTCCCCTTCATGGGTGATGCCCCTTGAGGCTCCTGTTCGGTCAGGAAAAAGTGCGGTCGGCAGGTACATGAAAGTAAGGATCTGCAATTTCGATCCGGTGTTTGCCCCTCCCGGCAAGACCTCCGTCATCGCTCACCTTCGTACCCCCGACTGGAGTTACTGGCACAATCTCCGTCGAACCGACCCCGCGGGCTACGCGGCGGAAAAGGCCCGGGTGGCCGATGCGGTTACCGGAACGCTCGACAAGCGGTTCGGAGAAGTATCGGCGGCGGTGGAAGTAACCGATACGGCAACCCCAGCCACCTGGATACGGTATACGAACGTCTGGCGCGGCAGCTACCAGGGGTGGGCGCCGACACCCAATGTCATCGGCCGAACACTGCCGAAAACGCTGCCGAGGGTGAAGGGGCTGTACCTGGCCGGTCAATGGTCCGACCCGCCGGGGGGTATTCCGCAGGCGATCAATTCGGGACGACGGGCCGCGCAGATTGTATGCCGGGAAACGGGAAAGAGATTCGTATCCTCATAGCGCACGTTTGCTCAACAGCGGTGGCCCGGGAAACGTACCATGACACGAGACTACGACGTAATTGTGATGGGTTCGGGTATCGGCGGGCTAACCTGTGCGGCTCTTCTGGCGCGCGCCGGGATGAGGGTGAAGGTGCTGGAGAAGCACACGAAGATCGGCGGCTACGCTCACCGCTTCAAACGTCGCGGGTTCTCCTTCGATTCCGGGATTCATTCGGTCCCCATGGCCCCCGATGGAGTCGTGATGCACCTGCTGCGATTGCTCGGGATCGAGCACATGGTGGAGCCCATCGAACTTCCGTCGATGTATCACTTTGCAAGCGGAAGCCTGCGCTACTCACTCCCCGCTCGACGCGGCGAAATAGCCGAAAGTCTCTATTCGGCCTTTTCCGAAAGCCGCCGTGAGCTTCGTGCTCTGCTCGATGACTTCGGGCGATTCTATGAAGTCCTTGCCGAGCCGATATTCGATTTCGAACGGGAATTCAAAGAAGAGGACCAGTCGTTCCTCACGCACTACCACAACATGTCCTACGCCGACTATCTGGCCGGCTTTCTGGGCGATGCCCGGTGCGGAGAGGTGTTCCGGGCCATGTGGCCCTACGGCGGGGCCTCGCCCGATTATGCGCCTACGGTCTTCTACGCGATGATGTTCGCCGTTCACCTTTTCGAAGGATCCCACTACGCGCGCGGCGGGTTTTCCACGCTCGCCGATGCGCTTGCCTCGGCCGTGACCGCCCGTGGGGGGAGTGTGCGGACCCGTGCCGAGGTGCACCGTGTTTTGACCCGGGACGGCAGGGTATGCGGGATACAGCTCGGATCGGGTGAAGAGATCAGCGCCGATATCGTTGTGTCCAATATCAGTCCGTATCTGCTTCACGACGGGATGCTTGCCCGGAGCCCCGGCGAGAAACTCCGGCAACGCCGGCTCTCGCGCCTTGCACCGTCGCTCTCGGCAGTCGCCGTGTATGTCGGGCTGAATCAATCTCTCTGCAGCGCCGACGATCCAACGGTCGATTTCCGGTTTGCCCATGGCGACCACGGCCGTATATTCCGGAATATCAAGCAAGGTGCCCTCGATCCCGGGGAGCATTTGTGTCTGCTGCGCACACCCGAAACCGGGGTCCCTCCCACGTTGCAACTACTCAGCTTCGCTCACCCGCGGGCCTCGTCGGATTGGCCCCGCGACAAGAAGGAGGTGGGCCGGAGGATGCTGGAGAAGGCGTGCAGCCTGATTCCGGGCTTGCGGGATGCCGCCGAAGTAATCGAGTATGCTTCTCCCCGCACGTTTGAACGATACACGGGTAATGCGGGTGGGGCCCTCTACGGCTTCGAGAATACGAACGACCGGTACGCCGAAGCGAAGCTGCCGAAACGGACCCATATCTCGGGGCTGTATCAAGTAGGACACTGGAGCACACCCGGGGGCGGGATCTGGAACGTGATGTACAACGCCTACACCGCATCGAAGTTGATCCTGCGGGATCGGGCCGCGCCCGGGCCGCTCCCCCGCCAAAAAGGAAGCCGACGCCGGCGGAAGCGACTCAGGATGATTTATCCACGTTTTCGAAAATTCCTTGAAGGACACCCGGAACTCGACGAAGTCGTGAGAGACCACCTCGTGGGGAACTACACGATGCCTCCCTCGCTTGCCCTCCCGATTATCGCGGCCCTGACACCACGGGACATCGACTATGCGCTCACCGACGATAATGTGGGCGAGGAAATAGACTACGAGGAAGATGTGGACCTGGTGGTGGTGAGTTGTTTCACACCCCAGGCAGGTCGCGCCTACGAAATTGCCGACAGGTTCCGTCGTCAAGGGAGAAAGGTAATTCTGGGCGGCATTCATCCCACCGGCGCGCCCGAAGAAGCACAGCGGCACGCCGACAGTGTCGGTGTCGGCGAGGTCGAGCCCCTCTGGGCGGGAATCATCGAGGACCTCCGAAACGACACGCTCAAGCCGCGGTACCGGTGCGATCAACCTTACGACCTCGGACGTTTTCCCCGACCCGAGCGGGAGATCTTTCGGAGAGGAAACTACACGTGGGACGCCCACCTCGTCCTTGCGAGCCGCGGCTGTCCGGTGCGCTGCGAAGGTTGTCCCATACCCCACAAGGAAGGTGTCAGGCTGCGGTTCAGGGGTGTGGAGGGGTTGGTTGAAGAGATCAGGTCGATGACTTACCGGGAGTTCTATTTCACCGACGACACCGTGATGCTTCCGGGCAAGAAGAACCGGCGGTTCATTCTCAACGTGATGGAGCGCACGCGCGAGCTTGATGTGAGCATATTCCTTTCTTCGACCATGATGATGGTGCACGATCCGCACTTCTACCGCCTGCTCCGCCGGGGAAACGTATCGTCAATGTATACCGTATTCGGATTTGACCGCAACTCCCGGCTTCTGCTCAGCGCCGAATGTCCCGCCGAGCACTGGAACTACTGCGTGGAACTGGTACGGATGATCGAGGACGCCGGTATCCACTTTTTCGCCTCGTTCGGCGTCGGTTTCGACAATCAGGACAAAGGCGTTTTCGAACGGGTCCTTCGGTTCTGCGAGGACGCGCGGATCGATCTTGCGGAGTTTTACATTCATACCCCCTTCCCCGGGACGCCTTTCGGAGAAGCCATGGAGGCCCAGGGAAGAATCCTTCATCGAGACTACCATCTCTGGAACACGGGCAACGTGGTATTTCGGCCGAGGCATTTTACGGAGCGGGAGTTGCTCGAGGGGTTCTTTCTGCTGTGGCGGGAGTTCTACAAACACAAGGACCCTGTTCGCACGCTCCGGTCGTTTCAGATAGGCGGAAAGGCGGGGGGCACATAGCGCGTACCACTTATTGCCGGTAGGTGGAGAAGAAGCGATGCAGCTTCCCGCAGGCTTCTCTGAGTTCATCGACACGCGGCAGGAACACGATCCTGAAATGGTCGGGGACAGACCAGTTAAATCCCGTGCCCTGCACGACAAGTACGTGTTCCTGGATCAGCAGGTCCAACACCATCCTGCGGTCATCCGAGATGGGTATCTTCCCGGGATCGATGCGCGGAAAAAGATAGAGTGCCCCTCTCGGTCTGACACAGGTTATGCCGGGGATTTGGGAGATAAGGGACCAGGAGACCTCCCTCTGTTCATAGAGACGCCCGCCCGGTTTCACCAGGTCGTTGATGCTCTGGTAGCCGCCCAGAGCGGTCTGCACCCCGAACTGTGCCGGAACGTTGCTGCACAGACGCGTCCCGGCCAGCATGTCCAGCCCCTCGACATAATCCTTCGCATCATGCTTCGGGCCGCTCACCACCATCCAGCCCACCCGAAACCCGGCACACCGGTAGGCCTTGGAGAGTCCGTTGAACGTAAGGCAGAGCACATCGGGAGCCAGTGACGCCGGCGATACGTGCTGCGCGTCGTCGTACAGAATCTTGTCGTAGATCTCATCGGAAAAAACAATCAGATCGTGCTTCCGAGCCAGATCGACGAGTTTTTCGACGATTTCGCGCTCGTAGACCACGCCGGTGGGGTTGTTGGGCGATATGATCACGATCCCCCTGGTACGATCGGAGATCTTGCTTCCGATATCCTCGAGGTCGGGCTGCCAGTCCGACTGCTCGTCACACAGGTAATGAACGGGTTTCCCGCCGCCGAGTTTCGCGGCGGCGGTCCACAGGGGATAGTCGGGCGAGGGGATCAGGATTTCGTCTCCCCTGTTCAACAGGGCCTGCAGCGCCATCAGAATCAGTTCGCTCACCCCGTTCCCGATGTACACGTCGTTGATTTCCACTCCATCGATTCCGCGTTCCTGGCAGGACTGCATTACCGCCTTGCGCGCGGGGAACAACCCTTTCGCATCATCCAGATATCCCTGTGAGTAAGGAAAATTGACAATGATATCGTGCACGATCTCATCGGGGGTTCCTAAACCGAAGGGGGCCGGATTGCCGGTATGCAGCTTTACAATCCGGTAGCCCTCTTCCTCCAGCCGTGCCGCTTCGCGCGAAACCGGACCGCGGATATCATACAGCACTCCGTCAAGTTTATGCGATTTTCTGTAGCGCATGAGCCGCCGGCCTTCCGGGGGTGAAAACGACAACGGAATGATCGGGAAGATGCAAAATACATCGACGCGGTCATCGGTCGCGGCGACCTCTCGGGGGTCATCCCGGAGGCGCGGCGATACCGTCCCATGTGCGGATCAGCTTGCCGAAACGATTCCACCTGAGCTTGCGGGCGATATTCCAGATGGGGACGTCGGGGTCCATGGAAAAGGAGAAGAGACCGCGCACCTCGCGGTTCATTCGGGGGCGTGTTCCGCTCATGAGGCGGTCCTTTCCGGATGTTTGCGGGTTTTGGGAAGGAGGTTGACGATAGCGTCGCGGCGAGTATTGACAACCGCTTATCAAACAAAGGATTTCGCGGAGAGAATGAATTTATTGGGATCCGGACGACGGCGGGCGCGAAGCCGGTACGGCCCCCAGGGGCCCGAGAACGAACGATGCACCGTTGATCAAAGCAGGTTTGCAGACTTTGTAACCGGTGTCCGCATCAGACTCCGGCAAACTTTCCGTCCCCGTCGCCGAGCCACCCCAGGATAATGCTCCGAATCCTTCTGGGCGAAACGGGCTTTTCGAGGTACAGCTCCGCGCCCGAAGCCAGCACTTCCTCCCTGACTTCATCGGTGCCGAAGGCGGTAATTACGATGATCCGTGTATCCGGACGGCGTTGATGTGCCCGTTTCACCACCTCCACCCCTTCCGGCCTTCCCACTCCGCCCAGCCGAAGGTCCGTCACGACAACATCAAAGGACTCCGGGGAATCAAGCAGGGAAAGCGAGGTTTCAAGATCGCCGGCAATACTCACCTCAAGGCCCCCCGCCCTCAGAATCCTACTGAGGGCAAACGTCACGGCTTCTTCATCTTCAACCAGTAGCACACGGGACATACGAATTGTTCCTCATTCATGATGGTGTTGGATACTTCTTTCCCGTTTTTTCGGTCAGGGCGCCGCCATGCATCCGGAAACATCCAGGAGTCAATTAATCGCTTAATCGGCCCGCGACGGCGACTTTTCGTCGGCAACGGCCTTTACCTTCCACCGTCATTGGGCCCCCGGCGGTTCACCGTACCTCGCGTAATACCCGCGGCCTGATGTCGGCCCTGTGAATTATCGGATTCAAAATACCATAGTGGCCTCGTTCCGTTGAAGACTCTTCCCTGGTTATGCAAATTGCGCGCCGGCTGTTTCTGCCGGCGGGGCCGAGAGGAGGAGCCGACCGGCGAGAGAAGTCCGCACGAGAGTCCGCACGCATTCGATCGAAGACGGATCAACTACGTAACTCATTGATTTCGTTACCTGTTTCAAACTGCATACGGCCCGTGCATAAGCACGTTCCAAAACCGCTTTTTGTCGAGCGTGCGCTGGATACGGGAACTGCCCGGTTTGGGAACCGGGACCGCTACCGGTGCGAAGGTTTTCTCCAACTCGACAATTCCTTTTTGCGAAATCGGGAAAAACCCTGGCCACTTACCCCCTCCGGCGATACGGGAACCGCCCATTCGCGGCCAATGCGAAGGTGGTATATTTCTTGCTGTGTTTCTCATGTAACCGCGCAGGCACGTCAGGGTTGCTGTTCCGGCATGTGGGATTTGGATCGATGACGACAAGAGTGGAGCCCCCGTCTGAAGGAACCTGAGCAGGTGTGCACCGGACCGCTTGTGCGAGAGCAGTGAGCGAAGGGAGACGGACCTCGTATCGTTTCGATCGAGTATTATTCAGAAGTAGCAGGCTGACTGACCTTGCCCGGGGAAGGGATCGACATGTTTTTCTACATCGGAATGGCGTTTTTCCTGCTGGGATGTATTCCGCTTTTTCTCACGCTTCGGCGTGCCGGAGC
>CAZNDN010000045.1:7718-10801 GCA_964571815.1 uncultured Fibrobacterota bacterium | reverse complement strand
TCGCCGGGTCCGGGAAGGGGTCTGGTGCTGTCCGGGATCGCCGCGCTGGTGCTCGGCTCTTCGCTGACCGGAAGCTGGGAGACGGCGCTGCTGTACGTAAATCGCGTTTCCGGTCCCCTTACCGATCCAATTTTCGATAAGTCTATCGGCTTCTACCTCTTTGCCCTCCCGTTCTACGGCATTCTGGTTCCGTGGGGGATTTTTGCCGTGATTGTCGCCGCCCTGGTTTCGGTGGCGGGCGTTGTGGTAGAAATGGCACGTTCACAAAAGAATCTCGACATGCTTCAGCAACAGCTTCCCGGCCGAATCCGGCCGGGCGGTCAATTGTGGGTGCTGACCGGCCTGGTTCTTCTGATTCTCGGGTTCAACGCATGGCTGGGCCTGTTTCGGCTCATATATTCTACCGAAGGTGTGGTTACGGGGGCCGGCTACGTCGACGTGCATTTCAGGACCCTCGGGCAATATGTGTCCATGGCCGTCTTCGGGATAGCCGGTGTGCTTGCCGTTGCCGCCGGCGCCTCATCGGGCATACGCCGAACGGTCTTCGGCATCCGCCTGGATCACGCAAGCGGCACGCAGGGTCCTTCTCCTCGCACCGCGATACTGCCGCTGATTGCAATCACGGCTATCGTACTTTTCACCCGCGTGATTCCCGCGGTGGTGATGCAACTGAAAGTAGAACCCAACGAGATTACGCTTGAGCAGCCCTACATCACCCACAACATACACTTTACCCGGCAGGGATACGGGATCGACTCTTCCCGTATCCAGTCGAGAGAATACACGGTCGACAGGGAAGTAACCCGAGATATGGTAGACGCCAATCCCATGACTATCCGCAATATCAGACTCTGGGACCCGCGCGCCCTCATGGACAACCTCCGCGAACAGCAGGAGATACGGCTCTACTACGAGTTTCACGACGTGGATATCGACAGGTATCACCTTGACGGAGAGTATCGCGAGGTCATGCTTTCCACGCGGGAGCTTGCCAAGGAAGAACTTGCGCCGCAGTCGCAGACATGGGTGAGCAGGCAGGTGAAGTATACACACGGCTATGGCCTCGTTCTGCTTCCGGTGCACGATTTTCTGCCCCGGGGGAAACCGAACCTGCTGGTGAAGAACATCCCGCCGCGGGAAAAGGTCGAGTCCCTGGAGATCACCCGTCCGCAGATTTATTACGGTGAGCGGACCAACGATCACGTGTATGTCAACACCACCGAGAAGGAGTTCGATTACCCCTCGGGCGACCAGAATGTCTATTCCACCTACGAAGGTTCGGGAGGCGTGGAAATAGGCTCGCTTCTGCCCAGGATCGCCTATGCGTGGAAACTCGGCGACTATCGTCTTTTCTTCTCCGGTTACTTTACCCCGGAGTCCAGGACCCTGATGTACCGCAATATCGTGGCGCGTGCCTCCCGCCTGGCGCCGTTTCTGCTCTATGACCGCGACCCCTATGCCGTACTGACTCCCGAAGGACGGATCAAGTACCTGATCGATGCCTATACCGTATCGCCGAACTACCCCTATTCGGAGCGCTATGGCGGAGACTTGCGTCATTTTCACGGCAACAACTATTTCCGCAATTCGGTCAAAGTAGTTGTGGATGCCTACGACGGCACGGTGGATTTTTACATGATCGACACGTCGGACGTGATGATCAGGACGTACGATCGAGTCTTTCCCGGACTGTTCCAGCCGATTGATTCGATGCCCGAGGCGATCATGGACCACATCCGCTATCCCGTCGATTTTCTCACCGTCCAGGCGGAGATGTACTCCACGTATCACATGGAGGAGCCCGATGTCTTCTACCAGCGGGAGGACGTGTGGCAGTTTGCTACCGAGCGGTATCGGGAGTCCTTTCAACAGGTGGATCCCTACTACGTAATGATCCATTTCCCCGAAACCGAGCGAGTGGAGTTCTCGCTCATAACCACATTTACCCCGAAGAACAAGAACGTCATCAACGCATGGATGGCGGGCAGGTGCGACATGCCCAATTACGGGAAATTGATGGTGTTCACGTTCCCGAAGGGTGTCGAAGTGCTGGGGCCGCGTCAGATCGAGGCGCGGATAGATCAGGACACCGAAATGTCCCGGGCAATGAGCCTGTGGGGGCAGCGGGGCTCGGAAGTAATCAGAGGGAACCTTCTTGCCATACCGCTGTTTTACCGGGAGGGGATTTCTATTTTGTATGCGGAGCCGATCTTTCTGCAGGCCGAAGACGCCCAGCTTCCCGAGATCAAACGGATAGCTCTTGCCGATCAGCAACGCGTTGTCTGGGCGGAGAGCTTCGATGGGTCGCTGCGGAAGCTACTCGGCGAGGCCTCCGAGGAGGCGGTGGATACGACCGAAATGATCCGGACGGTGCAGTTGGCGCCGGCAATGAGGAAGACGGAACCGGCGGCGAGGGGCGCCGCGCGGCTCTTGGCCGACTACCGGGAACTCAGTGCGCGGGGACAATTCTCGAAGGCGGGAAGAAAACTCGAAACACTCGATTCGCTTCTGGGAAGCTCTTCATCGGAAATTGAATGAGCGGCTTGTCGTTGCGTACCACCGTACCAAAGCAATTATCGGCTTCGGCAGGGTTCCGAAGTCATATTCTTTTCACGTTCCCTTGTCCGAGAGGAGGAGACCATGAGTCTCTTTGTCTGTAACGTTTGCAACCATGTTGAGTTCGATGCTGCGCCGGATCGCTGTCCGGTGTGCGGATCGCAGAAGTTCGCGCAGAACGACAATTTGTTCAAGGAAGCCGAGGAGAAGAGTCCCGAGGCCCCGCCCAAGCACATTCCGCGGGTGAAAGTCTCCAAAGAGTGCGCGCTCATTCCGGAAGATACGTGCACCGACCTGTTTGTCCGTGTCGGCGAGAAGCTTCATCCCATGACCGACGCGCATTTCATACAGTGGGTCGACTGCTACGTGGACAAAGCCTACGTTTCCCGCAGTGAATTCACCCCTGGCGTACAGCCGGCAACCTGTTTTCATTTGAAGAAAGCGGGAGAGAAGGTGACGTTGATCGAACACTGCAACAAACACGGTCACTGGTCGGCGGAGGCTTCGCTTGCCTGAGCAGTACCCGC
>CAZNDN010000045.1:5302-7618 GCA_964571815.1 uncultured Fibrobacterota bacterium | reverse complement strand
CTGCTGTTTCGCGAGGCGCCCCGATTCAGGAACCTGGTCGATGCGGTCAGGAAGGCCGCGGGCGATTCCCGGGTGAAGGGGATTGTTGCGCGGGGGGGCAACGTCCGTATGGGAATCGGCCAGGTCCAGGAATTCAGAGACGCCCTCACCGCGTTCCGATCGGCGGGCAAACCCGCCGTCCTGTATGCCGAGACGTTCGGGGAGCTTTCGCCGGCAAACGTTTCGTACTATCTGGCGTCCGCGTTCGAGAAGATCTACCTGCAGCCTTCCGGCGAACTGGGGCTGACCGGTTTTGTCTCTTTCACCCCCTTCTACAAATCGACACTGGACAAAGTTGGCGTACAACCGCAGATCGACCACCGCAAGGAATACAAGTCGGCAAAGAATATCCTGACCGAGACCGAGTACACTCCCGCTCACCGGGCGGCGGTCGAGGCCATGTTGACCAGCCTCTCCTCGCAGATGCTCGGTGCCGTTTCTCGTGAGCGAAACATCGATTCGGCTCAGGTGCCTGCGCTGATCGACCGGGGACCGTTTTCCGCCGCGGGGGCGCTGGAGAACAATCTGATCGACGATACGCTGTATCGAGACGAAGTCTATGACGGCCTCGAGCAACGGCTCGGCAAGGATATCGAGTACCTGTCGGCCGGCGAGTATCTTGACAGAGGAGGAAAGCGGCACGAGGACGGCACGACGATTGCGCTGATCTACGGAGTGGGAAGCATTTACCGCGGACGAAGCCGGGAGTCGTTTCTCAACGGGGAGATGATGGGCTCGGAGACGGTGACGCGCGCTTTCAGGAAGGCCGTTGACGAATCGGAGGTCAAGGGAATCCTCTTTCGTATCGAGAGTCCCGGAGGATCGTACGTGGCCTCGGATGAGATTCGACGTGAAGTTGCCCGTGCCGGGCAGGCAGGTAAACCGGTAGTGGTCTCCATGGCCAACGTAGCCGCATCGGGAGGCTATTTCATTGCCCTCCCCGCCTCCGCTGTCGTCGCGCAGCCCGGCTGTCTTACCGGATCGATCGGGGTCGTAGCCGGCAAGGCCGTCACGCGCGGCTTGTGGAACAAACTGGGCGTGACATGGGACAATGTCAACACGGCGGCCAACGCCGATTTCTGGAGTCCGATAGCCGCCTACGACTCTTCCCAGTGGAGCCGTTTGCAGGAGTTCCTTGACAAGGTTTATAATGATTTCACCGCCGAAGTAGCCGCCGCAAGAGAGCTTCCTCCGGACAGTGTCCTGAGTATTGCCCGTGGAAGAGTGTGGACCGGAGCGGATGCTTTTCGGCTGGGGCTGGTCGACACGCTCGGCGGGATGGAGACGGCACTGGCGATGCTGCGCAGGGAAGTCGGCATTGCACCCGATGCCGCGGTACACTTGAAGATCTTTCCCCGGCCGCGCCCCCTGCTGGAGCGAATCCTGGACAGAAACAGGCCGCGATCCCAGGAGGCCGTCGATCTGGTCCGCGCCTCGACCGTCCTGCGTCGTGCCGCCGCCGAGCTGGGGCTCACGGGTACTCCCGGTGTCATGCGTGCACAAGAGCTTCCGCAACCGCGCTAACCCGGGACGGGGTTTCATTTGTTATATTTGCGAGCGCCAAAGTGCGTGTCGCACGCCCTCGTTTCTTTACGGCGTAACCTGCAGGCTCTTTATGTCGTCAGACGTAAGCAGGCGCCTTCCGTGACCCGGGCACAGGATTGCCGGATGGAGTTGTTTGATCGCGGCAATGGATGTGTCGATCTGAGCCCAGTCGTTTGCGTACCATTTCTGCTTCTGTACACCCAGAGTCGTTGAAACCAGGTCTCCGCTGAAAAGGACTCTGCCGGAGAGCAGCAGCGAGCATGAGCCCGCCGTATGTCCCGGCGTATGAACGACCGCGGCGTCGACACCGTAGCCGCGAAGGCTGTCTCCGTGGCGGAACGTAGTGTCCACTTCAGCACCCTTGTGGCGCAGAAGCCGGTGGGCAAGCGGGAGCACCATTCTCCCGAAAGCCCCGCCGTTGCGGGTTTTCTTGATGGGCGTCTTTCCGTTGACGACGGCCGACGAATCCAGCACGTGCACGCCGATATCGGCTCCGGTGGCTTCACGGACTTTCCCCGCACTTCCGTAGTGATCGAAATGCCCGTGAGTCAGGAATATGAGAACGAGTTCTTTGGGCTTCAGTGATGAAATCCCGCGCAGTATTTTCTTTGCACGCCCCGGATAGCCCGCATCGACCAGTACCAGCGTTGACTCGGCTTCGATGAGGTACGCGTTTGAGCCCACATCGAGTCGGTGCACCCGGTATCCGGGAATCACGACATCCGGTTCCGC
>CAZNDN010000045.1:0-5202 GCA_964571815.1 uncultured Fibrobacterota bacterium | reverse complement strand
ATTGTGCTCTGCACCGGGGATTCGTCGACCGGCCGTTACCGGGGGACACTCGCTCGTGTGGCTGACAAAGGAAAGCTGCGCGTTATCGTCCCGGACAAGGAATTCGCCGGCTTGCCGAGATCCGGCAACGTGCTGAGCTTCGAGGCGGATATGGCCGAAAAGCTGGCCGATCATCTCGGCGTTGAGCCCATGTACGTGTATGCCGAGCGCTACGATTCAATCCTCCCGTGGCTGACGGCGGGCAAGGGCGATGTGGCCATTGCGTCGCTGACTGCTACCGGGAAGCGTCGAACGGTCGTTGATTTTTCCGCACCGGTAGGGCACGTGAGAGAGATGCTGGTGGGACGGGCCGGGGATACGGCGCAGTTGCGTACGCCCGGCGACCTTGACGGCGAGGTTGTGACGGTCCGCCGGTCGTCTTCGTATTACGCCACGCTCCACTCACTGACCGATTCTCTTCCCGGCTTGCGCATCGAGGCCGCACCGGAGCACCTGCACACCCATGAAATTCTGCACAACGTAGCCGCGGGCACATACCCCCTTACCGTGTGCGACTCCGATATCGCCGAGGCGGTACTCTCCTACGAGCCACGCCTGGCGGTGCTGTTCCCCCTCACGGGATACCGTCCGATCTGCTGGGCCACGGCAAAGGACTGTGACTCTCTCCTTCGTCGGCTCGACACATTCATTTTCGAGCAGGCCCTGACCGCACACCGGCGGCAACGCTTCACCGGAGATCTCCCCGGCATCCGGAAGCGGCGGTGTCTGCGGGTAGCCACCCGCAACAACGCGGCTACGTACTGGATCTACCGCGGCAGGGAAGTCGGTTTCGAATATGAACTGTGCCGGGCTTTCGCAAAGAAGCACGGACTTCGCCTGGAGATGGTGATCGCCCCCGATCGCACACACCTGCTGCAGTATGTAGTGGAGGGCAAGGCCGACGTTGCCGCCGCCTGTCTGACCGTCACACCCGGCCGGAAGGAACGGGCGGCATTCGGGGCACCGTATCTCTTCCCGCGCGAAGTGGTTGTGTGCCGGGTCGACTCGGCCGGCAAACCCCTCATCGCCTCCGAAGAAGAGCTTGTCGATCGTACGATACATGTGCGGCGCAGCAGTTCCTATTACGGCACACTTGACCGGCTTACGAAGCGACTGGGAAGCCGTCTGGACATCGAGCCGGTCCCTGAAGATGTCGAAACCGAAGAGATTCTGCAGCGGGTAGCTTCGGGACGGTACGATGTGACCGTGGCGGACGATTATCTGGTGGAATCGGCCACGCTTCACAACGCCGACATCGCTGCGGCATTCCCGATAAGCGAACCTCGCCGTATCGGTTGGGCCATTCGACCGGATGCAGTCAAGCTGAAAGCAGCGATTGACGCTTTTTTCACTTCGGGACCCTACGAACCGAAAGCCCTGCACTACAACATCCTGCACCGACGATACTTCGAAAGCAAACGCCAGGCCCGCCGAGCAGTGTCGGCCGGCCGTGCCGATCTGGAAGGAAGGATCTCCGAATACGATGCGCTCATGAAGAAGTATGCGGAGCGCCGCGGGCTTGACTGGCGTATGCTGACCGCCCAGGTCTTTCAGGAGTCGCGATTTGACCCGCACGCACGCAGTTGGGCCGGCGCGGTGGGTCTGATGCAGATCATGCCCGGAACGGCCGCGGAGATGGGAATCGACAATCCCGGAGATCCCGAACACAACGTCCGTGCCGGCACGACATACATGACACGGCTGCTGGATCGATTCGAAAAAAGTATACCCTACCGGCAGCGCTACCATCTCGCGTTGGCGTCGTACAATGCGGGATACGGTCACGTTGCGGATGCGCGGCGCCTGGCGCGTCGCAGAGGACTGGATGCCAACCGATGGTTCGGGAGTGTGGAGCAGGCTATGCTGCTGCTTTCCCGCCCGCAATTCCATCGACAATCACGCTACGGCTACGTGCGCGGACAGGAACCGGTCACGTACGTGGCCACGATTCAGCGCCTTTACAATCATTATTCACAAATCGATCTCGCCGGCAGGGGAAAACGAGGACTGAAGCCGGACCGATCACTCGCAATTTCCGGCCTCCACTCCCCCATGCGTGCCGTTTTGAAGCCCGAAAATGGGTATCCTCCCAGCGTGACACGCCCGCCCCGAAAAGTATTTTGCAGAGAGGAGGTTCCCCATGAAAATCCCCCCTCTTACCGCGGTGGTCCTTGCCGGTATCGTTTCTCTTTCGGCGGATGAGCATGCTGAGGGCAACGCGTTCCCTCCCGACGCCGGGCTCTTCGTTCTGACCGATTTCGGCGCCATACCCGACGATAACATTGACGACACGCACGCCTTCGATTCCGTTCTCGCCAACTGGGAGTACTGTGGAGGAAGGCCGGTCAATTTCAAGACGATTTTCATTCCCGACGGGCTCTATCTGGTTTCCCGCGAGGTGTTCTGGATGCGGTGGCTTCGGATGTGCGGGGAAAGTGAAACCGGAACGATCATCAGACTGAAAGATGCCTGCCCCGGTTTTCAGGATGCCGCCAACCCCCGGCCGGTCATGCGGTGCCGGTTCACCGGGAACGAATGCTCACCCTGGGATGGGAACAACAACTCCTCCTTCGACAACCATCTGGATAATCTCACGATTTCCTCCGGTCAGGGCAACCCCGGTGCAATCGGTCTCATGTATAACAATCATAACGGCGGAATTCTGCATCACGTAACGATTCGCTCCGAAGACGGCGCCGGGGTTATCGGCCTGGACCTCTCCGAAGTCGAATTCGGTCCGGGGCTTATCCATGACGTCACGATCAACGGGTTCGATACCGGGATCAAGACTTACGAAGGGCCCTCTCATGCCACGCTTGAAAATATCACGCTGATAAACCAGGGTGTCGTGGGGTTTGAGAATCACATGCCCGTCTCGATTCGTAATTTGACAAGCATCAATACGGTGCCGGTTATCAGAAACGGACCCAACTGGATTGCGCACACCGTCCTGATCGGAGGCATTTTTTCCGGCGCCCCTACCGAAGCCGCAGCGATCGAGAACACCGCAAGCGTGTATCTGCGCGATATCCAGGCGCCCACCTACCGCGCGGTGATCAACGACAACGGGATCGAGCAGCCCGGGAGCGAGCTGGATTCTTACCTTTCCGGCGACACCGTCGCCCTTGCTTCCCTGCCGTCGTACGAGCACCTGAATCTCCCGATCGCCGATGTGCCGCGGGCGAAGGACGATCCCGTCTCAAACTGGGTAACCCCCGCGGATTCGGCCCATGACGATACGCCGGCCATACAAAGCGCGCTCAACTCGGGCGCGAAGACGGTGTATTTCCGGTTTGGAGTCAAATACGAAATCACCTCAACCTGTACCATTCCCGCGAGTGTGGAGCGTATCGAAGGTATGTTCGCGACGCTGCACGGGAAGCCGGAGCTTTTCGGCAAGGAAATACCCTTGTTTCGAATCGAAGGGGCCGGCGAGTCACCGCTGATACTGGATCGTTTCAATCCCCACTTCAAGTGGGGGAGCCGCGCCGTGGGGATCGAGGTGGCGACGTCGCGCGATGTCGTCATCCGTTCGAGCCGGGGTCAGTACGGATGGATTCGCAACGCTCCGGGTGCGACCGGAAAGCTCTTTCTGGTTGACACGCATCGGGCCCTGAAGCTTACCGTACAGCAGGATGTATTCATCCGTCACTACAACCCGGAGAACAACCCTTTCGTGCCGCACAAGAGTGTCGTTCGAACGTACCTTCACAACCGCGGCGGCGCTGTCTGGATTCTCGGGCTCAAGACCGAAGCGCCCGCTATTCATTGTTTGACCACCAACGGGGGCAAGACCGAAGTGCTCGGGGGATTTTTCCGGGACCATTTCCCCGACCTGGCGGTCGACGCCCGGCACTATCCCTATTTCGTCACCAGTGACGGGCAAACGTCGGCCTCGTATGCGGTATACGATTCAATCTGCATGGGCTACGACACGGTGTACGACAAGGCGAGTCGCCGGCAACATGCCCTGGAGATACAGGGAACCCGGACCGCGGTACTTGAGCTGCCGCCGGGTGATAAAGTTGTCTCACTGTACCGAAGTCTTCCGGGCACGAGTGGTTTCCCACCCCAGCCGCCGTCGAATCTCACCATGAGTGTGATGCCCGACGGCAAGCGCAGATTGGAGTGGGCCGACAACTCCGACAACGAACAGGGATTCCGCATCATGCGCTCCGTTGACAACGGCGCATTCGTCGAGATAGCCCGAGTGGACGCCGGCGCCACTACCTTTGTTGACGGTCCACCGGCAGCGACCGGCGAAGTGAGTTATCGAGTCGCGGCATACAATGCGGTCGGCTCTTCGGCCGAAGCTCCCGTGGAACCGGACTTTGCGGTAGCCGGCGCCCTGCTTTCATCACCCCACCCCGCCGGCGTCCCGCGCGTTCGACTCACAACCGGCGATGCGATTCCCCATCTCTCCGTGCGGGCACCTGAGCGGGAAACTGTCGACATTCGTCTCTTTTCCCCTCGAGGGAAGTTGAGGGGTCGTTTCCGCTGCGGCGGCTCATCAACGATTCAGCTCTTCTCCCGTCCGCCGGCCAGGGGGCTTTACGTGCTGGAGGTGCTCTACCCTGACGGGCGCGGCGCGCGTCTGCCTCTCGTGATAGCGCGGTAGCCGTCCGGGACGGGGTTACATTTATTATATTCAGCCCATGCCGCGCACACGCCGAATTCAGGTCCCGGGCGAGATTCATCATGTGATTGCGCGCGGGCTTGTCGACCTGAAGCTGTTCCCCGACAGCCGCGACTACCGCGCGTTCATCGAGCGACTGAGCCGGGTCATCGAAGAGTCGGAGTGTCTCTGCTACGCCTGGTGCCTGATGCCCACGCATTACCATCTGGTTCTGCGACCAACCGAGACATCGCTGGACTCGGTCATGCGGCGAATCAACGGATCGTATGCCCGGGAATACAACAAGCGTCACGATCGACGGGGGTATCTCTTCGCCGATCGCTACAAATCGCGTATCGTGCAGGACGGGACGTACTTCCGCGAACTGGTCAGGTACGTGCACCTCAATCCTCTTCGAGCGGGAATCGTCACCTCGCTTACCGGACTCTCCGGATACCTCTGGTCGGGACACCGCGCGTTGTTGGGTTTTGACAAGTCACCGTGGCCGGCGGTCGACGAGACGCTCTCCCGGTTTTCGCCTCGCGGTA
>CAZNDN010000044.1:21028-27104 GCA_964571815.1 uncultured Fibrobacterota bacterium | reverse complement strand
ATATTGAGCAAGATATCACCCAAAAACTTCCTTCTTCCCGCCCCGAAACAGAAACCCGTTAAAGTAATAAAATTAGTCCGGTCCAAAGCACCCTCCAACCACCCTCTCCGCACCCCTCGGAGCCCTCTCCCACCGTGCCTCCCGCCCCGTTTCGAACCGGTAGCCCCGGCACGGGGCCATCATGTAATTTTTCGAACGCTTGCCCGAGCGAGAAAACGTGAACCGGCGGGGCGACCGGAACGACTATTGACAAGGGCTTATACTGTGCGTCGGCAGTGGGCGCCGCCGAAAAATGCAAACGTAAAACCTTTCCAAAAGGCTTGTTCATGAGAGACCGTCTGTCAATCGCACGCCTCTGCGGGTTCGCCGCGGTTGCAGTGTGCATGGTGGCTGTGACCGGGGGTGCGCAGGAGTACGAGTTCGGGGAGAACACGGACTATTGGCCGGATGATGGCGGCGGGCTGTTCGAAGCGGATTCCATGTTCCTTGGGGCGACATTTCTCCGCGATGCGTCACGTCCTTTGGAGGTATGGTATAACTCAAATAGCGCGTGGTGTACCGGCTGGCTCTATTTCATGGTGCCCAATTATCCCGATTCTGCATATCCACTTTTTACCAACAAGTCTGAAGGCGCCAGAGTGCGGTTGGATACGATCTTCAATATTCCGCATTTGGACACGATTTTCTTCATGTACAAGGTCGACATGAGCATTCGATGCGCACCGGAAGGAGACGAAGATAATCCGGAGTATGATTTTCCCGACCCGGAAGATTCCATTCCCCGCTATACAGGTCCCAATCGCGCTCCCGGGGATATCTGCTCGCATGGAGACTCGTGCAGCGGGGTCGATCGATACTACTGCTCTGCCATGAGGGATGAAGTTCGTTTCGGTATCCCTCTTCTTCGACGATACTCTGTTGCGGGATGGATCAAGGAGGACGGTGAGAGAACCGACACTGTACAGTTTGCGTTTGAGGACCAGGTGGACGACAATGCACCTCATCATGTCGACTACAACGACATCGTATTCAAAATATCCGGCATTTTTCTCATCAGCCCGCCCGACTCCCTTGCCATTTCGGTCAACAGCGACACCATACAGGCCGGCGGGACAACGGACCTCACCGCAGACCTGTTCATGCGATCGGGGACCCTCCCGCCGGAAGACACCACCTATCACGATGTGCAGTGGGATGTCGTGCCGTCGTCACGAGAGGAAGGTGACACACTGTACGCCGACGCCGGCCGAACCACAACATTCTCCGCAAAGGTAGCCTACCGCACCGCCAAAGTCATCGCCACCTATTTCGAACAAGGCAGCGAACTCGTTGACACCGCGTTTATTTACGTCGAGCCCGGCCCTCCCGACCATCTGGTGATCGAGGGCCAGTCGCGGGGCAACCTCATCGACGATGACCCGATCGGGGGTAACGGGGAGGTCACCATCGGCTCGGGCAGCACCACGGCCGATGCATACGCGATAATCCGCGATGAGTTCGGCAACTACATCGGACCCTCAACCAGCACGGCATGGGATACGTTGGCCGGACCCCATCTGGTGGTGAAAGCCGAGAATGGTGCGAAGCCCGACAGTGGACAGGGGTTGATTACCAAGACCGCCGATAATGGTAAAACACGCGTGACCGCCCATAATCTGACGGCGCCCAACACGGGGCCTGCATTCCGTGACACCATTCTGGCAATCGTGGATCCCGCGGTATACACCGATCTGCGAATTGTTAACGAAGACCGCGTGCCGCTCGACCAACTGACCATCGCCGCGGACCGCGATACCCTGCTCATTCTTCAGGGCCGCCGCCAGGACGATCCAACGCGGTGGGATAATATTCAGGCCGACCAGTGGACCATCTCGCCCTCGAGGCTCTTCACCGGAAACCCGCCCGCCACAACCGACCAGTGGCGCTTCGCACCCGCCGACACCGGCTCCGGCACACTCGGGGCCCAGCGAAGCGGGATGACTACAAGTCTCGATGTCACCATCCTTCCGGGAAGCCCTCATCATGTCCTGCTCTACGACTTCGACGGTACCCTTCACCCCTCACGGATGACCCGCGCCGCCGGCGACACCGTGGACATGGAGCTGCGGGTGTTTGACGAAAACGGCGTGCTGCTTACCGCCTACACGCGCTCGCCGGGCAAGGATGAGATCGTGTGGAGCCTTGCCGATCCGGAGGGCGGCTCGGGCCGCCTCTTCGAGGCGCGCGGGCACCGGAACCGCTTCCTCCCGCGAATCGCCGAGAGAACCGTCACCATCTACGGCAAACTCCCCGCCGGCGTGGCCGACACGCTTCGCGATTCGCTGAGCGTCACGATCCGGGCCGGGGTCCCGGATCATATCGATATTATCAGCGACACGTCATCGCTTGCACGATTTCCGGGTGATGAGATCGTCTTCACGACCACGCAGGACGCCGTCAACGCCTACACCGCCGTATATGACCAGTTCGGGAACTTCGTTTCCTACGGGTACAACACCGTATGGACAAGCCGACGACCCGATGAAATAACGGCCGAAGCGACCACCAACTATCTGTGGGGAGAAGGTGAAATCAGCCGGGCAACCGACCAGGAAGCCTCGGCGATAATCGTGGCCTCCTTCTTCGACGACCTCTACACCAACGACACACTCTACGATTCCGTGGTTGCCCAGATCAGTGCGGTGACCTATGATTCACTGCGAATCTTTGTTGACCACGGCGGCACACCCCGCTACGTTGATACCGTCCAGCTCCGCATGGGCGCCGGCGATACCACACTCTTTGTTGAAGGACTGCGCAATGACGGGAAAGGATGGGAAGGCGTCCCGGCTTCGTGGAGCGCCGAGGCGAGCCTGGGGCTCACACCTTCAAGCCTGGACTATGCCGACCAATGGACCATCTCCGCCGGCGACGTAGCCACGGGAACAATCTCGGTCAGCGGAAGCCGTCTGACCGAGGGGGCCGTGGGCGATGAGGTTTTCATCGAATTCCTGCCCGGCTTCCCCAACCGTATGGCGATCTACGGTAAAGAGGGTAATCCTCAAAACCTCTCGCCGCTTCCGGCCCGCGACACCATTGCCGCCGGGGGGACGTCGGTACTCGTGGCAAAGGTGTTCTACGACGACGAGTGGTTCTCCCAATATGAAATCGCCGACACGAGCACACGGTTTATCTCCTGGGAGATCGACAGCCTCTCGGGTCCGGCGCCGGCCGAAAACCTGACCGACGACCGTGGACATATCACGCGGTTCAAGCCGGAGAATGCCTTCAACCTCTACCGCATCACGGCCCGCTACCGGCGCAACGATATCAGCCTCAGCGCATCGGTGCGGATCTATGTCGAAGCCGGCGAGCCGGAGCAACTGGTGATCGAGCAGTCGCCCGACTGGAGTATCAGCCCCAACGATCCCCGCCCGTACGACCCCATCGTGTTCAATGCAACCGAATCGGTCAAGTACGGGTATGCACTGCTGCGCGATGAGTTCGGCAATTTCGCCGGCTACTCAACCAGGACCGACTGGCGCACACGCGACTCGGCGATTGTTACGGTCGATGAGGGCGCGCGGTGGCAGGAAGGGGAAGGAGAAATCGACCGGGTCGGCGATATCGGCCAAACACGAATCATTGCGCGCAACCGTGACAAACCCGCGCTGATCGACACGACGACCGTACGGCTGGACAGCGTCTCCTACCTGCGGGTGCGGATCGTGGTGGAAGATTCCCTGGAAGTGGAAGAGTTGACCATCACGGCCGGCGAAGACACGCTGATCGGCGTGCAAGGACTTCGGGCCCACGACAGTGTCTGGGTACCCGTACCCGGAGACTGGACCCTTACTCCGTCCACGCTCGACGACAACCCCGGGCAAACCGAAAGCTTCACCTTCTCTCCCACCGAGCCGTCCACCGGACGAATCACCGCTTCCTACCCCGGGGCCGTCTCCGATACGCTCCCGGTTACGGTGCGCCCGGGCGAGCCCAACCGCCTGGTGCTCTATCCGAAAGAGGGCGCCCCGGCGCCGGAAGATCCCACCAACGATCCGTATCCACGTACCGTCACCGATACCGCCGGCACACGAATCAGACTCGTGGCAAAACTCTTCTTCAACGAAACCTGGCTCGACACCTTCGAGCGCTCGCCCCAACTGGGCAACAGGATCACCTGGGGAATCCTGGAAGGCGAGGGCGTGGACGAAGGCGACAGCTCGGGCTATTTCGTGGGAGGAAAAACCTCGGGCCACAAGGTGACCTACGTCCCGCTCAAGGCCCACCGGTCGGTGTCGATCATCGCCGCCTACGAGCGTCGCGAGCTGGTTGATACGCTTACCGTGGATATCGTGCCGGGCGAGCCCACGCAACTGGTGCTGGAGCCCGACCCCGACTGGCGACAAAGCCCCAACGATCCCAACCCGATCGATACGGCCAAGATCACCGATTCCACCCTGACCACGTCGGTGTATGCCCTGCTCCGGGACTCCCCGGGCAATTTCGTGCGCTACTCCAATCCCACCACATGGGGTGAAGTACCGGGGGACCCGGATATCGTGGATGTCGCCGCGGGGCGAGCCAACCGCGGCGAGGGAACCATCTACAAGGACATCACCGTGGACTCCGGACGGACGCGGATTTTCGGGGTCGACGACGAAACGAAGCTGCGGGATACCACCTGGGTGCGGCTGCTGCCGTATCACTATGTCAAGCTGCGAATCAGCGCCGGCGACGCCTCAACGGTCATTGAGGGTAACACCCTCACGATCAACACCAACCAGCGCGCATCGCTGGTGGTCGAAGGCCTGCGCTCGGATACCGCGCGATGGGAGCCCGTGCCGGGAAGCTGGGAGATGATCCCCTCGATTACCTTCGACACGCCCCCTCCGCAACGATCGTCGAGCTGGTCGTTTTCTCCGGTCGACACCGGCAGCGGCATTGTCAGGGCCACCTACGAAGACGCCGCGCCGGACTCTATCGATGTCGTGTTCACCGCCGGGCCGCCCACGCGTATTGATATCAGACTCCTTACCCCGCCCGAGCGGAGAATTGCCGGGGATACGCTGACGGCGGCGGTGACCCTGTACAACCTCGACGGTGTGTACCAGGGCGATACGTGCGTGGACCTGGCCTACCAGGATGTTCTCGGCGCCCACGGAAGGCCCGATCCCGAAGTGATCACCGACAGAGACACCTCCAACCTCGATCTTCGACCGGGAACCGACTACACGGCCCGAACCTGTTTTACCGCCGGTGTCGACACGGTACGCCTCATTCTCTACTATGCACCCCTGGACCGGGACAGCACGCACAAGGTGTACGTGGTGATGGATACGCTGGAGGGCTCGACACGCTCCTTCGAGCTGCTTCCCGGCGCCCTTGACTCCCTGGCGCTCGTGCACAGCCTGGGCGACCAGGACAGCGTCACGATTCGCTACCCCGACGGGCGGGTGCAGGTGACGGCGCTGGGATTCGACCGCTTCGGCAACCAACTGCGCTCCGAGGTCAGAAGCCGCTGGTCGACCACAGGTACGCTGCACGATGTGGGCGGGGGGGTGTCGTCGCGCATCCTCTACACCGCCGCGCAGGTGACAAGCGGCGAGGAAGGGCGACTGGTTGCGCTGGCCGACGAGAATCCGGAGATCGGAGACAGCCTCTTCATTACGATTATCGGTCCGACCGCCCAACCCTCGGCGGTCACGCGCGACACCAGCGCCAACGGCTACCTCGACCGTATCGAGCTGTCGTTCAGCAGGCCGGTCGTGCTGCCCGATACGTCGGTAATCCCGTTCTTCACCATTGTCAATGTGGCTACCCGCGACACGCTTGAGGTAATCGACATCGAAGGGCTCGGCGACAGCGCGCGCACCACGTTTACGCTGATTCTCGAAGAGAGTGGCGGGGACAGGCCGCAGACCGGATGGCGCCCTGAGGTGAGCTTCGACAACCGGAGCCTAAAGCTTCACGGAATCGACACCGTGGCGACGGTCAGGGCGGCCGACGGCGCGGGGCCGGTGGTGTGGAGAGTGCAGAAGTATGTGGAGGATGTCGACGATCGCACCAAGGACCTGGTCACCGTGCAGCTCAGCGA
>CAZNDN010000044.1:0-20928 GCA_964571815.1 uncultured Fibrobacterota bacterium | reverse complement strand
ACCTCCCGCAAGCCTTACCATTCAACAATCGGGGTGTCCCGGTAGGTTTACCGAACCTGCCGGAACCCCTCTTTTCTTACCCGGGTCGTAACAAAACGGGATTTGGGAAATCCGGTTTCCGGTTTTTCCCGCGCGTGCACGATACTATACAAGTATAGTACAATTGTAAGGCAGTCAAAACGGCGGGCCCTCCGGATACACGGCGACGGGCCCTCGCACACGACAGGTGACAAGGAACTTTCCACGCGGACTCCAGGACGGGACGTATGAACAAGCGCACCATCTCTTGCGGGATCATGCCGGCTCTTTCCGTTTGCTGTCTCACCCTCCCCGGCTTCGGCCAGGGATTCGTACTCGACGACACGCTGTGGGTGCAGGCCACCTTCTATGACTTTCACGCCGACGGGACCAACCCCAATTTCCAGGCGTGCAATCCGGGACGCCAGGATGACATGATTCAGGACAGTCTCAGCGATGACCGCAAGCCGCTGTTTCTCAACAACCGCGCCTGCAACACGCATGTCGAAGAGTGGTACCGTCCACAGGGAGGAACGGGCGCTGAGTTCGGCTACGACAACACCCTTGAGCGGTGGCAATGGACCAACCTCGATCCCTACCTCGGCCGTACCGGCGAGTATGTCGGCGCCGATTACAATGCCTCCGACTCCATGGCCAACGTGGTCATCTACGACTCCCTGCCCTTCGAGCTGGTCGATTCCGTAACCGGAACGTACGAGTTCGTGCGACGAGGGGACAACCAGTTTTTCTGGATCGACGGCCGCGGGTTCGGTGACGAGCCCGACGGGCAGGATCACAATTTCTCCTTCACCATGGAGCTGCACCACGAATTTACCTACAAGGGAGGAGAGTACTTCGATTTCAGCGGCGACGATGATGTCTGGGTGTTTATCAACGACTCTCTGGTGCTCGATCTCGGGGGAGTGCATTCGGAAGTTGGCGGCTCGATCGACCTGGATGCCCTCGCGCCGTCACTGAACCTTGTGCTCGGCCAGCGTTACATGTTCGATTTTTTCTACGCCGAGCGGCATACGGTCAAGTCCAACTGCACGATCACTACCAATCTCCTCACTCCCACCAAACCCAACGACATCATTATCACCACCGACACCATCCCGCCCGACCCCGACGATCCGCCTCCGGATGTGGACGATACGACCCTGACCGCGGGGGAGTGCATCGAGTTCAACGTGTGGATTGTCGACGACACCGCCGGCCTGCGCCCCGACTGGGACACGCTCACCCAGTGGGAAATCGTGGACACCATGGGCAACCCCGTGGAATTCGACACGGTCGGCAGCAACAACGAATTCTGTTTTATCAGGGCGCACGGCTGCGTGCTCATCTACCTGACATTTGTTGACCCCATGTTCCCCGATTATCCCCTGCGGGATACCATCCGGATATGCATATCACCGTCGGACCCCCACCACATGCTGCTGGAGGGCTCGCCCGATCTCTCGGGCAACTCGCGCCACGATAATGAACTCGACAGCCTCACCATTCCCGCAACCGAGTCGCAGGGAGAGGTGTATGCGATTATACGCGATCAGTACGGCAATTTCGTGGAGCATTCCAACCCCACGCAGTGGGGCGTGTGGCAGGGAAACTCGATTGTCTCGGTCGGCGACGGCAACCAGAGCCGGGGAGAGGGTGTTGTGTCCAAGGACGGGCCGAATGGTGAAGCGTGGATCACCGGACGAAGCTCGGATTATTCGGGCGCGGCGTTCAGAGACACGGTCAAGGTGATCGTTGAAGAAACCGAGTACGACGGGCTTCGTATCGCCACCGGTGAAGGTGCTCAACGAAGTCAGATCGATACGCTGGCGATCGGCTACGGGTACGACACCCTCCTGTATGCCGAGGGGTTGCGCGTCGACGGGCTCGGATGGGAGCTGGTGGAAGCAACATGGGGCCTTCAGGACCTCTCCGCCGCCGGTTCACCCCCGGTCTCGGCCTCCTCGTGGAACTTCGAACCGGCGGATACCGGGAGCGGCAGGCTCCGGATCACCTACGGCGGCCTCGGCGACACCATCCCGGTCACCATACTTCCGGGCGATCCCAATACCATGCAGATATACCGCTCCGAAGGCGCTCCCGCACCCGGCGACCGCTACGATCCGCCCACCACGATCTATACGTTCCGCGCCGGCCAGGCCATTCCGCTGGTCGGCAAGATATTCGACGCCGGACCGACATGGCTGGGTCAGTACGAAACCAATCCGGCGCTCAGCTCGTTGATCTCCTGGGAAGTCCGCTTCCGCACCGGCGGCGGCCTGATCGACTCATCGGTGGGCACACTCGCCGATGCAACCGGTCACAGCACGTCATTTACGGCCTGGAAGGCATACGACAACAACGGCGACACGCTGGTGCTCGATATTGTCGGTACCTACGAAGAGGGCGCCGACCTGTTTGTCGACACCGTTCGCGTGCGGATCGTTCCGGGTACGCTGCTGCGCCTGGTGATCGAGGCAAGTCCCGACCAGGGGGTGAGTCCCAACGACGACAACCCGCTGGGCTCGGTCGAGCTGCTCAGCTCCGATGTCTCACGCACGGTCTACGCCGTACTCCGGGATTCCTACGGCAATTTCGTTCGACCCGTCGACACACCGTCGTGGGACAGCCGCGACACAACCGTGGCAACGGCCGCCGCGGGATCGTCCCCGGAAAACGGCGAAGGTGAGATTACGCGCATAGCCACCACCAACGACAGCACCCGGGTGCTCGCAACCAAGGGCTCCTATTTCGATTCGGTGGAAGTGGTCGTGGAAAGCATTACCTACACCGGCCTGCGGCTCGTGGTCGACGACAACGGCCTCAAAGACATCTCCTCGATGACGATCAGAGGCGACCAGGACACCACGCTGTTTGCCCTTGGTCAACGATCGGACAACGGACAGTGGGTGTATGTCGACGCCTCCTGGAGCCTCGAGGGCGGTCTCAGCGCAACGCCTTCTCCGCCGGATTTCGACGACGACCGCTGGACATTCTCGCCTTCGTCAACAGGCAGCGGACGGATCATGATCAGCAAGGCAGGCAGCGCCGATACGGTCTCCGTCACCTTCGATTCGGGACTTCCGGCCAGGCTTGAACTCTATCCCGATGAAGGAGAGCCCGGGGTGGGGGGCAACGACCCCTGGCCCTCGCCCGGGACCGTCGTCGAAGACGCCGCGGGCAGCGTCATCACGCTGGTGGCGAAGGTCTTTGATGCCGAAGGCAACTGGATCAGCGATCTGGAGGTGGCCACTACCCCCATTGCCTGGACACGGAACGAACTGGCCGGCAACCCGCCCACCGGCACCCTCAGTCCGCTCACCGGCCACAGGTCCACGTTCCGCCCCACCCGCGCGCACAACACCGTGGAGATCAGGGCCGCCTACGACGACTACGGGCTCAGCGATGCCGTGCGGTTCAGGATTGTGCCCGACGAGCAGGATCATCTGGTAATCGAAGACAGCCCGCTGCGCAGCGCAAGCCCCAACAGCGACAACCCGCTCGAAGAGGTTATCATCTCGGCCAACGACACCACGGCTTATGCCTACGCGGTGATCCGGGACTCGTACGGTAATTTCATCCAGGCCTCGCCGAGCACGTTCTGGAACAGCCTCTCCCCCGTGGTGGCCGAAGCACGCGAAGCGATGCCGTCGCTGGGTGAAGGAGAAATTGTGCGCAAGGCCGATCAAGGAGAGGCGGAGGTGATCGCGCAGAGCAGAAACAACTCCGCGCTGATCGACACCGTGACGGTCACGCTGAGCAACATCTCCTACGATTCCCTTCGCATCGTGGTCAACCACAACGGTCTCAAAGACATTGCCTCGCTTACCATGGGCACCGATGAGGACACCACGCTGTATGCGCTGGGACGCCGCTCCGACAACGGGGAGTGGGACAATATTCGCCCGGGCTGGAGCCTCGAGGGCCTTTCGGCTTCGCCCTCGGCGCCCGCCCTGGCTTCCTCATGGAGTTTTGCGCCGACCTCGCGCGGCTCGGGCAGAATCCTGGTCGACTATCCCGGCCCCGACGGTACGATCCGTGATACCGTGACCGTGACCTTCACCGAGGGCGCGGCACGAACAATCATGCTCTTTCCCGAAACGGGGGAGCCGTACGACGGAACCAACCTGCCGTGGCCCGATCCGACCACGGCCAATGTGCTCAGCGCCGGAGAGAACGCGGCAATCGTAGCCAAGGTGTTCGATCACCGCGGCGTCTGGCTCTCCGACTACGAAGTTGCTTCATCACCGGTCTCCTGGCGCATCGAAGCCGCGGGCAGCGGCGAGGCAACCGGCACACTGTCGCGCGCCGCGGGTCACCGGACCGTATTCAACGACACCGTGGCCTACAGCGAAGTGTATGTTGTAGCGGAGTTCTCCGAAGGCGGAACGTTCCACGCCGACACGGTGCGCTTCTCGATCGACCATGCGCAGGCGCACCACCTCGTGGTCGAAGCGAGCGCCGACCGCAGAGTCAGCCCCAATGCCGACAACCCTCTTCACACCGTGGTGCTTTCCACCTCCGACACGATCACCACCGCGCACGCGATCGTGCGCGACCGCTACGGCAATTTCGTGGGGCCCTCAACCTCCACGCACTGGAGCAGCGAAGACACCTCGGTGGCAACCGCCATGGAGGGTATTGCGGAGTTCGGCGAAGGCGTTATTCTCAGGGCGAGTGACGAGGAAGCTCAGACGGAAGTGATCGCCCGCAACCAGGGCGACTCCTCTCTCAGGGACACGCTGACGGTGATCCTCAGCGATATCACGTACGACTCGCTGCGGATTGTGG
The DNA here is from genome assembly GCA_964571815.1 of uncultured Fibrobacterota bacterium. Taxonomy (GTDB): domain Bacteria; phylum Fibrobacterota; class Chitinivibrionia; order Chitinivibrionales; family WJKA01; genus CAZNDN01. Next base: position 16,122 of record CAZNDN010000044.1, on the reverse strand, counting down.
TCAATCACGAAGGACTGCGCGATATCGACACGCTGCGCATGCGCACCGATCAGGATACCACCCTGCTGGCCCTCGGGCGCCGCTCCGACAACCGGCGGTGGGACAATGTGGTAGTGCGCTGGAACAGCGCGGGAATCCGCGTGAGCCCTTCCGCGCCCGCCTCCTCCGACGACTGGACCGTCACGCCGGGCGGCAGGGATACCGGTACGATCGATATCGGCATGAGCGGGACCTCGGGGCCGGTAAGCGATGATATTACCGTGATTTTCACCGCCGGTCTCCCGTACCGGCTCTCCCTCTATCCCAAAGAAGGTACCCCCGGCACCAACGACAACCTTCCGTACCCACCGCGCACCACCGCGGACACGATTCCGGCGGGTGATACGATTCCGCTGGTGGCCAAGATTTTCGATCACACGGACTTCTGGCTGAGCGGCTACGAGCGCGCCGACGCCCCGATCTCCTGGCGGGTCGTGGAACTGCAGGGTAATCCGCCCACCGGCACGCTCACGCCGCGCAGCGGCCACCGGTCCTCGTTCGTCCCGGAAAACGCGTACAACCTGGTGTACGTGATCGCCGCGTTCGACGAAACCGGCCAAAGCAGTGCGGATACCGTGATGTTCTTCGTCGAGGCCGGAGCGGTGCACCACCTGGTGCTTGAAGGAAGCCCCGACCGCAACAGCAGCCCCAACGACAACAATCCCGTGGGAAGTATCACGATCGGTACCGAGGACACGGTCGAAAACGTCTATGCGATCCTGCGTGATGAGTTCGGGAACTTCGCGGGCTATTCGGCGCGGACCCGATGGAGCAGCCGGGACACCGCAGTGGTGACCGCGGTCGGCGGCGTGGCCGGTATCGGCGAAGGACGCATCCAGCGGGTCTCGGACCTGGGCGGGCACACCCGGGTGATCGCGGTCAACCGTGACGACGGCTCATTGCGGGACACCGTCACCGTGATACTGCTGACCGTCGAGTACGACTCCCTGCGGATCGTGGTCGGCCGCAACACCCCGATTTCATCGCTGACCATGCGCACCGACCAGGACACCACGCTGATGGTGCAGGGCAAGCGCAAGGACGACGGCACGTGGGAGTACGTGCGCGCCAACTGGGACCTCTCTCCCGGCACGAGAACATCCCCCTCCCCGCCGCGCTTCTCCGATTCCTGGAGCTTCTCTCCGGTGGATACCACCTCCGACGGGTGGATCCGCGTGTCCATGGGCGGCGCCGAAAGCTTCACCCTGCCCGTAAGCTTCAATGTCGGCCCGCCGCGGAAGCTGGCCTTGTATCCGAACGACGGCGCGCCGGGACCGGACAATCTTCCCTATCCGCCGCAGGGCTCACCGGTCGAGGCCACTGCCGGCGACAGCCTGGCGCTGGTTGCCAAGATACTGGATCACAACGATGTGTGGCTTGAAGACTACCAGGTTGATACGATCCCCATCACCTGGGAGATGACCGAGATCGACAATAAGGAGTTTAACGATTCCCTCTCAGCCACACAAGGTTACAAGAGCATATTCGTGCCGACCGAAGCGTACCGGACCTATCAGATAACGGCCCGCTACGAAAAGGGCGCGATCGTGCTCGTGGATACCATGCGGGTCACCATGCGCGCGGGCCCGGCCTGCCGGCTGGTGATCGAACCGGACCAGAACTGGCAGTTCAGTCCGGTCGACGACAACCCCGTGGATTCCATCACGCTGACCAGGGTGGATACCGTCAGAAGTGTCTACGCGATTCTCCGCGATGAACACGGGAACTTCGTCGACTACTCCCGCCGCACCGACTGGAGCAGCATCTACGACACCGTGGCCTCGGCCCGTGACGGGATATCGGGGATCGGCGAAGGCGTCATCGAGAAGACCTATACCGGCGCCGACTCGGTTGCCTGGACGCGGGTGATAGCGGTCAATGCCGACGATCCTTCGCTGAAAGACACCGTCGACGTGTCGGTGCTGAAAATCTTCTTCCTGGCACTGCGCATTGTCACGCCCGATACGGTCGCGATCGACACGCTGGATATGACCACCAACGACCGGCGCACGCTGCGGGTGCAGGCTCAGCCCTCCAACGACCCCGGTTCGTGGGTTACCATCCCGGCCCGGTGGCTCACCTCCGAAGGACTCGACATCGATCCCGCACCGCCGCAGTTCGCCTCGGGGTGGACATTCTCGCCGGTTTCAACCGATACGTCCGGCGCTGCATGGCTGGCCGTCACCCTCGACAACGACACCACGGCCGACGACTCGGTGTGGGTCATATTCCGGCCCGGCCCGGTAACCGAAGCTTCTTTCAAGATACTGACGCCCCCGGAGGAGCGTACGGCGGGCGACACACTGGTCGGGGTGGTGCGCCTCCGCAACGAAAACGGCCCGTATCCGGGAGTCTTTTGCACCGATTCGGTGGCCTACCAGGACCTTCTGGGCAGCGGCGACCGGCCCGACCCGCGCGTGATCACCGACGACGGCTCCGGGGTGATCAACCAGCGACCGTCGACCGAGAACACGCTCACGCAGTGTTTCGATCACGGGGTCGATACCGTGCGGTTCGTGCTGTATCACGCTCCCGAGTCTCCCGACTCTCTGCACCAGCTCTTCTTTCGGCTCGGCTCCCTGGAGGCTGCCACCAAACCCTTTGCCCTGAAACCGGGACAACTGAGCTCGATTCGGATCGAGTACGACGACAACACCGCGGTGGGTGACACGGTAACGCTTCAGGCACGGAACAGCGACTTCCTCTATGCTCTTTCCAACGGCTATGATCAGTACGGCAACCGGATCGGCCCGATCGAAAGCGACTGGACCATAACCGACACCTCAAGCACGCTTCATCCGATCTCCGGCGGTCGGCAAACCACGAGCCTCTTCTATTCAAGTGCGGGAGTGGAGTACGACGAAGAAGGGTGTGTCAAGGTCACGTCCGTCGATGATCCGACGGTGAGCACCACGATCTGCCTGCGGCTGCTCGCGCCGCCGGCGAGCCTCACCGCCGGGGTTAGCCGCGACGCATCGGGCAACGGATATCTCGACCGGATCGAGGTTACCTTCTCGAAGCTGGTGTCCCTGCCGCGGGATTTCCCGACCGACTCAATCATCGTGATCGGGGACGACGGTGACACGATCGCCGTGGACAGCATCGGCGTGGTCAACTCCCGACGTGACACTTCGTACGTGTTGTTCCTCGAAGAGCTTGAAACCGAGGGCCCGCAGACCGACTGGACGCCCAGCGTGGAGATCCGCAACGGCGATGAAACCATCACGGGCGCCGACTCAGTGCTGACGGTGCAGTGTGCCGACGGCGCCGGGCCGGTGATCTGGAGGGTGAGCAAGGAAGTGATCGACGTCGACGACAATACCAAGGATATCGTGACCGTCATTTTCAGCGAGGATATCACGGGCGGAGGCGGGAATAACTTCAGCGACGGCAACGACCCCGAACTCGTCTTCCATGTCCTGCGCAAGATGCCCGGCGGTGCGTTCGACACACTCGATGCGTTCCTGGAGGGTATTGACGGATTCATTACGATCCGCTCCGATTATGTCTTGAAATTCGTCATGACCAACGGCAACGACCTCACGGCCGACCACTACCTTGCCATACGCGTGGGGAAGGATCACGGAAGCCGCAACTACCATATCGTCGATTTGTCCGAGAACAATCCCAACCGCAACAACAAAGCGGTGCAAGTCTACGTGGAGCCCGGCAAGGCCAAACTCATGCGGGCAGGTCCCAATCCGGCGCCGCCCGCTTCACGCGCCCCTCAGGAGCTGAGCGTCAAATACGCGGAGTCGGCGCGACAGGATGCGTACCGTGACGGCGGGACCGTGCTCACGGTCCATATCGTGCAGCTTCCCGGAGAGCAGCCGGAGATTATCGACGGATACCTGAAGATTTACGACCTGGTCGGCAACCTCGTTGCCCGGGCCGAGTGCAAGGACATACTCAGTACGGTTCCCGAAAACAAGTACGAACTCAGGGACGGCGGGATATTCGACTACGATATCTACTGGGACGGCCACAGCGACCGGGGCATGCGGGTAGCGCCGGGAGTGTACCGCGCCATACTCCTGCTTGACTACCGTCATTCCAGTTTCAGGGACAAGAGCTATGTCAGCACCATAGGTATCAGCAGATAAGGGCCGGCACCGACCCGATCGAGCCGGGACGGGGGCCGCGCGTGGAACGCGCCGGCCCCCTTTCTATCGTTCCTCCACCCCGCGGCACCGTCAACGCTTGTCTGCTCCGGGCGCCGTCGTTCCCGCGGCGGCCGCCAATGCTCTCTATTTCGGCAAGCCTCCTGCCGCGCCCCCCCCCATACCGTCTCAGCCGGCGTGTATGCCCCGCTGCCTGGTAGACTCCATGCCTGCAACCGGGGGTTCCTCCCGTCAAAGCGAGAAATCCGTCGTCTTCCGTCATTTTTCCTTGACACCACGCGCTTTCCGGTGGTACAATTGAGATTCCGTTTTCCACTGTCCAGCTTTCGCCCGGGAGGTGCTATGAAACGTCCAAAGCGAGGAATCCGGAGACATGTCTCTTTCGGTACGTCGATGATGCTTTTCACAATGCTGCCGACACTGCCGGCGGGGGGTGTAACGGTCCGGGCACAAGAGAGCGCCCGCGTGAACCAGGGTATTTACGGGGGCAAGGTCAAGGATATGGCCTGGGACGAAGAGAACGGTGTTGTATGGGCAGCGGTGGAAGGCGCGCTTTCGGTGTTCCATTCCACCGATTCCGGCCGCACATGGGAAGCGACATACGACGAAGATTCACTGAAATTTCAGCGGGACGGTCGAACCGTCGGCTGGGGAGGAGGCGGCCGGACGGTCTCTTCCGACGATGGTATTTCGGTGGCAATGAACGCCGAGGAAGGCGGTTCGCTTCACTCCGCGGTGATAACGACCGACGGGGGTGAAAGCGGACATACTATCTACGATGCGGCGCTTGTTGAGGATATCCGCGCACAGCTTTCGGGCGTGATTCACGAGAATCGGAACCTTGGTTTGTGCATGGTGAAGACATGCAACGGTGTAGTCTACATGAGTTCAGGCAATATTCTTCTTGCCTCTGAAGACTCCGCTCAGACCTGGGAGGTCTGCGCGGGCTTTCCCGACACCTCGGTCATTGCCGCCGACATGAGTCCCGGTGAAATGTGGAATATCAACGATGTTGTTCCCATCGGGGATTCCCGCGATTCGGTTTTCGCGCTCGTTGACGAGGGTGTTGGATCGGAAGTGCAGAGGGTGTTCGTAACACTCAACGGCGGTGAAACGTTCGAGGAGTTCCCCGTATGCGATACGACCGGGCTTTCCGACGAGCTTCCGAAGACCAAAACCGTGTGGGTGGATACCGCGGAATACGTCGAAGAGATGGGAACCGTTCTGGACACGGTGGGGGATTCGGTAGAAGTGGAAATGGTCGACTCGCTGGGACGAAGGTGCATGCATATCAAGAAATTGTTTGTCGTGGGCGATGCGCTCCTTGCGTGGGAACAATCGGTTACCGTCGACGGAGACGTCGAGGGGTTGAACGCATTGCATGTGAGTACCGACCGTGGGGAGCACTGGAGCAGGGTATTCGCCGAGTCTCCCGGAAACAACCTGGGAGAGGTCTCGGTATTCGAGGATGCTTCATTTGATAACGGCTACAGAATCGTGGCCGGGGCCCGGTACAGCGATTCGCTGGGCCCGGGCGATTCCTGGCAGGATATGGCCGGCGTCGACCCGTCGGCGCTCGGCGACGTGCCGAGCCGGATTGTGCTGCATATACCCGGCACCGACATCTACCTGGGCACGTCAAATGCCGGCGTCTGGCGTACCGACGGCGGGATTGACGGGTCGTTCGAACTCGCGGTTGAAGGGCTGGAAGCGGTGACGATCTACGATATCGCCCAGGACGAAAGCAATCTTGACAAAGTAGTGCTGGCCACGCGAAGCGGCATAGCGGTAACCCGCTCCTACACCGACGGCTCGGTGGATTATGCCGACAAATGGCATGGTGACCACGGCTCCTTTCCCATGCTCATGGGCGGCCTCGGTTACACCGTCGTGGGTATCAACCCCTTCGATACGGCCGAGGTCTGGGCGGGTAACGGAAACGGCTTGCGCCGTGCCGAAAGCAACGCCCTTGAGGAAGCAAGCTGGAGTCCGCCCGATCAGGGTAAATTCGGCATGGCCATGGGCGGCACCTACACATCGAACATAACCGATCTGGACTTCGAAGCCTACAGTATCGCCCGGGCCGCTCCCACGAGTATTGCTTTCTACGCAGCGGATACGATACTCGTTTCCCTGGCCGGCCACGGCCCTTATGGTGGAGTGATTCGCTCAAACAACGGGGGAGACGACTGGTTCATGGATACCGCTCTGCCCGACACCGCATGCAATGTTGTGGCGGTCGCGGAGGACGGCTCGGGTAACAAGATCATCTACGCCGGCTTCGGCAACGAAAGCGCGGGTATCGGCGGTGCGCTGTACAAGAGCAGCGATGCAGCAGAGACGTGGACACTGCTTGAAGGGCCGGTGGAGAAGGACGGCGACGAAACGCTTCCCGTGTATGACATTGCCGCGTGTAACGGTCACGCCGATTCGATCGTTGTGGCTGCCGGCAGGTGTGTTGCGTTCTCCACCAACGGCGGCGACTCCCTGCACTGCGTACCGCCTCTGCAAAGTGACGGGGTTGACATGAATCAACCCATGACTTCGCTGAGCATCAACAAAAACGATCCCGATTCCGTATACGTGGCACAAGGCAAAAATGTCTGGCTTCTGAATATGTCACCGTCCATGATCATGGATTCTGCGGAAACGGATCCCTGCTCCGAGGATTCCTGCTGGGGAGACTCCTGCAGGATAGTATGCTGCAAGGACGATTCGTGCGATACGGCCGTAGTCGACACAGCACATCCGCCGAAGGAGCCCGACGGGCTGCTGCCCCGGTTGTCCCTGTATCATACCGGCTATCCGGGTGAAATCGTCTATGCCGTGCACTACGATGCCCTCACCATGACATCGTCCACGGGATTCTATGAGATCGAGCGCAACGCAGCATCGGAGCCGCACAACCCGGTCTCTGTGCGCACTGCTCCCGCGCAAGCCATTGCGCTGCGGAGCCGAATCATGCCCAACCCTTTCTCCAACGCGGTGAGGATCAGCTACCGCTTGCCCCACGCAATGAATATCCGTGCGGCACTATACCGTCCCGACGGGAAGGTACTGGTCACGCTTCACGACGGCAAAGCACCGGCCGGCCTCCATGTGCATCGTCTGTGCGGTGAGCAACTGGGCACCGTGACGGGCCTGTTGCTGTTGAGGCTGGACGGCGGGTCCGTCGTTCACGTAGATCGCCTCCTGCGCGTGAAGTAGGGCCTCTCCACAGGCTACTCGCCGGCGGCGGAGTACGATTAATCTCCTCGCCGGCGCCCGCACACAGGCGTGCTGGTGCCCCGGCGGTCCTGTCTTGCCCTGCATCCCCGATAACGACATCGGCCGGGCTTCGTTGGATGCAGTCCCATAAGGACGCCTGCACGCTTGTATTTTGCATCCGGCGACCCGGGCAGGTCCTCTCATCCCGACATCACAGCAGAAACGAAGGGTATGTATGCGGATTGTGCGCATTCCCCACCTCTTCGCCGGCGGTATCATGCTCTCGTACCGCTGCAGCAACCGCTGCGCCCACAGTCTCTACCGCTGCTCGCCCGACTGGCCCGATGAGCTTCATCCGGAGATCACCGGGCGAACCCATCCCGTGTTCGTCACCCTGTGCCGCGAAGGGCCCCGGGGGCTCTGCCGCACGGCGAAACGATACGGCTTTTCGCCGAGGTCGAGAGACTACGCCGGCAAGTGCGATTTCTGCTACGATGCCAGGCGGGCCCTGGCGGCCGCAGGCAACGTTCACGAACTTCATCTTCAACACTACTACCGCCTTACCTGAAAGGGACTTCCGCCATGAAAGAACAGACGATCGAGCTTGGAAACGTCCACGCCCGGGGCTATGTCATCGAGCTGGGCCCGGTAAACCTCGTGCGGGCCCGAACCTCACGCGGCACGGTCCGCTGCGGAGCAGTCAACGTGCGCGCGCTGGACAGGTTCACCTATCCCGCCGCACGCGCAGCCGGCCGGGACGGAGCACCGATCGTGACCGTCGACGACCTGCTCCGGGGAACCGTCGCCGAAACCAACCGATATGCCGCGATCCTCGGTGTGACCGAAGGAATGAACGGGGAAGAGGCCCGGCCCAAAGAATCCAATCGCCGTTCATGTCGGGCTTGACCAGCCGTATCTATTCCAGTTCGTAGAAAAGCGTCGCGTACTCCGCTTTCAGCTCCACCCGGGCTTTCCCATCGGAAACCGGCACGGTTATTCCCCTACCCCGCGTTCCATCGACCCACAGCGGGTAGAGCGCGCACTGCGCCTTACTGGTCGCGATTTCAATGGTTCCAACCACCGGCTCGGCCAACAATTGATGAACATCCATGAAATCATATTCCATCTGTGGCGGCAACTCCCATGTCCAGAGCGACCAGTTTGTGGCGTTTATGGGAACACGGACGCCGATACCGCGGAAAAAAGCGTACATCTCCTTATAGAAGGGCCTACAATGAATTTGGGAACGTCAACGGCCCTGTCAAACGTGAAATCCCATGATAACGAAACGGTGCTCGGCGATATCTGCTCGGCAATGTGAGTAAATGAAACAGATATTCTTCTCGATAGACTGATCTACGGCTTCTTTGATGCTGGCTTTGGTTCCGTTACGATAGTGGTACGGGTCCCAGTTGTGCCACGAGAAAATGAGATTCTTGCCGGGATCCTGTTCCAGTATAGGCGGGCCTTTGTTTACCACGGTCTGCCACTCCCGTCCCCACCGGTCGGCATCGATCACTATCGGGCAGTGCAGGCCCGCGTCGCGCAGCTTCTCGACAAGAGAAACGTACTTCTCAACATATCCGTCCATAGCCGTGTTGCCCGCTTCATTGGCGATGTTGAGCAGCAGGTGTTTTTGATGCTTCCTGAGGACCGCCAGCACGTCATCGCGAAGCCAGTAGTCCATACATGTGTCCAGGTTCTCCCATTTGCCGGTCGCATCCCACAGACTCGGCATGGGAATCATCTTGTTCGCCCAGCAGTTTGTCAATGTTTCGTCGAGATCGGCCGCGGGAATCACCGGCTCGGGGGTATGGCCGGTTTTCCAGAAAATGCGGCAGCAATTTGCCCCGGTCTTTGCCAGTTCAGGGTAGTTCTTCTCACCGCCGCGGTCCCAGAAAACGATCATGGCGTTTGCGCCGCGGATAATTACCCTGGTGCCGCACGGGCCGTAGAGGTATCTGCCTCCCACATAAAAGGTGCCGTAGTCATTCTGAGCCGGGCAGGGGGGTACACCAAAGGTTGCTGCGAGTAGAATAATTGCGATAGATCGAATGAGAGGCATGGTTATCTCTTTGTAATACCTCAAAGTGAGTTCGTCAATCCGCATTTCTCCCGATTCAACCGGACCGGGATTCCGCGACAGGGTCAACCAATCCCAACGCCGGGGTCATCCCAGAATTCCCGGCACGGTCGGATATCCGCAAAGCTTTACGGCACGGCAAATTTCCTGACAACGCTTCTCCCGCGCATATCAGCGGACAGAAAGAATATCCCGGACCGCACCGCCGTTGGTAGCGAAACTACCGATACACCTTGTGGCGCAATGTCCCTGACGTCGGCCACTCGACCCGCGCTATCATGGATGCGTATGACGGCCGGTCCAGCGTGTCGACATTGGATAGAATACCGGCCGCACTTTTGGACAAGCTTGAATGAAGAAAGGGGTGACGGCGGAGTATTCCCATTTCGTATCGTGCGTGGATCATGCTGCAGGGCAACGGGATCCATTCCACTGTTCATAGCAAGCAGCGCCGCCCATTTCGGCGCGATTTCTGTTATCCTTTCGAGACTGTCAAGCTGTTCGAGACTTTCGAGATGACCCCATGAGCCCCAGCGTGATTCCCGCTCACCAACGTACGAAAACGCGCAATTGAGTTTGATGCCTCCGGCTTGTTGATAAATGCTGTCACATTTCCCCCAGTATTTCACGTAGAGATCGTACATTCCAGGATGAATCTGCGCGTCCCAGACCGCCTGGTTGTAGTCGTATTCGCCCTGTTTCCAGGGCTGCATGTGCTGCCCCGCCTCGTACACGACAATATCGAGACCGTATTCTTTTGCCTGCTCGGCCGTGGTCTGGACGCATGAGAAGTATTCCGGGTCGTCCATACGCTTAGAGACTGCATCAAGAATCATCTCTGGTGTTACCGACGAGGGGTCCATGGCGTTCCACCGGTCGTGATCCTCTTCAGTGAAATTGAAATACATGGTTGGTGAAAGCGCATCGGCGCCGCCGTGGTCGTCCAGACATTTCAAAATACGGCTGGAATTGGCGCACCAGCCAACCTGGACCGCAGCCACTCGCACCAGTCGGTCAGCCTGGCTCTCTTTTTCAAATTCGTCTTTCCATATACCGAATGTCCGGGCCATCAGATAGGCGTCCTTCTCAGGATGGCACGAGCACTCATCGGATGCATTATCACAGTACGTCTCGCCTACCTGACGCAATGCATCACGCAGCTCATCGCTGCTCTCGACGGCAGAACCTTCACAGCGCCCGTTCCTGCATGCCCATTGGGCCTGGTCGAATACCCAGTTCCACATTTCGTTTGAGTGCTCGACATAAGCGGTCAGGCCGGAATGGAGGTTGTCGCGTACCAGTCTCGCATGTTCCCTGATGAAATTGTCGTCTGCCGCATGGGGTAGGCAGAACCAGCCGTCTTTTTTCAGGAAGTTGCAGAGCAGTATCGCATATTCCAGGCAGATGCCGTTTGTTCCCTGCGGTAACTTGTCGGGGTTGCGCGGTCGTTCCACGATACCAGTTGCGAGTTGTTTGTGTGGGTCCAGTCCATGAAACACAGCGCATGCCACGGCCGCTAACCTTTCACGAATTGTTTGTTGAATAAGTGCTCGGGATTGTTGAAATCGTAGCTGTCAGCAAGGGAATCGGGAAAATACGGGTGTCACGAAGATGGTTGCCATGTGCAGAGGAGGTTATCTGCACAAACCTGTGTCCGCCTTTGCCATCAAGTGCAATATAGTGGTGACCATCCTTGACCGTGTGAGGGACATTCCTCCAGCCTAATATACCCACCCCCTCATACTCGAACCGGAACGTGCCCTTGTAGCTATTGTTGAGCATGAATCTCACCCAGGTTTTTCTCCCGTCGATGGTCTGCGGTATTTCCACAGGGTAGCCGCTCTCATCCACCTCAAGCTGGTCAGCCTGGCGTGTATTCCACATGGTGTCAGGATCCCAGTAGGTTATCCAATCGCTAACTGTTGTCATAACATCATCAAAAATAGGCCCTTCGCTCCAGTAATTGAGACTTCCCACATTCATCCCGATGAGGAATCGAGGAAGATCGTCTGCAGGAGAGGTTGTTTGAACCAGTACCACAAAAATGAAGCAGACGGCAGGTGCAGTTGTCGTTTTGGTCATTGGAGCCGGGAACAGTCCTTTCTTCGTATGCAAGTCCGAGTGTACGGCATTGTCTACAGATACCCATAAGAAAATACTTCAGTTCTCGGGCAGCCAGTTAAGCAAATTCATGTCCGTGGGGGGGAGGATGCTCTCACGAAAGCCGATCGCGACTAGCTTTCTCCTTCTTTCCGGAACTGATGAGCAGCGATGCTGTCACAACTGCAATGACAACAATCTGTTGTGTAATGAATGGAAGGGCGTGTCTCTGTGTTTGGTGATTCAACGAAGCGATCAGTGTCCCTCCCAGGAACCGATACTTCATGGACTCCACTCCGCCCTCGCTAGACATCGAACATTTCTTGCTGAACATGGAACGCGCATCGTATTTTTGGTTGTGGAGCTTATTGATCAATGGCACGTCCAAAGCCGGCGAGTACCCGCACTACAATGAACAAGCACGATGGGAAACCAAGTATGTCAACTCTTCTGAACTCGTCTTTCCTTGCTGTTGTTGGAGTGACCGTCCTCCAAATGCTTTCGTGCTACGCACCTCCAATCGCACCATTTGACAATCCTGCCTACGCCCGCGTGATGGTTACCCTGAACGAGAAAAGCGTAACCGATACAACCGTATGTGACGTTACGGCCCAAGATACCTTTCGGATAGGGATCGAACCGGTTCTGCCCCGGTTCATACACAGTGTTGATGTTTGGAGCGAAGGTACAACCGGCAGTGGGTTCCAACTGCACTATGGCCCGGACAGCATTCCAGAAAACACGGTAGTTACGCCCCTTACAATGTTGGAGCCATGCACGGTTTCCGTCCGGGTTCGTGTAATCAGGACCGACAGTACGTCCACGGGCCTTTCCTTTGAAGTACGCAATAACCCTGCGCCTGTGCGCATACTTAGTCAATCGCCTTCAATGGTGGAACAGGAAGTGCGTGACTCGCTGACGCTTTTTGTCAATGGGTCCGGTAGCGGGCCTCTCCGATATCAGTGGTTGAAAGACCAAAAGCTGCTTGAGGGACAGGATACCGATACCTTGTTTCTTACGAATGTCACTGCCTCCGACTCGGGCAAATATGTATGTATTGTCTCAAGTCCGTGGCACAGTGACACGTCGGCAACAATGCTGCTCAAAGTGATTCGGAATGAAAAGGTCAACCGAGGGCCTGTCTTTGTTGCGGGTCTCACTGAGCAAAGCTATGTCATCAACGTGGGCTCCACCTTACTCGTCCCGTTCAGGGCATTCGATCCCGAGGGAGACTCGGTGGCGTACAGCGTGGAAGAAACAACCCTTCCCCAAAGAAACAGCATTGTCCTTACGGATTCGAGCTTTCGGTGGCCATCAACCTCTGTAGACACCGGTTCCTACTATGCAGTGATTAGAGCCGAGGATACTCATGACAGTTCCCTGCTTCGCATCGATATAAGAGTTGCGGACACAACGCAGCCGCTGCAACGACCGTCCTGGAAGAGTGACACGCTTCATGTAACCGTTGAGGAGAACGAACTCTTGGACATTAACCTTCTTGACTCATGCACAACAGGCAACAATTCTGAGATTAGCTTTACATTGCTCAACTCAACGCTGTCAGGCACCCCCCTCTCTTCAGCGGGGCGCCTCACCTACTTCGCGTCCTTCGAGGACTCGGGACACTATCCCCTCACCGCCGAAATTACAGGAGGTGCATGGAGCGATACTGGCTTGATCATTCTAACTGTGAAGAATGTCAATCGCAAACCTGTCTTTACGGATTCTTTGCCCCGAAGACTCTACCGGATCGATGAGGGTGACAGCCTTGCCATTTCATTCAACGCCCACGATCCCGACGGGGACAGCGTACGCGTTGAACTTGTGGAAACCACTCTGCCCCACAAGAGCACCATTGTATTCACCGATTCAACGCTCGGTTGGCAATCTTACACCAATGATCAAGGAACTTACTACCTGCAGCTTACCGTGCATGATGGACAGGACAGTACGCACGCGAGGATTGATATCGGTGTCGGGCCGGTTAACCTGCCGCCCCGCATCACGATCGAACGGATATCGGATGGAGATGCCTTGACCGTGAAGGAGAAAGACACGCTGCGGTTCACGGTTGCCGCTACCGACCCGGACCACTTGGACTCCGTTAAGCTTCTTCGACCGAAAGGTCTTCCGTCGGAGGTTACAGGTGTGGCAGTTGTTTTTGACACTGTCGGTGGCAACTTCTTGCTTACCGCGGGTTTTGACGTTGCCAGCAGGGATACCCCAACTAACCTCGGAACCATCGATTTCCTTGCGGAAGACAATGGCGTTCCCAAGTTCACCGACACTTTCAGTGTCTCCGTAACCGTGATGGATTCCAACAGAGCGCCCGTCGTGACGTCGGGCGTGGTCAGTGTCTCAGGCGACTCTACCGCCGAAATCGTCCTTCATGGCAACGACCCCGACGGCAATGCACTATCGTGGGTCATCGACGTTTATCCAACGCACGGCACCTTGACGGGAACCCCTCCTGCGATGACATACGATCCGGAACAAGGGTTTGACGGCAGGGACAGTCTTGTTTTTCGCGTCAATGACGGTTTGGCGACAAGCACTTCAGCGGTTTTCGTTTTCACCGTTCTTCACGCTAATGCCGCACCCGTTGCCAGAGACTCGCTGGTGGAAGTGGATGAAGACGGCAGTGTAAGTTTCGACCTTCCCGCGACCGATGACAAAGGTATTGCTGACTATACGATCCACTCGGCTCCTGCTCACGGCACCCTCAGTGGAGGCGGATCCTCGCGAACGTATGTGCCTTCCAAGGACTACAACGGGGCCGACACCCTCATTTTCTCATGTCGTGATGATAACGGTGCAAGCAGCAATACCGCTGTCGTTTCCTTCGTCGTTGCACCTGTGAACGACAAACCTTACTTCGCTGATTTGCCCGAAGCCGACACCACCGTATTCGGTCTGCCCTTTCGGCTGAATGTCAACGTTGCGGACAAAGATGACGCTGTGACGGATTTGACCCTTACACTGAAGAGTGCTCCGCTGGGCATGAAGTTGGTGGGCAGCCGGATAGATTGGGTTGTTGACCTTGAGGAGTTCTACGATGGTCAGGTTGTGAAGGCTGTACTGCAGCTTTCCGACGACGGCGGCCAGTCTTCGGAGGACAGTATACTGATCACGGTCGAGATGCATACGTGGGAAAAGGTTGTCCCCGCTTCGGGAGAAGGCATCGCTGCAGCCGGCAGTAATGACGTCTATCGATTCATTTCCACCTCACCGGGCCGACTGGAACTGCAGAAACTGACACGTAGCGGTGAGGAGTACCAATGGGAAGGAATGTACTCTTGGGACAATAACAACGATAACGCTACAGTAATCCAATCTACAGCTTGCTCTCAATACTACGGATTCACATACAAGATGGGTGTCGGGCTGCTGGAGGGATTCAGGATTATACGAATCTCGGACTGGACAGAAGAATACTCCGGCTCTTTCTCAGGAGACGACGTATGGGGCACCAGTGGAGTAGTAGGGCCGATTGTGCTTGATGAGTGTACTCCCGTGATCTTCGGAGGGACATACAATCCAGGCGGCCAGCCGCCGGGAGCTCCTCCTCAGAATGTAACTCAGGTCTTCTACGATGATGAATTCCGGACGATCGATGCGACACGCTTCATTGGTGCGAATGCGGTCGACCGCTTGGCAGACGGCAGGTTCCTCCTTCTGACCGACAGCAAGCTGTATGCATACGAGCCAGGGATGAACACACTGACGGCTAAGGTGATGGTGGGTGGGCCCATCCTTGAATCGGATAAGCAGATCGGTGACGTAGTCTACATCGTAGATTCCGAGAACAAGCTTCTGAAGGGTAGTCTCAATACTGTTTTCGAAGAGTTGGCCGGCAACGTCAAAGGCTTAGAGATGACCTCCGGGACACGGGGGTGGTGTCTATTGGGATCGGGATACCTTCATTACACGGCCACCGGGTTTGCCACCAAAGTACCGGAAAACGTTGATGGACTAAAAAGCTCCGTGAGCGAAATCATTATGTCATCGAACAACCGAACCCTGTATGCTGTTGTGAACGGCTACTTGTACAGGCTGGTGTATTAACTTCCGTCCTGAATGAAGTGACGTGACTACTCCCCGCGGACAAGCCGGAGAAGTACCATTTCCGAATGTCGCGCCGCATGCCACGAGCGCAATCTCTTGACAAGTTGTTGGTTGAACAAATGCTGCCGGATTGTCGAGATAGTAGTTGTCGGAGAAGGAATTGCGGAACCTCGGCACCACGGGAACCAACGCGGAGTATTCCGATAACCGCAAGGCCGTAAGAGACCAGTCGGTTGCGATAGCTGATCATTGGAGTACCTCCGTTGTGTAAGAAGCGTCGGGTCGATGAAACCCTGAGCGTCAACGCGGATTTAACATCACACGGCAGTGCACCTGAGGGGCTTGTCGGTCCTCATGACGAAGCAGGTATATACCACGAGCACGGCATTTTCCTGTCGTACCCACGAGATTCTGCGCGTCAACCGTTCCAATCGCTCGGCCCGACATCGTGAAGAGCTGCACAACGGGAGAGCCCTGGTGAACCGCCATGCGGCCCTGTCGTCTTCC
>CAZNDN010000043.1:14507-27876 GCA_964571815.1 uncultured Fibrobacterota bacterium | reverse complement strand
AGCTCTTGCTTACCGCAATCATCTCCGATTCGGCCCTGACTCTCGGCGCCAAAGGCGGGTTCCTGCCGAGCCTGTTGTACCGCGAGTATCACCGGTACGTTACCCGCGACGACCACAGGGAGTTGACCGTAGAGTGGGACCCCGATGAGCCGGCGCCACCCCGGCATCCCGTCACCGGACGGCCCCTCGAGCCGGCCGAGCGGCGCGACCTGATTCTTTACTCATGCGAACGCGACACGCGGCGACTGCGCAAGGCGCTCTACACGCGGCGGGGAGAGCTGCTGGGCGACCCCGACGGGACGCCGGTTTGCGAGGCGGCGCCGGGTGACACGCTCTTTGCACTCAGCAGTCCGCCCCGAATGCTGGTGGTGAAAGATCCCTCGTCCTTCCGACTCCGGCCCCTCTCCCTGCCGGATGAGCTTGCCGCACGACTGATGAAAGTCAAGGAGCGGTTCGGGGAGGTAGACGACCGGAACAATATTATCATCGCTGCCGACAGCAGCATCGTCTACGACAAGATCGTGCAGGTCATGGATGCAGCCCGTCGAGCGCACTTCCCCGAAGCTTTCATTGCAAAACCTCGAGGCTGAAATGCACTTCACCGAAGCGTGTACACCTTCGGCGAGAGTCTGCTCCCGCCCCGCACGCCATACGGCTACACTGCACACGGCCGGCGCTTTCCCGCAAGTGCTACACGGGAATGCCTGCGCCACCGTTACCCTCACCCAGTCACGAAAGGAAACCGTATTATGCGATACAACGTCATAATCAAACGATGCGAAGACGTCCGGCGGGCAGGCCGCATCGCGGACTCCCTTGCCCGGTGGTCCGGCGCCGCGCCGGCAGCCGTGCGCAATGCCCTCGCACGAAAATCGATCTGTATCAGGAAAGAAGCGCGGGAAGAAGAGGCCTTTGAGCTGCTCGAGCGCCTCAAGGCTCCGGGGGCCGATGTGCACCTGGAGGAAGTGCGTGAGGCTCCTCTCATGGCCTCCCCCCCTCAGCCGAACTCACAAGTGTGCCGGCCGGCCCGGTACGCCGATACGAACGTTCTTGACGAAGACGAAGAGGGCGGAAGGGTACGTACCGGTGAAGAGTACGCTCGGAAGCTGCGCGAACGGCCCGACATCTTCAGCGTGGAACGCGAATCGCGGCTGCGCAACCTCGAGCTGGTATCCATCGTGCTGGCAACCACCATGGGCCTGTGGCTCAGCGCCCGGACCATCGATGAGGTAGCCACCGACTTCCTGGAAGAGTACTCCCGCCTTCCCTCCGCGCAGTTGCTCCCGGAGCTGCCCGAATCTATCGTGATGAAAAAACCGGACAACCACCGGACGACTGTGGCGGACAGAAAGAAACCGGGGAAGCGAGGCACCGACACCGGCCGGAAACAGTCTCGGGGAGGCGGGGACCCTCGCGACCGCGTCGTGCGGCAGGGTGTGCTGGGACTCCTCTCCGGGCAAATCAAGGGAAAGACGATCGCTTCGGCCGATATCTTCGGCCCCGGCGGTTTCACCACCGCAATCGATGCCCTGTTTGACGGACTCGGTGCACTGAAGGCCGGAGGCAACAGTGGTGCGGGCAGGAAAGGCCTCGCCGGTATCGGTTTCGGCGCCGGCTTTGGAAGCGGTTTCGGAGGAGGCGCCGGCGGCGGGCTCGGAGACCTTGTATCCGGTCTCATCGGGGCCGACCGGACTTCAACCCTGAACCTGAAACGGCGCGCGAGTATCGAAGTGCGTGCACCGGCGCCGCTTGCCGGCGGTGCGCTCACCGGCGCCCGAAGCATGGCCGGCATCCGGCGCGTGGTCTTTCAGAACCTCGCCGCGCTGCGGCATGTCTACAACAAGCGCCTGCGGGAAAAGCCGGGCCTCAGGGGGAAAGTCACGGTGAAGTTCGCAATCGATGAGTTCGGCAGGGTCATCCACTGCCGCGTGGTATCATCCACCATACAGGACCCCCACCTGCTGGAGGCCGTCCTGTCGACCATCAAACGATGGTCTTTCGGGAAAGTAGACCGCCCCGGCGATGTCACCGAAGTGGTCTACCCGTTTGCCTTCTCGCAGTAGCCCTCCCGCACCCCATCGGCAACGGCCCGCGTCTCCGCGCCGCGGGCCGGCGTTACAGGAGGCGTTCGTAGAGACGGCACGTGCCTGTGTCCACGATCTCCCGGACCGTCTTCGCCGTCACCGGCCCCACACCCTTGATCCGCCGGAGGTCGTGCAGGGCGAGCGATGCGATCGGTTCGGTCACCTTCGACAACGACCAGGCCGCATACCCGTAAGGACTCGTGCGGTTTCTCATTCTCAGCAGATAGTCAAGCTGCTCCAGAATCACCACCACGCGGTCGTTGACGGAGAGGATGTCCGCAAACAGCCTCGGCGGGATCCGCGTGGGAACGGCAAGGGCCGAGGCGGTCCTGCCGGCGAGTTCGTTGAGCGAGGCGCTGTAGTCCGATGCCGGCTCGCCCCACCGGCTGCCGCCCTGGTAGACGATATCGTAATGCACGAGCGCATCGGGGAACCGGCCCTCGAGCATCCTCGTGAAATGCTCCCTCTGCCGGCCCTCCTTGAGCGTCATGGCGCCGAAAATTACGAAATCGATACCGGCGTCCCTGCCTTTCTCAAGCGACTCGCGGATCATCCCGGGCCCGTCGGTCACAAACGGAATCACCGGCAGGAGGAACATGCCGCACGACAGCCCGGCTTCTTTACACTTGCGAATGGTCGCGAGCCGCCGTGACGGCGCCGGGACACCGGGTTCCACGATCCGCCCGACCTCATCGTCGACGGTCGAAAAGCTGAAGCTCACGATTGCCCGGCTCCGGTCGTTGATCGCCCGCAGGATATCCAGGTCCCGCTCCACCAGGCACGATTTGGTGAGAACGTGGACGGGATAGCCGAAAGAGTGGATGCACTGAAGCGCTCCGCGGGCAAGCCGGTAGCGCTGCTCCACCGGCTGGTAGGCATCGCACACCCCTCCGCCAAGCACCATGAAACTCCGGGGCAGTGGTTTGCGCCTGCGCGAGGGGTCGAGTTCACGATGCAGCAGCTCGACGGCGTTGGTTTTCACCCGGATATCACGGCCGTACTCTCCCTCGACACGGTACTGCTCCGCGCGACCGTCACAGTAGCTGCAATCATGAGCGCACCCGCGGTAGAGATTGATTCCGTACCGGGTAAGAAACCAGGAATCGATCTTCTTGTACTTGCGAAGAATCGAGCGTGCCGTGATTTCGGTGATCATTGCGTTCCCGTGAAGTCCTTATCGGTCTGCCCACGGCGATCGGCCTGCTCGACGATCCTCGCTACCGAGGCAAGGTGCGAGGGAGAGATCACGCACAACACGGTGAGGCACCCCCCTGGAACTTCGGCATTCCTGTTGTCAAGTATCCCGGTCCAACATCTCCGCTTCCTGCTTCTCCAGCTCCTCCCTGACCATCTCGTGACGCTGGAGATACTGATCGAGCTTCATGTACAAGGCTTCGATCTCCCGCTCCTGCCGTTTCATCCTTCGCGAAACCTCGGCAAGCTCCCGCCCCTCGCCTTCGGCCGACAACGCAACAACCGTCTCGGTATCCCGGTGGTAGTCGCACTCGAGCGATTCGATCCGCTGCTGAAGCTCCTCGATACGACGGCTCAAGGGGTTGAGCCGCTCGGAGCGCATTCTGGTCAGCGCCGCCCGTTGCCTCCGCAGTTCCTTCTTTCCCGTCTTGCCCCCTCCGGACGCCGCGGACTGCTCGGTCGAAGCCCCGCTCATCGACTGCGCCCCATCCTCTTCCCACGGATACCGCGCAAGCAGGTCATCGTAGGAGCCGTACAACGGGAACGCCCGGCCGTCGCGGAACACAACGAACCGGGAGGCCAGCCGGTGCAGAAGCCGCTCATCGTGCGTGACGATAATCGCAGCTCCGGGAAAGTGCTCCACCGCCCGTATCAGCGCCTCGATCGACTCCAGGTCCAGATGATGCGTGGGCTCATCGAGCAGGAGCAGATTCGCCGGCGCCGCGAGCAGCTTGCCCAGCAGCACGCGGCTCTTCTCCCCGCCCGAAAGGTAGTTGATCCGCTTGAGCGCATCGTCCCCCGAAAACATCATTGCCCCGCAAATCGAGCGAATGCGTGTCCGGTCCATTTCGGGATTTGCCGAAGCGATCTCATCCATCACCGCGGCATCATCCCTGAGCCCGGCCACCCCGGCCTGGCCGTAGTAAGCGCTCGCCGTCGCAGGGTGCCGTTCGATCCGCCCGTCAACCGGCGCCACTTCACCGGCCAGCAGTTTCAACAGGGTGGATTTTCCTTTCCCGTTCTTGCCCACCACGCAGATGCGGTCCCGGTTTTCAACCGTCAGGGAGAGACCGTCGATCAACCACGGCTCAGTGCCGGAATACGAAAACCGGAGGTCCTTGACATGAAGCATATTTCGGGCGGAAGAGGCGTGCGTATTGAACGAAAAGGAAAGCGTGTCGACCGGCGCGAGTTTTTCCAGGTTCTGTGTCTTCTCCAGCGTTTTCATGCGTGACTGGGCGAGGTTGGCCTGCCGGGCCTTCGCCCGGAACTTGCTGATAAACTCCTCCATCTGCTTCCGCTTGTTCTCCTGGTTGATCCGCCGGCTCTCATGGACCTGCTCTTCCTGCGCGATCTGATCGTAGTAGGTCTGTGTGTCGCCGCGGACCTTCCGGAGCCGGGTCCGGTGTATTCCCATGATCTGCGTCGTCACCCGGTCCATGAACGTCCGGTCGTGCGTAATCAGCATCAACTCGCCCCGCCGCCCCTCCAGGAAACGCTCCAGCCACCGGATCGATACGATATCCAGGAAATTCGTCGGCTCATCCAACAGCAGCAAATCCGCTTCCTCGATAAGCGTCTTCGCCAGGTTGATACGCATCCGGAAACCGCCGGAGAACTCCTCCACCGGCCGGGTCATGTCCGCCTCCGAAAACCCCAGCCCGGAGAGCACCTTCTCGGCCTTCCATCGTTGGCTCTCCTCCTCATCCCGCGGCACCCTGCAGACTTCATCAACCGGAGTCGAGCCGACAAATCCCGGCTCCTGGCTCATGTGCGCGATACGGTATCCTTTCGACACCGTTACCTCACCCCCGTCCGCGCTCTCCGCGCCGGTAATGACCCGAAACAGGGTGGTCTTGCCGTGACCGTTGCGACCGACCAGGCCGACTCGATCACCGGGCATCACCGAGAAGGTAACGTCGCTGAACAGCAGTTGCGTGCCGAAGCTCTTGGAGAGGTTTCTGACGGAGATCATGGTGATAACCCCGGACAGGCGGCCGGCAACTCCGCGTACGTCGATCGCTCAGGGGTGTGCGCATTTCTCGGACCCGCAATCGCGGTAGTGCGGCTTTTCACCTCGCGGGTCTGCTAATATATATTGTTTGCTTGCGTATAGTATCCCCTCAGGCGTGCTGCGTTTCCCCTGTCCCCGGGGCGGTCACGAGTCCGTTTACGGGAAACGGTTCGGCGGATGTCGGGCGGCGTCAGTGCAGGTATCCCAGAAGCACCGGGAGTGTGTCTTCGATGGTTCTCCGCGTTCCGTCTTTGCCGGCAACGCTGCTGCTGTGCCTTGCCGCCGCGGTGGCGGGGGCTCCGAATGCGCTGCTGTTGCGCGGCGTGCTGCTCGACTCCACCTTTGCCCGAAGCGACAGTGTGGCGGCCGAGCTGCTGGAGAGCGGGGAGAGGATATGGATCCGGTTCGGTCAACCCTTCGAGATACCGCTTCCCGACGATCAATCCTGGAACCTCTGCCTTCGGGACGACAGCCTTGAGCAGTGCTACGTAATCGAAAAGACCGGCACGGGAAACTCGCTGGTAGTCGACAGCCTGGTCAACGATAACAAGCTGTCGGTCTTCTCTGCCTATACCGAAACCCGACCGCCGCCGGACACGGTCACGACGGCCGAGGTCGATACGCTCCCCGACACGGACAGTACGATCTCGCCGGAAGATGAAGTTGAACTGCTCACCCGTCTGCGCCCCGTGGTAATCCAGGTGCGCAAGCGGCCCCGGCGAAGTCTGGGGCAGTCGACGGTGTCGTCCAAGGCAATCGCCCGCCGTCCGGGGCTGGCCGAAGCCGATGTTATCAAGGCGATCCAGGCCCTCCCCGGAGTAGTGGCCTCGTCGGATTTCAGCTCCAAGATCTATGTGCGCGGCGGAGGGGCCGACCAGAACCTGTTTCTTTTCGACAACGGCGTTGTCTATTCCCCGGTGCACTTCTTCGGACTCTTCTCGACGTTTCTGGTCGACGGTATCGACAAGGTTGATTTCTACAAGGGAGGCTTCCCGCCGCCATACGGCAATCGGCTCAGCTCCGTGGTCGATATCACCAGCCGCAAGGGCGGACGCGAAAACAACGATACCCTGCAGCTCAAGGGTTCGGCCCAGATTACGACATTTGCCACCACGCTCTCGGCCGAAGCATCGAAAGCGGCCACGCGCATTAATCTCAGCGGACGGTCAACCTACATAAAGGAAGTGCTGGAAGCGCTGCGCCAAGCCGGACTGACCGACCTGGATATCGACTACCGCTTCTACGATATTCAGGGCACTATCTACCAGGAACTGGGCGACAACATGGGACTCCAACTCAGCGGCTACAACGGCCGTGACGGACTGCTTTTTACGCCGCTGGAGACCTTCTGGGGAAACACGGTCGTGCCGGTGAACTATTTCTGGCGTGTTGACGACGACCTGACGCTGCGCGCATCGTTGTCCTACTCCGCCTTCGACCAGGAATTCGCCATCGAAAACCTGCAGTCATTCGTCAACGAAATCCAATCGGTCGATTTCAAGCCGCTCGTGGACTATGCGGCATGTGATAACCAGCGTTTCATCGTGGGCATGGAACTGCAGTATTTCCGCACCCTTTTCGGCAGCCGGGCCGATTTCATCAACCTGGATATCACTTCGGAGAACACCTTCCAACTCGCAAGCTTCTTCCTTGAAGACAGAATCAACCTGGAACCGTTCGACGTGGAGCCGGGCATTCGCGTCAACTACTTTTCCGAACTCGGCACCGTATCGGCCGAACCGCGGTTGTCACTCTCGTACTCGCTTGATAAGAACAGTCGTGTCGATTTCCATGCCGGCTGGTACCGGCAGTTCATCAATTCGGTCATTTTCGGCGATTTTGAATCACTCAACGAGTTCTACTACCCCGCCGGAAAGGAGAACACGCAGGACGTCTTGCCGTCGTCGTCCCTGCTCTTCTCCGCGGGGT
Organism: uncultured Fibrobacterota bacterium; assembly: GCA_964571815.1. Taxonomy (GTDB): domain Bacteria; phylum Fibrobacterota; class Chitinivibrionia; order Chitinivibrionales; family WJKA01; genus CAZNDN01. The sequence continues at coordinate 20,655 of CAZNDN010000043.1, read as the reverse complement.
ATTCCCGAAGCGCCGGGGAGCAAACCTGGGACTTCTCCTGGGAAGCCTATTACAAGACGCTCAACGATCTGATCGTGTTTGATCCCAACGCCAAGCCCGACAGTATCCGCAACGACCCCGCGATCGGACTGGGCGACCTGTTCATCCGTGGCGAGGGCTACAGCCTGGGTACCGAGATAAGCCTGCGCAAGAACAGGGGCCTTGTCACCGGGGGCGCAAGCTACGCTTTCGGCTACTCGGTGCAGAAAGAGATGGAGCGGGTGTTCCGGGCGAAGTGGGAGATTCCTCACGCGTTGAAAATCGACGGGGCGCTTTCGTGGCGCTCACCCGACGGCGACGGTATCTGGAGCAGCTCCCGTTCGTATCTGCAAAGCTCGTTGCAGGTCAAGTTCACCTCGGGCCTGCCCTACTCGGAGATCACCGGCTACCTGCCGACACATTATATTGATCAGGGCGAAGGTCAACTCACGGGCGGCCCCACGCCCACACTGGACAACAATATCGCCACCCCCCGGGGAGGGCGGAACCGGAGCCGCTACCCCTACTACGGTCGCGTGGACATCAAACTGATCGACTGGGGACGCAAGGACCGCTGGAATCTCAGTTGGACGCTGATCAATATTCTCAACCGGGAAAACGTGTTTCTTTACGCGTATGATAATTCGGTAACACCCCCGGAACGAACGACCATCAGCCAGTTCCCGTTCTTCCCGGTGTTACTTTCGTACAAGCGATACTTCTGAGCAGCGGAAGCAGGCCTCTCTGATGCCCGAAATACCAACCAATGGAGCCGTATCAGCGTGACGTGTATGCCTTTGAACCGGCCGCATGACACAAAGCCCCGGACAACGGGGACAAGGGCGAGTCTGCCGCGACACGCAGGTGCCGGGCTCCCGGTGGCGCTCTCCCTCTTTCTCTCCTGCCTTCAGGGCCCGTGGGAGTATACGCCGGACGACGCCCCCGTGTTTCGGGGCATCACCGCAAACGCCTACGTGGTGGGCGGCCGGCCGGTGCGGGGCGTCTGCTTCGAGCGACTCACGCCACTCGACGAGAACTACACGCCCGCGTCTCCCTTCTACGATTCGGTACTGGTTGAGATCACGGGCAACGGAGGCAGCGGCAGGACCACGATCAGCCTGGAGCCGCGCGAGAACAGTCCCATGTGTTTTGACGGGCCCGATAGCTTCGTAGCACAGGCCGGTGAAACCTACCGTCTCAAGGCGGCGATCGTGTGGGACAGTGCCGGCAGGGAGGTCACCACGACGATCGAGGGCACGGCCACGGTGCCCGCAACCTGGAGCATTTCCGACACCGCGCAGGTCAACCCCATGGCCCTTGCGGGCACTGATATCCCCGACACAATCGGCGAAGCAGGCTTGCAGGCGTTGTTTGCCGGTCTGCCCCAGAGCGTCACGCGCGCGCTCCAGGAGCTGTATCTGCCCGAAATCGCTCCCATTGCCGATGACTCGGCGGCGCTTGCCCTGTTCCTTACGGAAAACGGCGGGCGAATCATGAAATCGATCGACTCGCTGCTTGCCGATGAATCCAATCTCGTGCCGTACTCCGAAGGCGACACGCTTCAGTACCTCGACGGCACCCTCAACCTTACCTCACACTATTTCGGGGCAGAGTACAGCGACGATATCCGCGGGGTGCTCACCACCCAATCCTTCACCGACAGCGCGGTCAATGCGATTACCCGCTTCGACAACCTTGCCGCCTCGTTTACGGAACTCACTCCTTCGTACTTCTACTTCGCCGGTACGCAACGCCGCCTCCAGTTCTTCCCACGGGTAGAGGAAAGCGGCGGGGACGATGCCTTCCGGCTGCTGGATGCAATCCCGGGGAACAATGCCTCGCTGAAAGGCGGCAGGAACGTCATCTATTTCTACGGTACCGACGGCAACTACGCCGATTTTGTCGAGACCTATATCAATCAGCACAGCAGCTCCAATGTCACTCCCGTGCACTCGGTCACGGGCGGCCAGGGGTTTTTCGCCGGTCTGGCCGTCGACTCCTTTCTCCTGTATATCGAGGTGCCACCCGGAGTCACTTCCTATACTACGTTTGAAGCGCGGGCCGATTTCTGCAACGAAGAGAACTGGGACAACACCGACTGCCGCGCATTCGAGCCCGACTACTGCCGGCAGGTTCGGTTCAACGACCTGCAGTATGCCTTCGAGTACCCCGACATTATCCGCGAGCCGCAACGACGCAACAACTGCCTGGCCGAAGCGGTAGTGTGGTATGTGTCACAAGGCAAATCGGCCCGGTACTACCAGGACTCGGTGCTGACAAACGGCACGACGCTTCGATGGAAAGAGCGCACCGACGACGGCGGGGTGAGAAACAGGAGCACGAAATTCACCGCGGCGCAGCTCAAGGCGGCCCGCGATGAAGGGACACTGCGGTACTGCATCCGGAGTGATTTCAACGATGATATCTGTGCCGACCTCGAAGCGGCGTGCAAGGCGGCCTCGGCGGGAAGCGATTCCCTGCAACGGCTCTTCGACTGGTGTATCGACAACAACTGGGCATCGGAGTCGTGCCGAAGCTGGGCCCGTGAGCTGTACTGTCGGCAGAAAAGCGATGCGCCCGAAGCGCTGTGCCGGGAACGGTAAGGCATGGACGGAACGCACCACGACCGCGGCCCGTCCCGGGAACGCCACGGGCCGCAAGGGCCGGCGCGACATGAGCACGAAACGAACACCATCGATTCACACTCCATGGGCGTGAGGATCGATAGTATATTGGCACAACCGTTGTATTAACCTTAAGAAGGACGGTACGATAATGCCCCGCGGACCACTCTCCCTGTTCCTGATTATGTACGCCCTCGGATCGGTGTTCTCACGTTCAGGTGCCGATGAGCGCGACACGCTTGCCGCACTCAACGAGCGGAAGGCCCGATTGCAGGAGAAAATCGCCGAAACAGATCGAAAAATTCTCCGAACCGATTCTCTCGCCCGGCGCGAGGAACAACGCCATGCGGAGTTGCGGCAACGAATGAAGAAGGCCCTTGCCGGCCGGCAGGAGGATATCAACGGGCTCAATACGCGCATGGAAGAGCTGAGCACCGAAGTGCGGGAGCTTTCCGGACAGATCGAGCAGACGAAGTCCCGTCAGACCGCGATCGAGAATCGGCGAGAATACCTTTCAGGTCAACTGGTGCGGCACTGCACGGCCCTCCACGATACGATCGCGGGCTCGCTCCCCTGGAACCGGGAGAAGCGACTTGCGCGGGTCAACGCACTCAGGCGCGACCTGGAAACCGGCTCCGCGTCGATCGAGGAAGGGCTCTCACGGCTCCTGGCGCTCATCGACGAAGAGACGGCGTTCGGCGATGATATCGTGCTGGAGGAGCGACCGGTGAAACGCAATGACGGCAGCACGATCAATGCGCGGGTGCTCAGAGTGGGTAACCTCTGGATGGTCTATGTCGATGCCGCGGAGGAGAACTACGGGGTCATGCGCCGCTCCAACGACTCCACCTTTGTGTGGAATGAGGACCTGTCGTTTGCACAGCGGCAGGACATACGAACGGCCGTGGCGGTCAAGGATGCCAAAAAAGTGCCGCAGATCGTTACCCTTCCGGTGAAGCTCAATCTCGACGGGGAAGGAGAGACCACGAATGAAGAGTAGATTCCTGCTCCTGCCGCTACTCGTGCTCTGCCTGCTTGGTGCCGCGAATGCGGCAAAGCTCGACGAAGAGATCGAGAAGGTACGCCGGGAGATTGAGGCGCTTGAGGAGATGAAGATTCGGAAGCTCGACAACCTCGAGAGCGCCGAGGCGGCCCGGTGGAACGCGCGATACCGCCACAACGAAGAGATGAAGCTGCTGCAGTCCCGCTCGCGGCAGCTCGAGTCCCGCTACGGCATCGTGGCGAATGAACTGAACCGCAAGCAGGAGGATATCCTCCTGCTGAAGAACGCGCTCGACGATCAGCGCGAGAATCTCGATGACACCGAGGCGGCTTTCGAGGGATTCACCATCCAGGTCCGGCAGGTGATTCAGGAGGCGGCGGAGAAGTTGGACAGCGATTTTCCGCGCCGTATCGCCGAGCGAACCGCACTCTACTCATCGCTGGAAGAGCAGGGGCGCAACGACAACCCTCCCCTGGGCGCCATGCTCAGGCGGTTCATGGAAGATAAGGAATACCGGATTGGTATTGCCGATGATCAGAAGCTGTTCACCCGCGCGGTGCTGTTCAACGACGGAACGGAGCGCACTGTCTGGACTCTTCGGCTGGGAACGGTGTTCATGGTCGATGTGGACAAGAATTCGGACGCAATCCAGGGCCTGTTGAGAACCGGCGCCCTGCAGGGAGCGCGATACGAATGGCGCAGCGGGCTCGGCGATGATTTTCGCGAGAAGGTGATGCGCCTGATCAACGCGGCGCGAGAGGGAAAGGCGGCGCCCGTGCCGCTTGAAGTGCTGCAGAACGGCAAGGTGGGAACAGCCCGCACCGACGAGGAACAGGTCGACCTGTGGTCGCGCTTCCAGGGATGGTTCCAGAAAGGCGGAATCATCATGTATCCCCTGCTCTTCTGCGCACTCGTGGCGCTGATACTTTCACTTGAACGCTTTCTGACCCTCACCTGGCGACATCATCGGTATCTGCGTTCCTACCGGAGAATCATGCCCCTGCTTAACGAGGGTAACTGGGAGAAGGCCGCGCAGTACTGCGCATCAACCTGCACCGGCTTGACGCGCGCAATTCACGAAATCGTGAAGCGGCGCACCGGCAGCCGTGAGGCCGCCGAGCAGCACGTGCGGCAGATTCTGCTCTCCGAAGTCCCGTCGCTGGAAAAACGCCTCTCCATCATCTCCACCCTGGGCGCGACGGCCCCGCTGCTGGGCCTTTTGGGTACGGTCAGCGGTATGATCACCCTGTTCCGCGTCATTACCGAAACCGGCACCAACGATGCGCGCATTCTGGCGGGCGGTATTTCCGAAGCCCTGGTCACCACCCAGACCGGTCTGCTGGTGGCCATTCCGATTCTGCTTATCCACGGTTATCTGACCGAACGGCTCGATGATGTCCTCTCGCACTACAACGAAACCGTGCTGGAGGTCTTCAATATCGTGTTCAACAAAGGTGAATCCGGGGGCTGAACCTATGCTGCTGGACAGCCTGTACGAGACCATTCTTGACGGCGGATGGATTCTGCTTCCCATCTTTCTGGTGGGTACGTGGGCATTTTTCCTGCTGCTTCGGGTGCTGCACGCGATCGGCGACGATCTGCTGCGCAAGAACATGCACCAGCCCATCGCATGGTTCCACGCGGCACTCACCGGCCCCGCATCCCGGCCCCCGTCACGAATCCTCCGCCCGGGAATGAGCTACGAACTGCTCAGTCACGTGCTGTCACTGCGCGGCAGCAACCCGGCATTCATTCGTTCCTCGGTCGACAACCACCTGCGGAAAATATTCCGCCGAATGGAGCAGGGGCTGATGTTCGTGGGCGTACTCGCCTCGGTGGCGCCCCTTCTGGGTCTTCTCGGAACGGTCGACGGCATGGTCAAGACATTCATTACCATCACACGCTACGGCAACAGCAACCCCGTGCTCATGGCCGACGGGATCTCGGAGGCACTGCTCACCACGCAATCGGGGCTTCTGATCGCCTTCCCGCTGCTGCTGAGCAAGAACCTCATTGACGATCGCGTTGCGTATATCCGGAAACAACTGGAAAGGCTCGGCAACAGCGCCGTGGCCGAACTGGAGAAGCACCGATGAATGATTTCTTCGACACCCGCAGGACCACCCGCCGCGGGCTCACCGTCGATATCGCGCCGCTCATGGATATGGTGTTCATCCTGCTGATCTTTTTCATCGTAACCAGCACCTTCACGCGCGAGACCGGCGTTGACGTATCCAAACCCAGAGCGCAATCCGCCGCCGAAGTCCGCAAGGAAAGCATCATGATCGCCATAACCCGCTCCGGAACAATCCATGTCAACGAGCGGCAGGTGAGTATCAAGGGGCTGCGGGATGTGCTTGAGCAGATGCTGGCAAAGAACCCGGGCCGCGAAGTGGTGGTGATTGCGGACAAGGAGTCCAATACGGGAGTCATGGTTGATGTTATCGATGCGGCGAACCTGGCGGGATCCAGGAAAGTCTCAATCGCCGCAATGATCGAATAG
>CAZNDN010000043.1:4921-14407 GCA_964571815.1 uncultured Fibrobacterota bacterium | reverse complement strand
CCGAACGTTCACTTCCGGCCGCAACGAACAGGTGCGCACAACCGAGGTAAAGCGTGTGACGATAAACCAGCCCCGCCGGGAACGCACCAGGTTGCAAAAGCAGCCCCGTCGACGGACCACGCCGCGCCGGAGCGGGAAATCCGGCCCGCGCTTCGCCATGGCGCTGGGAACCCAGGGTCCGGGCGGCGCGGCAGTGTCCCCCGACATCATCAACCGGCCGTCGGGCTCCGGCGGGACCGGGGATCAGGGCGTGGATGAGCGGCCCGAGTTGGTGGGAAGCGTTGATCTTGAGATTCCCGATGCGGTCAGGCAGGCAGAGCGCAACGCGACCGTCCGTCTGCTCTTCTGCGTCGACGTGGCCGGCAAAGCGTATGACATCAGGGTCGGCGAGGAAGAGCCGGCCGGTCTGGGACTGGCGGACGCCGCCGTGACGGCACTGAAACAGGTCGCGTTCAAACCGGCGGTACGAGACGGCCGGTCGGTACCTTTCTGCGGAATGGAGCAACCGATTGAGATCAACTTCAGAAACTGACGGCGGCACAACACCATTGCCGGTCTCGGCCCGGCCGCCGGCCGGATACGGGAAGAGGTGTGTGAGGAACCGTGTGTCGAGGTATCCGGCCTCGGCCGTTGCGTTCCTCCTGGTGTCGCGGCTCCTGCTGCCCTCGGGTGTTCCGGCGCAGACTCCCGTCGGGTCACCGGGACCGCAACCGGCACAAACACGAATGTTCAACCGTGCCAATACCTACTATCGCGACGGGGAATACAAGCGGGCCATTATCCTGTACCGCAAGGCCGGTCGGCGGGGAGTCAACCCCGCGATTGTGGCCTTTAACATCGGCAACTGCTTCTTCCAGGCCGGCGACCTCCCCTCGGCCGCGGCCTCGTACCGCCGCGCCGTCGAGGAAAGCGGCGGGGCCATGGTCAACGCCCATTTCAACCTCGCGGGAGTCCACTACCGGTTGAATAATTACGGCGAGGCCATCGCCGCCTACCGTCGCGGTCTTGCCCGCGACCCTTCCAATGCCGATGCGTGGCTGTACCTCGCCGAAGCCTGTGAAAAAACCGGCGACCCGGTCGGTGCGCAAAAGGCCCTGGAGGCAGCCCGGGAGCTGAGGCCCGACGATGTCGGGATTGTGTATCAACTGGCCGAGATTCATGTTACCATGAAAGAAATCGACCGGGCTGTCGAACTGGTACGCCGCGCGTTTGAACTGACTCCCGAAGAGACCGATTTTCTCTTCTATGCGGGGGATCTCTATCTGCTCGACGACCGGACGGAGGCGGCAATCGGCGCCTACCGCGAAGCGCTCGCCGTGGATCCCGACAACCATACGGGCCACTACCGTCTGGCCGACATCCTCGCCCGCGACGGTCGCCGGTTCCTGGCCATGGAACACCTCTCCAGAGCGCTGGCAATCAAGCCCGACTACACCGATGCCGCGATCTTTCTGGGCAACCAGGCGTTCGATCTCCAGTGGTGGGACCGCGCGCTCGACGCGTATAAGCAGGCCCTTTCGCACGGCGACCGGGAAAGTATCATCGGCATGGTCAATATCGCGTTCGAGCTGATCGAGCGAAAGGATATGACCAGGGCCCGGGAAGTGGCCGAGGTTCTGAGAGAAATCGAAATCAGGGATCCGGTCATGCGCCGGGAATGGGCGGAGATTCGGAAGAACCTCTGATCCCGCCACCGTGCATGAGCGCCGCGGCCGGGACGTACCCATCCTCAGGCCGGTTCATCGCGGTTCCTTCCGTCCGGTCGGCGCCCCGGATCGCATCAGTACCACAACACCCCCCCCCGGTACGCGTGATCCGGGTGCGATACGCTGTCCGCGGATATCAAACATGCTCCCCTCCACGAAGCGCTCCCGGCGGCACGAAACGCCTCCACCCAACACAATCAGAGACGCAGGGCGTCTTTTCGAGCCGACCGGTTTCCCGACACCCCTCCGCTTCACCGGATTGGGCTCCTGCCCGAACTCATGCGCCCCCTGGTCCGGTGCCGCGCCGGCGTAAGCAAGGGCAATGCCCGTGTTCCCCGACCACGAAAGATCGGTATCGACCGTTATCGTATGTGTCGCGTAGTCAATGTCGATAATGCGCGCCTGTTGATCGGATGCTTCAAGCCGTATCCGGTCGCCGTCGATGATACCCCAGCCCGTGGTGAAACAGTCCGCATCCTCCACCTGCAACCGCCTGCCGCTGCCCGCCTCACCCGCAATCCGTGTGAGGAACACGCCGTTGTCGATACACGGGCTCCGCTGCCGGAGGCGAAAGTCGGGAAGGTGGGGATCGAACGGCCCGAACGCGGTCTCATCGTCGACAAACAGCGGATCGCCCGTGTCCCAGTTCCCGTCGACTGTCTGGTCCGTCGTGACACCATCGGTGGTAATCGCGCCGCCCTTGTTGCGGTAGAAGATGTTGTTCTTGACCACGTTCCCCCTGGGGTCGCCCTGCCCCCAGTCACAGAAATACACACCTCCGGAGAAACCGCCGTACTCGGCCGCATGCCCGTTGTCAAAGAAAACATTATGGTAGATATGGTTGTAATGAGCCGGGGTGTAGCCCTGCATGGAGACGCACTGTATGCCGCCCAGGCCGTTGCGGTAGAAAGCGTTGAACCTGAAGATATTGTTTGAGGAGCGAAGGGACATGCCCGTAGCCTCGTGGGAGAACGCGAAGCGGTTCCCTTCAAAGAGATTGCGGTCGACCGCCTTGCCGTGCGTAATGGCGCATCGGTACCCGAACCCCTCAGCGGGCGAGCGCTCGTGGTGGAGATAGTTGTTGCGGAACACGCAGTACTTGCTCCACGCGGCAAGACAGTGATGCCCGCCGTAGTAAAAGGCGTTATCTTCGATGAGATTGTAGTAGCTGCTGTCGTGCTCCTCGAACTCATTGCCCACATCAAACAGCGCCCCCGCGTGCCCGTCGTCGTTGGCATACCCCCACCGTGAGAAGCTGCAGTGGTGCACGCGGTTGTACTGCGCGACACGGTAGATTTTCGACCCACCCCAGGTCGTGCTGTCGCGGGCCCGGTCGAAGGTGCAGTGGCCCACGGTAGTATGGTGCGCGTTGTTCATGATATACAGAAAGTGGCCGAGGTTGACAAACGTGATACCGGTGACCGTGATGTGCGACTGCCCGTCGATCAGGATACCGTAGCGGGTATCGGTGATAGTCACGCTGTCGTTGCGGGCGGGGCGGAAAACGACAGGGTCCGCTGCAGTGCCGGAGTGTGCGGGGTTGATGTACGCATCGGTGTACGTGCCCTCCCCAAGCTCCACCGTATCTCCGCCGGCAGCCTCCCGGTTGGCAATGGAAAGCGCGCACGGCGATATGATACTCCTGCTCTCCTCCCAACTTGCCGTGCCTCCGGGGGCGACATAATGAACACCGCCGCGCAAGGCGATTGCCAGATACAGGCAGGAGATCAACGGCTTGACGGCCGATCGGATTCCGCTCATTCGCTCCTCCTCTCGTCTCGATGCCGGCACGAGGCATTCGGTGTCGCACGGTCGAACGCAATGCTTGACATACCATAGTGTACGGTCCGGGCCGCCGCGGCGGCAAGTCGACATCAGGCGGCCGGGCCCCGATTCCCGGGCGACCATCCCGCGCGTGGACCGCGATCATATCGCGTTCCTTCACCTATCGTCCTGAAACACCCGATGTTATGTCAATGAGAGGGGCCGGAGGTCTCAATCGCACAACGGACCGCGTACGTGCCGCGACAGGCGAAAAATGGGTCCGGCATGGCGGCGCCTCGCCGAAATCACGTCACCTTTGTATATTCATAGTGCGGAAGGAGCTTCACATGAACCCCGCCGCGGGGGCGACGATTGTGGAAGCGGAGTGAGGACAATGACACGTACGGCTCGTGCTCTTCTTCCCCATATAGTCTGGGTGACGTTGCTGGGGATGATGTGCGGCAGCCCTGGAATCACCGGCGGATCCAGCGAGACGGGCAACTCCGGGACCGCGATGGTCGTCAGCGGAACGATTGTCGACAGTTCCGGGCACGGCCGGAGCGACGTCGACGTGCGCCTGCTGCCCAGTGCGTTCAACCCCGCTGAGCCATCATTCCCCCTCGATTCGATGCTGCAACGAACCGGCGCCGACGGTCGCTTCCGCTTTGCGATTGACCGCGAGGACACGGTCACACTCAGTGCGCGGGAGAGCCTCACAGGATCAGGACGCATCCTTTTCGACATAGCGGCCCCGGATTCCCTCGAAAACACCCTCGCACTTGGACATATCGATTTGTCGTCCCCCACCTCCCTGACCGTCAGCTTCGGCCAGGGTATCGATTTCGAGCATGTCGTTGTCTATGTCCCCGGAACACCGTGGCGATCGGTTGTTGATACGGGCCGGACCGTGGTGATCGATTCCATTCCTGACCAGGATGTTGCTGTTGTATATTACGACAGAGCCACGAAGTCGAATGTGGCCCGCACCGACGGTGTCGGGGGCGCGGGCGCCTGCCGGGTACATAAAAAGAGCGTCTCCACCGATTCCGGTACGCTCCGGTATACGGTGATCACCTGCCGCTAGCCGGTGACATCTTTTTCCTTGTTCGGAGGCACGGGTATGAACCGCGGGGCACAAGAACCAACGGATGGAAAGCGATTTCGGGTACCTGCCGATTCCGGTCTCTTCGGATCCAAGCGGTGTCGCCCGGTCAGGCGAAAGGCGGCCCGCCTTCGCCGCGTGCTCACGGGATCGTGCCTCCTGAGTTGCTGTCTCCTCGTCCACGCATCGACCGCCCCCGGAGTCATCTTCGATACCGATTTCAACACGGACTGCGACGATGACAATGCGCTGGTCGTGCTTCATGCATTGGCCGACAACAACGAGTGCGTGATACGGGGAATTATCTGCAGCGATCCCGATGCCCGGATAGAGGATATCAGGGCGATCAACGAAGTGTACGGAAGAGGCGATATTCCCGTCGGGCTGCTCAACCACCACGGCGGGGGCGATATCCACAACGCCACGACACTCTATCGCCGGCTGCTCGGGGAGTCCGCCGACAACGACATGATTATCATCACCGTCGGCTACCTGAGCTGCATGGAAAAGCTGTTGAGGTCCGACGGTGATGCCTTCAGCCCGAAAAGCGGGATCGACCTTGTCGGGGACAAGGTCATCACGTGGTCCTGCATGGGCGGCGACTACCCGGAAGGCAATGAATGGAATTTCAGCCACTATTCGGCCGCCGCCGCTTATTCGGTCGCGCACTGGCCGGGCACCGTCGTTTTCAACGGCTACTCGGTCGGTGAGGATATTTGGTCCGGCGGCTGCGATCAGCGATGCCGGCGGTCGAGCTGGGATCCCTGTGCGGTCCTTGCGGGCGTACGGGATCCGGCGGAATACTGGGAGCTTCATACAAGCGGCTTCAACGATGTTGCCGACGACGGGAGCAATGTCTGGAAAGAAACCCCCGACAAGGACCATGCGTACTGCATCGATGAATCAAAGTGGACCAACCGGCAGCTTGTGGATCTGCTCAACGACTTGATGTGTACACCGCCCACCGCCGCGCGCCATCCCGGGCGGACGGGTCTCCCACCGCCGCGTGCCCGGCGACCCGCGTCCACAGCCGCCCCCGGCAGCACGGGAAGCGGCTTGATCACTATCATACGCATGAAGGGCCGCCCCGCGGTGAACGGGTACGGGTGTGACGGGAGACGTACGAGTGGTCGCGCCCTTCAGTCCGGCATGCTCATCCAAATACCCACCGCGGAGTAACCCGACGATTCCTCGGCACAAGACGCGCGGCCGGCACCTTTTCAACGCACGCCGGCGGGCCCAACGCCGTTGCACGCCGGTCGCCCCCCCCCAATCACCATACGCAACCGTACAACGAACGCCCTCTCCCCCACTCGGCAAATATCAGGCATGAATTGGGGAACGAGCTGCGGCCGTTCCCTCCGGGTCACGGCAGAGCCCTTTGCCTGCAACCCGCTCTATCGAGAGGTCTCGCGAAAGACATGTAAGGTCGACACCTCATTTTTTTCGAAGCGGCGGGCTCGCGTTCGCTGTGCTTGCCCGTTTGCCGGATGTTATGTATATTGGTATTGATGCTTCTTTTGGGGAACGGAATGGCACCCGGGAGCCGCGGGAAGGCGACAGGCGGGTGCTTCGCCCTGTTTTCGGAATGGCCGATTCATGATGAGAGTCTGTCCATGGGTTCTGGGAATATGCCTCGTTGGCGCGGCCGAGGAGTGGCACTGTGTCGACTCAATGGTCACTGAGCAGGTCGTCCCCGCCGGTGCATCCTGGTGCATCGCATTCGACCCAGCCGCACGCACCCTCGAAAAAATCCCCCTGCACGTGGACACGCTCACCCCGAATGCCCGAAACGCGGTGGCCGCCTCGCCTCAATGGTTGAGGATGCCGCTCACCGACACCTTCCGGAGGCTGTCGCCACCGATACAAGACCGATATGCCGACGTGATAAGGAATGCCTCCGACCCCGCGTGTCTCGATGAAATCTGCTTCCAGATAGCACACCTCTCCCCGCGGACTCTCGAAGCCATGGATCCGGCGATTGTGGACACCAACGCAGCCCGGGCATATCGAATCGACACGGCCCTTGCCTACGTTGACATTGTCGATTTCGCCTCCGATTCATCGACCACCCGCTACCGGACCGGCAATAAATGGACACGAATCCCTTCGCGGATCTACTACTGGTACGTGATCATGCCCAAGCTGGTGATGGAGCGGCCCCGCATGGGTGAGAGTGAATCGGGTGCCTTCTGGCGGGATCATCTCTGGAATACCGCGGAGACCGCGGCGGAACCCGGCAAGGGCCTGACGCTGGGCGACGTGCTGAGTTCCGTGGAGACCTTCTGGGACGGCAGGGCCGCCCGATGGGAGAACGACGAGGAGTTCAGCTCCTCACACTCCGCAATCCGGACCATCGGCGCATGGGTTGCCAAAGCAGTCCCCTTCAAAAACCCGCTCCGCGGCAGACCGAATCAGCCCAATCGCATCGTGACGCACCATCGGGGAAACTGCAGCGAAATCCGCATGGTCCTCGCCGCGGCCGCCCGCACGGGACTCATCCCCGTGATCGGGACCTGGCACTGGAACGGGAACCACGTGTGGAACGCCGTCTGGTGGGACGGAGCCTGGCGTCCCTACCAGGTGGACCGGTGGTACGGGCCCACACGAATCGACCTTCCCGAGATCGGTGAAGACCGCCTTTACAACAGCGAAGGTGCACAAGACGTGTCGATTGTCTGGAGCGAGCGGGCCGACGGCCTTCCGGTGAGCAGTGCCGAACTCTATTCCCGTACCTGCCGCATCGTGATCGACGTCACGGATACGACCGGGCGGCCTGTTGACGGATGCAAGGTGTTCCTGGTCAGCGAATGCCAATTCGGCGGTCTCAACGGAATCACCTGCGGGACCACCGGCCCGTCGGGCCGATTCGCCTTCCCGGTAGGGGACCGCAACAATTACTACCTGCGACTCGAAAGTCCCCCGGGATCCTTTCCACGCCGGGACAACACCGTGGAGAAAATCGTGGACCACGCCGACGCCCTTCCCGACTCCGAGCACCCCTTCTCCTTTCGAATACCGGGTGTCATGCCCGCACCGAAGGTCCGCGAGAATACCCCGCCTGAAGAAGATGAATGGAAAGTCCGTATCGTCCTTGACACCGGGCAGGAGGCCTGCTACGGTATCAACCGCTTCCGTGCGCAACCGGGCGGACTATACTCCGAGGAGGATCCCGGGTATTACCGCCGTATCACTCCCGGCGCCCGGATCGATTTCTTCGTGACCGACCAATCGGGACTCGACGCTTTCCGGGACGGCGGGGAGTTCTCCGCATGCGAGTTCTTCGACAACACCGGCTCGTTCGATCGGACGTTTCCATGCAGCGCCGACCGGCGGTCATACTTCGTTTTCTCGAACACGGACCGGTTGAATGTCGGCGAGTTCCTGCCGATTCGAGCCCTGCTGCTGCATAAGGGACCGCTTCCCGCGGCGCACACGCCGCCGGCTCGATCGAAACAGCCGCCGAACGCGAGCCGCGAATTCGGCCGGGGCTGTCGGCTCTCCATTCTGGATGCTTCGGGTAGAACGGTGCGAACACTGCCGCCCGATATGATAACGCGCAACCCGACACTCCTGCTGCGCAAGACAGGTACCGCGCCTCCCCCACACGGCATGTATTTCATCCACCTGACCGAGGATGCACAAACCCGATTCACCACACCCTTCTTCTTCGGCAACCCGACATACGACAATCTCCACCTGAACCGGAGGAAATGACGCATGATGAACCGCACCATCCACGGAAAGCCGTTTCGTATCGTCCAGTGCGCGGGAGTACTCCTGCTTTGCACGCTCGCTTCATCCGACACCTGGCAGCCGTACGGCAACCGCTACGCAATCGTGGTCATGGCACGAACCGGTCACCGGTGCTACTTCGGCACCTGCCGCCGCATGTACGAAGTGCTTGTGGGGGACTACGGATTCAACCCCGGGAACGTTCGCTTGTACTCCACACAGGACTATCTCGATCAATACCCGGATACCGTCTACGGGGTAAGTACGCGGGAGAATCTGACCGCTGCCTACGAGTGGGCACAATCGGTGTGTACCGAAGATGACCTCTTCTATATCTACTGGGTCGACCATGGCGGCTCTACCTCGTTTTCCATCGTGGACGGTTCACTGTCCCACGAAGACCTGGGCGAGCTGATGGAGCCCATTCAAGCGAAGGTCGTTATCGGCGCGTACAATCCGTGCCGGAGCGGGTGTCTTATCGACGATGTCTCGCGGCCGGGGGTCATCTCCATTACCTCGACCCGGTGCGGGACCAACAACAGCTTCTCCTGGGCCGAAAACTGGTGGGCATCGATCATGAAGCACCCCGACGGTCAGCAGTATGTCTCGCGGTGCCCCACAACCATGAAGGATACCGACATCATTGCCGATACCGACGGCGACGGTGTGGTGAGCATGCTCGAGGGCTATCTCTGGACGGCCGAGATCGGTGGTTCACGGGAGGGTACCAGGCTGGATGCCGACGGCGACGGTGAAGGATCGGACGACGAAACGAGCGCGGAGGAAGCCGATGTGGCCGGGACCGATGCATTCATCGCAAACCACTACTCCCTGAGCGGATGGAAGCCGCTCCAGCCCACATCCGCACGGTTGTCGGTGCCTTCTCCCGCAACCGCCTCCCCGGATCTGCGCGTGTTCCGCTCTCCGGGACACAAAGGATCGACCGTGCAATGGTACACCGGCCGGGCCGGGCCGGCTTCCCTGAGGGTCTTTGCGCTCGACGGACGATGCATCGCGCGGGTGATTGACAAGCAGACTTCCGGAAGGGGATATCACCGACACAACCTTCCGGTGACGGTCGGAGAGATCTTCGTTGTTGAACTCAAAGTGGACGGGATCCCGCACCGAAGACTGGTGCAGCCGTTCCAATCGATCGCTTCAAGCCGCGGAGAAGGCGAA
>CAZNDN010000043.1:0-4821 GCA_964571815.1 uncultured Fibrobacterota bacterium | reverse complement strand
CGAATCAGCAAAGCAGAGAGTGAATTCCCGGCCCTTCCCACACAAGCAAAGGAAATACCTGTCCGGTGTTATCCATTCGTATTTGACCCGAAGAATGTATTATATTGTAAGAGAGTCGTGGACGATATTACCCGAAAGTATGGATTGTTTTTTACTACTTAAAAGGGGGCAGTGACATGAAAAGTGCTCATATCCATCAAATTCTGGCTGTTCTGTGTGTCTCAAGCGCGGTGTTCGCCTGGGATGCGGGTTTGCTGCAGGTTGAAGTACAAAAGAATCCCATGAACATCAAGGTGCTGGGAGAAGGTGAATCGCTGGTGGAAATCACCAGGTTTGACATAGGTTCGGACCAGATTACCGAAATTGTGTCTGAATCCACCGAAGGCGACAATCTTGTCCTGAATCTGCCTTCGAACAGAAAAGTTACAGTCGGCAAAGTACATCGAGGGGTCCGTTTTTATTCCAAAAATGACGGTGCGAATCAATTCGTTGTGTATTATAAAGATGAAGAAGACCATTTCTACGGTATAAGCGGAGAAAGCTACTTCGATGATCCAGTTGTTCGCAACGACATCATGGATATGCGGGGAAAGAAGCGTAGTGTTGGATATCTGGCCGGAGCAATCATGGATACCTGGTACACCGGTGCGTGGAGTACGTTTTTTATGAGTACAGGGCGATACGCAAGTTTCTGGGATACCTGGTATAAAGGGGAGTATGATTTTACGGCTGATAACGGCGAAATCCGTTTGAAACATAATTCCGGTGAACTGGATTGGTGCATATTCTACGGTAAGAACGGCGTTGAGATTCACGAAGGCTATTTCAAGAGAATCTCAGAGGTCGAGGGTCGCCATACGCCGAAAAAAATCCCCATGTGGGCACTTGGTCCTATGTATTGGCAGAATGATATATCAAATAGAGGGAAAGTTGAGATACTTGAAGAAGCTCACGCCTACACCGACAGAGAAATCGCTTCCACGGGGATGTGGGTCGACAGGCCGTATGGCCCGGGCACCAAGGGATGGGATTTGGAACTGGTGCAGGGATGGGCTGATCAATTCAAACCACCGGAAGTATGGATTGATTCGCTTCAAGACCACTTCAACATCAAAGTACTAACCTGGATTGCTCCACAAGGGAATGTGAAAGGTTGTGACAATTGTGTGGAAAACACTGACCGATGGGATTGGACGAATTCACATTTCACGACCTGGTTTGAGGAATACTTGAAACAGTATCACTATGATTACGGCATTATCGGCCACAAAATAGATCGAGCCGGATTCTATGCCCATCAGCCGAACGGCAAATACTCCGACGGCACACCGGCCGAACCCGCAAGACAGATGTACCCCTACCTTACCGCAAAAGGAACCGACGAGATCATTCGGAATTATCTGGGCGACGATCAGTATATTTTCGCTACCTTTACCTACAATCGCTCCCAACCCTATCTGAGCGCACTATGGAATGGTGATGCTCGACAAGCGTGGCCTGGTTTGAAAACGACAATTACTCAGGCAATGCGGGCAGCGTTTATGGGTTATCCCGTATGGGGCTCAGACGGCGGTGGTTACTCAGATGAGCTTCCCCAGGGCGGCGTCAACGGCGGTACCAACGGTAAAATGAGGTGGTTTGAACTGGAATTGTGGAGCGGCTTGTTCCAGGTAAACCGCGGGTACCATAATTTCGATCTCGGCAAAAAAGCGGTCTCGGTTTACCGCGACGTTGCCGAACACCGCATGAAGCTTCTGCCCTATATTTATTCCATTGCCAATACGGCGCATAAAACCGGCGTCATGATGCGTCCCATGGCATACATGTACATGGATGATCCGCAAACCTATCACATGGGTCACCAGTTCATGTTCGGGCCGACGTTTCTCGTGGCACCGGTTTTTGAGGATGCAACATCACGGGAAGTCTATCTTCCCGAAGGCAAATGGATAAACCTGTACGACCTTGCCGATGAGCGCAGTGGAAAGGAAACAATAAATGCAGCAGCGCCCATTGAGCGGTTTCCCGTTTTTGTGAAAAAGAATTCCATTTATCTCAGCGGCCAAATCTATCCGGGAAATCAGATACACTGGATAGACAATTATGAGGCTACGAAACATGTTGATGTGAATGTTTTTCCGGGAGCCGCGGGAGAATCGGTGAGCTTTCCATACATCGATTATCTCGACAACGACACGGAAAAACCGATAACCATGCAGTCCCAGTCGGACAATATCGTCACACTGCAATTCCCGGCCATGAAAGTACCCGGAAAAATCCTTGCCCGTATCGAAGAAAATCCAACGAAGGTTTTCATGAACGGTACCGAGACATCCGACTATACCTATGATGCGGCAACGAAAGTTTTGAGTGCGCCGTTCGAGGCGAATACGGCAATTACCTTTCAAATCGGCGGACAGGAGGTTCTGGCACGGACTGTGAGTGCGCCTTCCCTGAAAAGAAAACTGGATTTTTCTTTCAACGGCTCACGTCTCCACGTCACGTTCGATGAAGCAACCGGGTCCCGAATGAAACGACAGCCGATGTCCATCGGGCTCTATGATGTTCAGGGCAGGTGTTGCCTCCTGAAACACATCGATGCAAACGATCTGAGTGGAACATCTCTGGTCATTCCGGTTGAAAATGCAATCAACCATAACGGAATGTATCTTATCAGATGCAGCCTGAAAAATGGGGATGCGTTTCACACGACCGGTATGATTACGAATCGATAGAATACCAAACGAACCCCGGACTCTGTTCGGGGTTTCGTTTTTTTTGTGACCGTATTCCGTCGGGCACTGGAGCAGTCAAACAAGCCGGTGGAGGTCACCACAGAGCATTGTCCTTGATTATGGGAATTGACGCCTGTTGATTTTCGAATGAGGAGTCATCAATGTATCGGCGCCGTCATCGGATGCGATCCTTTTCGCACACGGGAAAGCGGCGGTAATTTCGATGTCGACGAAATCCTTCGTACAAAAGACGACTTCTCCTTCCTCAGCCGCTTCATGTTCCACATTTGAAAAACAGATAGCCAATAGTGAAGTACCAATCAGCACATGACCACCTTCCAAGGAGGCATCCCATGAGGCAAGGACTATTACTTGCCCTGTTTGTTCCCTGTATTCTCATGAGCGCCGAGATCACGGTAACCGACTCCGACATCACGGCACCCAACACGGTACAGTTTACTTCAGACAACACCTATATCCTCGACGGCATTGTCTTTGTGGACAGCGGTGCGACGCTGGAAATAGGGGCGGGAACGGTGATAAAGGCGAATCCCGGCGCTGCCCTGGTTGTTGCCCGGCACGGAACAATCAATGCCGTGGGCTCGCAGGCAAACCCCATTGTTTTCACCGCGGTCAGCGACGACGGTTCGTTGACCATGGAAGACAACGGTTTGTGGGGCGGTATCATCATTCTGGGAAATGCCCCGGTCGTGACCGGCAATGACGGCGGCATTGCGGGTCTGCCTTCCGGTGAAGCCAAAGCAGTACATGGCGGAACCGACGCGACCGACAATTCCGGAGTAATGCAGTATGTTTCGATTCGGCATGCGGGACAGGCAATCGAAGGAGATTCCCCCATGGCGGGTCTGGTGTTCGCCGGCGTCGGAAACGGGACAACCGTTGACTACATGGAAGTTGCCGCCGCCGGTCATAACGGTATCGAATTCCACGGCGGATCGGTTGCGTGCAAGCATCTGGTAAGTGTTTTTACCGGTGAAAACAATTACAGTTTCAGCGAAAGCTGGAACGGAAAAGGCCAGTTCTGGTTTTCGCTGGAGAATTTCGATACCACCGATTACGATAATGTCACCGCATTGCACAGGGGCACCGGAGACAGCGATACCGAAGACGGGCCGGTGTTTGCCAATGTCACCTATCTGGGAGACGGGCAGGTGGATGGCACTGTAATTCGGTCGCATCATGGAGTGTTCTTTCGCAATAATTCCGCCGCAAAATACCATAACTGCCTTTTTGAGGATTACACCGGCAAGGCACTGTGCATCGAAGATGCCCAACAGCCCGATTCACTCGACAGCAGAAAACGGATGGAGAGCGGGGATTTAATTCTTTCCGGGTGCATTTTTTACAGTTTTGGTAAAAACGATGAGCCCGACAGTAACTTCGTGTTCATGTGGGATACGCTTGTCGATAACGAAACGCAAACCATCTTCAAAACCCAGCAATACGCTTTTAATGCGATGGATGAAGACCCGGTTGAATCCGACCATATCGCGATCCAGGATAGTCTCAGGGGTGGTTGGCGTTCCTTTGCGGCGGCAAGCACCGGTATTTTTCGCATCAGTCGTGAATTCAACGATGGAGCATCCTTGAATCCCGCTGTGCACCCGCAAAGCCAGGCATTTGAGAAAGACTACTTCCCCCTGTCGGAGGTAAACGACCCATGGTTTGACGCGGTGGACTATCGCGGTGCATTCAGCAGCGACAGTAACGATATCTGGCTCGACGGATGGACCTGTCTTTCAGCTAGCGGACTGCGGCCGACAGCTATCTATCGGAACAGTCAAAGGGCGGATGCTATCATGGGACAGCGGATGAATAAAATGGTCCGCCGTTCCAACAACACTCTATCCATAGCGATACCGCCTGCAATCCGAAGTGGATTCAAAACATATATTACCGATTCGCGTGGCCGACGGTGTGCTTTGCCTTCCCGGGCATCTTCGCACCACGACGGGAGGCACCTTGTGTTTCCGCTGGACGAGTTTTCACGGGGCGTCTATTTCTGCCGTATTGAATCGGGTACAGCAAATATCACCATACCGCTTGTCGTGCAGTAGATAGTGAG
>CAZNDN010000042.1:0-28285 GCA_964571815.1 uncultured Fibrobacterota bacterium | reverse complement strand
ACCCGCGGGGACCCTTTCCTGCCGGAAGAGTACCGGCTGCTGGAAGCCGTGACCAGGACGGTGGCGCGGGCCGCCGAAGGGCGTCTGGTTCGGGAAGAACTCCAGGCGAGCAGGGCCAGTTTCCACCGTATCGTCGACGGTCTGCGCAGGCAGTTTTTCTTCTACGCCCACAACACCGACGGCATCTTCACGTACCTCAGTCCCTCGATCACATCCATACTCGGCTATGATGTCGAAGAATTCATGACCCATTTCGGCGAGTATCTCACCGACGATCCCGTGAACAAAGAGGTCGAGGAGCACAGCCGCAAGAGTATCGAGGGAATCGCGCAGCCGGCCTACGAGGTTGAAATCTATCACAAGAACGGAAGCGCCCATTGGCTTGAAGTATCCGAAGTCCCGGTGTTCGACGCCGACGGTACGGTGATTGCCGTGGAAGGCATTGCCCACGATATCACCGAGCACAAGCGCATGGAAGATGCACTCCGCCAGTCGGAAGAGGGATTCAGGACGATGTTCGAGGTTTCCTCCGAAGCGCTGCACCTGGTCCACACCGAAACGAACACGTTTGTCGAGGTCAACCGGGCCATGTGCGACCTGTTCGGCTATACCAGGGAAGAGCTTCTGCGTATGTCGCCGGCCGACCTCGTCTCGCCCGAGCACGCGCGCCGCCAACCGAAACTGATGGAATTCCTCCTGTCGGGAGGAAAGCTGGACAACCTTGAAGGTGTCGTTTTCAGCCGCCGCGGGGACCGGCGCAGCGCCTTGACATCGGCCCGCATCATCCGCTGGAAAGGCAAGCCGGTGATCTTCGGCAGCATGCGTGACATCACCGAACTGAAAGCAACCCAGCACCGGCTCGAAGAGAAAAACCGCGAGGTGCTCGAGTTCACGGACATGGTCAATCACGATTTGAAAAAACCCCTGGCCGCGCTGAAAATGACTTTGTCGGTACTGGACGACGGGATGCGCACGAAAATGGACGACGATGCGCGGGAGAGCATGGATACGGCCTACCAGTCGATCGATTACATGCAGAGCATGCTCGAAGACCTGCTCGCCTGCGCGCGCCTGGAGTCGGGTAAGGAGATGCTTCAGATGGAAGAGGTTGACGTCGGCGAAGTCCTCACCGAAGTGCTTTCACAACTGCGGTCCGAAATCGAGCGGAAGCGGATTACCGTGCAGCGGGAATCGGTCGATGGAAAAGGACTTCGGGCCGACCGGAAATCGGTGATGAAAATATTCATGAACCTCATCGGCAACGCGGTGAACTATATCGGCGAGGGGCCCGGAAGAACGATCCGGATCGAGCGGAGTCCCGAGGATGTATTCACCGTTGAGGACAACGGTATCGGCATTCCCCAGGACGCGCGTGACGAGGTGATGGAGAAGTTCCGGCGCGGAGTCAACGCCCTCAATATCACCGGGACCGGGCTGGGGTTACCCATTGTCAAGACGGCAGTCGAGGCCCACGGCGGGAAGTTGTGGTTCGACAGCGAGGAAGGCAAGGGAACCGCGTTTCATTTCACCCTGCAACCGCGAGAGTGAGATCCGGTCGCGTCGGAGGATCACCACCGAATGCGGATTGGGACCGGTGTCGGGAGGAGGGGTCGTTGGGAGGGACAAGACCCGGGTTGCCCCAGCGGCGATGCGCCTCTTGAGAAAGAAGACCATGCCGACCCTGCGGGCCTCGGGATTCTCTCGGGTTGTTGCGTTTTCTACAGACATGCCGCACCTACGGCGCTCTTTCGATTGGGATACTGGATGCTTGAGCCTTGCTCATCCATTCCTGCTCCCTTCATGCGGCACTGTCATCCCTGACAGTGTTTGATCCACTACTGGTAGAGTAAGTGCAGTGGGTTGAGCAAATCACCGACGAGGACGCCACGATTGAGGAATGCGGAATGTCGAATGCGGAATGGAAGCATAGTCAGTGGAGGAAGTCGTGGCTCACGGGGGACCGGGGTACACCTCGATTTCATTGAGCGCTGATCTTCGGGCCTTTGTACTTTGACCTCAGAGATTTGTCCTTGCTCACCTTGTGTGGCACTGTCATCCCTGACAGTGTTTGAACCACTACTGGAAGAGTAAGTGCAGTGAGTTGAGCAAATCACCGACGAGGACGTCGGTGCCACACAAGGTGGATTTACCTGCAAAGTGCTTTTGCGGTTCTTGTTCTTTGTCCTTAGAACTTTGTCCTTCACCCCCCGGTGCCACACAAGGTGGATACCGGACTACACCAAGGTGCGGACTGCACAGCCTTTCTTGTTCTTTGTCCTTAGAACTTTGCCCTTCGCTTCACTCCCCCCACTCCACCTCAACCCTCTCCCCGGTCTTCACCGGACCGAACCGGATGCGATTGGCGCCACTGTCGAATTCGTGCTCGACCTTTCGCCCGCCAACCCCGACTTTCGTCACACTTCGGTGTCCCAGGATTTCAAAGGCGTGCGTCATGCGCTCAATTCTTTTCGGTTCCCTGCCCTCGATCTTCCCCCACTCGATTCTGAGACCATTCATGGAAGGTTTGCAGAAAAGCGTGACTGCCGCGTAGGCGCCGTTGCGATACTCCAGCGAATCGCCGTCATCGGTGTACAACGTAAACTCACTCGGCTCCGCGCCGGGGAAGATCTGCCAGGTAATCGTCTCCGGCGCACCCTCCGAGGTGTACTGCCGAACCGGTCCCAGCGGCACGATTCCGCCCTCCCTCACGAACAGGTGTCCGCCCCGGTTGCGCGGGAAATCGTGCCGGACCGATTTCCACTTCCCCCGTACCACCGTATTGTTCCAGTAATCGAACCACTCCCCCGCCGGCAGCGTCACGTTGCGGCCGTACACATTCACCAGCAGTGAATCCCCCAGCAGGAACTGCCGTCGCAGATCATACGCCTGTGCCGCATCCGGATACGCCAGCATCATGGGCCGCGCGAGCGCGCGCCCGCTGCGCGCAGCCTGGTGGGCGAGTGAATAGAGGTAGGGAACGAGCCTCATGCGCAGCGTGGCGTAGTCCCGAAACACACCCATCAGAAAATCATCCTGATACGGAGGGTACTCGAAGCTCTGCCACGAGTTGATCAGCGCCCAGGGGAGGAGAAATCCCATGTGAATCCCTTCAAGCGATGTCGTATTCATATCGCACGTGGCAAACGCATGCCCCACAACCGCATCCTGCAAAATACCGCACATGGGCTGCTCCCCGCCGCCCGTGTCCCCGGTCCAGGTGCCGGAGAAACGCTGCACGCCGGCCCACCCGCCGCAGGAGATCAGGTACGGCCGCCGTCCGGTCATGGTCTCATATCCCCCGCATGTCTGCCTGGAGCAGAGCATGTAGGCCAGGTTGTGCATCTCGTCGTCGCGACGGCCGTTGCCGTACAGTCTGTCGGGAAATTCATTGATCAGGAGCGCGGGATCGATCTTGAAAAACCGCACGCCGTCGTCGACAAACTTCTCCAGGTGCGCAAACCACGGCTGCTCCGGAATGGTGTGCGTATCCATGCGTACCGGATCGTGCCCAACCTGCTCGTCCTCGTGGGAAATCTCGATCCCTTCAAGCGACTCCTCTTCCCGCCGAACCTCAATCGTCTCTCCCCGCTCCCCTACCCTTCGTTCCTCTTCCCACGTGAAATCGTAGCGACTGTTGAGCCACAGCCCGGTATTGAATCCCAGGCGCCGCAGGGTGCGGATCATGGCCGACGGTCCGCCTCGATAGTGCTGCGCCTCGCCCATGTACTTGAACCGCTGCGTACTCCAGTCCTTGTTGACCGTGTAGTCGTAGTAGGTATCCATCCATCCCGGCTCAAGTCCGATATTGTCGCAGGGGATGCGCTCCCTGCGCATGAGCCGCGCGATCTCGACCGCCTCGTGCGCATTGGCATGCTCGTTGAGCAGCATCCACAGGCCGAATGCCGAGCGCGGGGGCAGCGACGGGCGCCCGGTCAGCGAGGTATACTTCCTGATCATATCGTCGTACGATTCGCCCGTAATGACATAGATGTCAAGCATGTCTCCGGCCACCGCGACCGTTGACTGCGTCGTCTGCCGGCGCCCGAAATCGAACTGCACTTTTCGGGTGGTGTTGAAGAAGATTCCGTAGCCCCGGCTGCTCATGAAAAACGGGACCGGAACGTGGTTCAGTTTGTACGTAATCCACAAGGAGCCCGACAGGCCGTTGAGCGGGAGTTGTTTGCGCTGGTGGTCGCCGAAACCGATGAGTTTCTCACTCCGGTGCAGCGGCAGGTCGAGCCGGTAGCCCTTGTTGCTATAGTGTGTCGGCGCCGTGGCAACCTTTGTTCCGGAACGTGTCTTCGTGAGGGTCGTGCCCGCGCGCGCGAGGGTAAAACCGGGTTGTGCCGACAGGGTGAGGCAGTGGTTGTCCGATGTGGTCAATGAATGCGCGGTGCGCCTGATGCCGGATGCCGGCGTGAGGGGGTTGATACACCCGTACCGCTCCAGGAGGCTTTCGCGACAGGGGTCGTGGCCCGATGCGCGAATGCGGAAGACCGCACCCTCGAAAGCCGCGGCTTCCAGTTTGACGGCATCGTTGTATGTTCTCCGGATCGTGTTTCTTCCCGCTTTCCCGTCTCGTTTCTGCTTCGGCGGCCTGGGTTTGGGCATGGGACCAATCTTTCTCCTTTCCGTTGCGGGCTCCTGTGGACGCGTGCAGGAAAATACCCAATCGACCGCGACCGGTGCTGCGTTGATTCATGGAACATTCACTCCCGGCGGCGAACCGCCGGGAGTGAATGCCTTCACGGTGCGGGACAAACCGGTAATCGACTACTTGAGTATGACCCGGTAGTGCGTGCCCTGAGCACTGCCTGCCGCGGGGGTGCCGATACGAATGTCGCGCATGAGATAGAGGGACCCGTAAACTGCCGGGTGGGCCGAGATACCGGTACCCGCGAAAGACGTACACCCGGTGTGGGTCGCTCCATCACCACATCCGGGAGCTGCCACCCGACAGACAGGTTGTCGCCGCCCGGCGCCGGTCGGCGCATGTCTCCCGCCGAACCGGATATGCCCTCCCGGGAATGCCGGAAAAAGTATTTTGCTACGCCGACCGATGCGCCTGGCGCGGCATGGTGGTTGGAGGCCTTTTTGCGAGCTTTACAAACACGCAACCCGACGGGACATCCGCCAATCATGGAAACCGCCGTCATTCTCATCCAGTGTCCCGACCGCACGGGTATCATCGCGCGCGTGTCGGATTTCATTTTCCGCAAGGGCGCAAATATCATTCGCTCCGATCAGTACAGCACCGACCCCCGGGGCGGCCGGTTCTTCATGCGCATCGAGTTTTTCTTCGATCCCGACACGCTCCGGAAGAAGACGCTGGAATCGGAATTCGATCTCCTCGCCCGTGAGCTTGAAGCTTCGTGGGAAATCCACTATGCCGGCACGCGCATGCGCATGGGAATTCTCGTCTCGCGACAGGGGCACTGCCTCTGGGACCTGCTCTACCGGTGGGACAGCGGAGAGCTGCCGGTCGATCTCACCTGCGTGATCAGCAATCACGAGAACATGCGACGCCCCGTCGAGCACTACGGCGTGCCGTTTTACCACTTCTCCGTGTCCCGGGAGACCAAACCGCACCAGGAGAAGCAGATCCTGGAGACACTCGGCGACCGCACCGACTTCCTCGCGCTCGCCCGCTACATGCAGGTACTCTCCGGTTCATTCATTGAGGGATACGGCAGGGATATCATCAATATCCACCACAGCTTCCTTCCCTCGTTCAAAGGGGCCGACCCGTACCGCCAGGCGTACGAGCGCGGGGTCAAGGTGATCGGCGCGACGTCACATTTTGTCACCGAAGACCTCGATGAAGGGCCGATTATCGAGCAGGTGGTCGAGCGGGTCACGCATAAGGACAGTGTCGATTTGCTGAAACGAAAAGGAAGAAACCTGGAGAAAATCGCCCTGGCAAATGCGGTCCAGGCCTATATCGAACACCGGATCATCCGATTCGGGCACAAGACGATCGTGTTCGACTGATCCTCCCGCGGGTTCATTGCCCGCCGAACTCTTGAAGATAGTCCGACCGTGCATGCCGTCTCTGTGAGAGGTTCATGAGCAAATCGGGTTGTCTCCCCCCGCCACAATCCGTACGCTTGCATATTCCTGACACGTTTCTAACACAACGCTATACATTCCCCTGCTATCTTATATGATTCTCCATATTTCGCGGGCTGCTCCGTGCCCCTTGACCGGTTCATTCCTTTCCACCGGAGCGCGAAACACGGGTTTCTGATTCCCGGAGTCCCGCGATTGGCTGCAGCCGGGCAGCGCCGCTTCATTGCTACGCCACTTCACCGGGA
This sequence comes from uncultured Fibrobacterota bacterium, assembly GCA_964571815.1. Classification (GTDB taxonomy): domain Bacteria; phylum Fibrobacterota; class Chitinivibrionia; order Chitinivibrionales; family WJKA01; genus CAZNDN01. The sequence continues at coordinate 21,971 of CAZNDN010000042.1, read as the reverse complement.
TTCCCCGCTCGAACCACGGATGAGGCCACGCCGTAGAATTGCGCATTCATCGGCAGGTTCGAGCCCGGTTATGTGTTCTGATTGAATACGAAAACGTGTTCAAGGCTATTGACAAGCCCGCCGGAATGAGGTATACTTCATGCAAGAGCGGAGGAGATGCCATGGTCAACATTTTCGAGTATACCGACTACCGCGCATACCTGAAAGCGTATTTCGAGGATCGGAAGCTGCATGATACCAGGTTTTCTCATCGATGGCTTGCGCAGCGGCTTGAGCTTTCCACATCCAATTTCATTCTTCTGGTTATGCAGGGTAAGCGCAACCTGAGCGGGAGTCTGCGTCTCAAGCTCTCCGAAGTATTCCGGCATTCACCGCGGGAAGCGGACTATTTCGAGAACATGGTCAATTTCGCCCAGGCCCGAACCGCCCGGGAAGAAGAGCGACACTTCTCCCGCATGATGGCCCTTCGCGGAAATGCAAAGGTGGATACGATCGAAGAAGCGCGCTATGAGTACTACTGCAACTGGTATAACCCGGTGATTCGCGAACTGGTGACATCGCCGGATTTCCACGGAGATGTTTCCAAACTGGCCGCCTCGCTTCTTCCCCCGATCACCACCGCCCGGGCGAAACGCTCGGTGGAGCTGTTGGTCAAACTGGGGTTCATACGAAAAGAGGGCGAGCGGTACGTGCAGACCTCGAAGCTTGTCGGCACCGAGCCGGAAGTCGCCTCCGTAACCGTCCGCAACTTCCATCGGGCCATGGGCAAGCTCGGAGTGGAGGCCCTGGACCGTATTCCGAGCCGGGAGCGCAGCATCACATCGTCGACCGTCTATCTCTCCGCCGATGCTTTCGAGACGATCCGTGCGAAAATCCTTGAGTTGCGAAAAACGCTTCTGGCGCTCTCCGATTCGGAACCTTCGGGCGAGAGAGTGTACCAGGTGAATTTCCAGGCATTTCCGGTAACCAGGAATCCGAAGAAAAAGGAGAAGAAATCATGAGACACCCTGCGATCACCGCCCTGGCAACGCTGTCGATGTTCATCTGGATACCACTCCACTGTACGAACGACCCGATTTCGACTGCAGGAGGAACCGATACGGGAAATGCGCATGCCGTAGCCGGCAGGCTCTACCGCTCCGACGGCATCAAGCCCGCCGCGGGCGTCGCCGTGGCTATCCGGCCCCGCAACACCCTGGCCGATACGTCCGGTTTTGGGCTGCCCAAGAGGATGGCCGATACCGCGACGGTAATGACCGATGATTCCGGCCGGTTCATGTTCGACTCCACTTTGGACACCGGGACCTACGTAATCGAGGCCGCAAGCGGCAACGATGCCGTTCTCATCGATTCGGTGACCGTCCAGGACCCGGATACCACCGTGGACCTGCCTCCGGACACATTACGGCCCGCGGGAGCCATAAAGAGTGTTATACGGCTTTCGGAAGGGGGCGATCCACGGAAGGTATTTGTCCTTGCCTTCGGCATCGACAGGTTTGCACGGCTAGAAGCTGACGGAAGCTTCAGGTTCAGCAGCCTTGCTGAAGCAGCGTATGATTTGCGGATCATTTCGAGCCTTGATAACTATAGTGTGCTCGACACGTTCAGCATTCCCGTGGTGTCTGCAGATACCACGGATCTCGATACTCTTGAGCTTCCTTTTACGGGGATACCGACCGTGAAGGGTCTGTCCCTGAGCTATGATACTCTTAAACAGATTGTCACGCTCTCGTGGAATCAGGCGGATACAAGCCTTATTCAAGGATACAATATCTATCGCACGCATGCGGATTCAACGGGAAATCCCGCACAATTGAATGCGGCGGTGATTAGCGATACGGTGTTCAGAGATTCTACCGCTTTGCAGGACAATGCCTACACCTATCAGGTCAAATCCGTGGATAGGAACGGGAATGAGGGGCTGTTGAGCAGAGGTGCCGACGTAGAGGTGGTGAGTGCGTTTTCATTCTCAAAGGTGTTCGTGCCAACAGGCTCGAATGATGGCGAAGTCCTGGTGCCGGTGGGTATAGAAGCCAACGATCTGGGGGAGCTTTTCGTTGTAGACGGCGCGAACCATCGAGTGCAGAAATTTGACAGCACCGGCAGATTTCTTCTGAAGATCGGAAAGTCCTCTGGAAAGTTCATTACCCCTGTTGACCTTGCCGTCGACACCACGGGTAACATCTACGTAACCGATCAAAAAGCCGTTAAAAAGTTTGATGTCACCGGCGCTTTTGACACAGCGTGGATTACAAAGGGCAATGCTGCGGCAATAGCGGTGTCGCTCGAGCAACATGTGTACGTTGCAACTTCAGGTGACGAAAGCTACGTTCAGGTGTTTGGTCAGGCGGGGGATTCGATTGCCCAGTGGAAATTGCCCGATGGCGGGAGAGGGATTGACATATTACCCAGCGGCCAAGTGTATGTGTCTACGCGTGACGCTACAATCGGAGTGTATTCGCGCGACGGCACACTTCTTCACAGTTGGCGGTTGGCCGCTTCAAAGCAGGGCTGTCGTTTGTCAGTCGTGGACAGTCTTGTATACGCCCCAATTGGCGGCTTTGATCGCGACTACGTGGCAGTCGTGAGCGTCTCTGGAAACCTCATGGCCCGCTTTGGTGATGGGGGGCCCAAGTCGCTATCCTATCCACGCGATGTCGCCGTGATTGGCGACAAGATATTTGTCACCGACAACAACGGAATACAACTCTACCAAAGCCCCTGAAACAAGGAGCAGGGGAAGCCTGCTCCCCTACCCCTTATCCGCTCAACTACCGCCTCAAACCTCAATAGAGCGCGTGAGGAGTGCCTCCGCTGTCCTTGAAAGTCAGTTCACCGGTAGAAGAGTTGATATAAATGGAGTTGGCCTTCGCATTTGAATTGCTGGAATGCCTTGGCATCAGGAAACCATCCGAATCAACGATCGTCTGTCCACCAGCCTTGATCCCCCCGTTCACGTCCAATTTCGCTTCCGGGTTGGCGGTCCCTATCCCCACATTCCCCCCATCCTTAACAACCACTCTCCAGTCGCTGCCGTCCCTGATACCCAGGGAGCCGTCGAGAAACCCGGTCTCATTGCTGTTCACCGAGTGAATGCCCCAGCTTACACCGTTGGTACCAGTGTTTGTCAACTGGATACCTCCGTAGTAGTCGCTGGTCTCGATCTCCAGAAGCTGGCCGGGTTCAGTGGTTCCAATTCCTACCTTACCATCCTTCTGAATCTGCAGCCGCACCTGGTTGTCCGTGAGGAAGCCCAGGTCGTAGTTGTCCGTGTTCCCAAGCGTCCTGTCCGACCCGCCGGCTTCGCCGCCGTCGCTGAAATCACCCATCCCGGAAGGAGTCTGCCACGAAGCCACCCCGTTGGCGTCGGAGGTCAGAACCTTCCCCGCGCCCGGAGATCCACCCCTGAGTTTTATTTGACCGTCAACATCGAGCGTGCTATCGGGACTGCCGGTCCCGATCCCCACCTTCCCCTCGTCGAATATCACCGGCGAACCCTGTATCCTCAGCTTCTGAAATGTCGGGTCGCCGCTTGCGTCCCGTTCGCACGAAATCACCCTGCCGTCGTCGTCCCCGGAACTGTATACCAGCTCTACTCCCTTGCCGCCGCCCGGGAAGGGCCAGGAGGGAGTGTGCGACAATGCGCGAATCTGACCGGAGCAGTCCAGCTCGGCCCGGGGATCGGTCGTGCCGATACCCACATTTCCGGTCTGCTGCCGTACGGTCACCGCCGGATCGGCGTCGTAGGAGCCGATCTTGACCCCCACCCCGTACTCGGACTTTATGTAGTGATTCGGATCACCCAGCGACAGCTTCGCATCGTGCCCGCTCTCCGAGAACGCGCCGTTTCGAACAATGGGACCGTCCTGGTTGGAAAACTCGAGGAACGCTTTCCAAGGGGATTCGTCCTGAATGACCTGGAGATTCCCGGTTTCGTCCCGCACCTGCAGGTTCCACGTGTGCTGATCGTTCTTCAGATTCAGCGCCGCGTGGTAATTGGTCGATTCAATGGATGCCTTGATATCGCCGGTGCCGCGCAGGTGCAGATTCTTCTGCGGGCTCGTGGTGCCGATACCCACCCGGTCATCGCTGAGTGACAGCGGGCTTGGATTGCTTGACCCACCGTCATTCTTCACATACTCCGCGGAACTGCCTGTCCCCCAATCATTATCAACGATAAGATTCTGTGCCATTGTGTTTCTCCTGCTGTGATGATTTACAATACCACCGTCTTCTCATGACCCACTCTCACTTCAGGATCAATCCATAGGCGACACCCCCTTTCTTCTGCGGCTGCAGGCCCTGATCGCCCTCACTCCGGCTTTGCGTCACGTCCGGGAACGCTCCGGCCTCCGGAGCGTTCCTCAGCCTCACCCCGCTCTGCTTCCAGCTCCAGGATACGCCCCTTCATGAGGTTCACCACCTTAACCAGGTCGTCGAGACGGTCGTTGTAGCTCTTGAGTACACTCTCGAAGTGTTCTTTGGCCTGGTAGACGTTGAGCTTTGCCTGGATTGCCTGTTGCCGGACAGTGTCGGGGTTGATCGTGGGGCGATTGGGCATGGCACCTCCTCTGTGTTGTGTCTGATATGACTACTCTGGTCTTGTCAGCGTTCACGGTTCGTGTACTCTTAGCATAATCTAATATACGCCCCCCCCCGTCGGCAAGTCAAGGTGGTTATTATACGCTATAAACGCACTGCCGGCATAGGCATCACGTATTCAGATACGCGGTCAGTCTCAGCGCACCTCCGGTGGGCCAAACTGCTGAAGGAGAAGCTTTTCCGGTTGCTATGCGTTGTTTCCGCGGCGAGATCCGCGGCGCTCATCCGCTCGGCTTCGAGCGCGGCGATAAGCCCGGTAAGATCGGCCATGACTTTTGACTGCTCCACTTTCAGGTACTTGGCGCAGTTGTCGGTGAAGGCTTCCCTGGTGCGGCTGTAGTAGAGGTCGAGTGTGTCGATCTGGAACGATGCGGGTTCTTCGGGCTTGTAGGCTTTGAGGGTAATGCGCAGGCGGTCGAGGCTGTAGCTTGTCAGACCGGTAACCCGGTAGGTCAGGCACTCACCGGTAAAAAAGAGAGACCTTCAGGCGTGCGCGAGAGACGAGACGCGGGACTGGGACTCGAAGCTCCTTGTCCGGGCACCTGTGGTGAGCCGTGTCGAACCATGGGATGCGCTCCTTTCTTCGGGTTGGTGGCTCGCGACCGTCTCGGCGAGAAGGTCGCGAAGCCGGTTGAGATTTTCCCCAAAAAGGCGCACGTCCAGCCGGACCGGTCCGGTACGGTAGGCTTCCCGCAGCTCCCGGACCCGCTCACCCGTGAACACGAACGACACCTGTCGCCGCCGGTTCTTCTCGATACTGTCGAGCGTGCAACCGACTGTCGAGAGGAAGGCCGCCAGGAAAAGGTCGTTGGTAACTATGGCCGGTTCTGCTGCGGAAAGGTATTTTTTAGACATCGATGCGCCCCCTTTCGGGCGTTATCTTCAGGCCGACTGGTGCACTTTTCCAGAGGACGCCGGGAGGCCTTTTTTTTCGTGATGCCCAAAAACCTGTCAAAAGTCAAAATAGCATTTTTTATGTTTTAAGCAAAATAGATATTTGATGTATATTCCTGCAAGGGTTAAAAAATGTGTGATTATTTTTTGATCATGACGCATATAGGAGAGAACCTCAAGCGCCTGCGCAAAGCCAGAGGCTTGACCCAGCCACAGCTTGCCAAAAGTCTGGGCTTGACGCAGAAGATTGTTTCCGACTACGAGACGGCCAAAGCGGTCCCGCCGACCGAACGCCTGCCCGGTATCGCCCGCTTTTTCGGGGTTAGTGTCGATGAGTTACTCGGTATGGAGGAGATAAAGACCGACGTCGAGCCGATCAATGGCAAAAAATCAAGGCACGGCAACACTCGGGCCGCAAACCTTCTCGACCTCTTCGACCAGCTCTCACCCGAAGAGCAGCGAACCACTTTGAAGCAGATTCGGGGGATAATCGCCGACAAGAAGTACCGGTGACTGTCAAACGGTGGTGTTCCGAGCCTTCCAGACGCCTTTTTTGCTGTCCCGGGTCATATTCTCGCAGGAGCCCGCGATCACTGGCTGCAGAAAGCGAGAGATTTTCCCCATCACCGCCGGGAAGTCATCAGATTCATTGAGCCCGTTGCGGCTCAGAAAGCCCTTCCATAGTGCGGCAAGGCCGGTATCCTGTGCAAACTCCGGGCTGAGCACCGCCCCGCCGCCACTGCCGCGGAAATAAGTCTGCATCCAACCATGCTGTCCTCCATTCGGAATGACAAAGGTGTTACGTTGTTCAGGGCACGCGTGCGTGAATCGTGGTATCCGGGCGAATCAATTCGGCCGCACACGCCCCTTCAATGAGTCACTCGCTTCACACCGGGCTGGTATTGCAGACTACCGAAGGAAAAACCGGAAACGGGAACGACCTCCTTTCGAGAGTGGTGTCAACAAAGAGAATCTCCTTCCGGGCCTGCCCGCACCTTCCTTCGCGCGGCAACGAGTTCGATACAAAAATTAGACGTGATTTGATAGAGAGGGATTAACGATTTGTTGGAAAAAGGCTGGGAAGGGGCCGCGGCATGTCGGAAAGCCGCGGGGCGGATGAGACCGCCACGCTGGAGAGCGGACGAAGGTCAAACGCGGACGTGATTACCCTCTGGAAAGGCCGGGAGGCTCACGGCTCAACGAACGCCCCGGACGGCAGCGGATCGACCTGTCCATCCTATTCAAGCGCCCGAAACCGCTCCGCCACGACTCGCCCCTGCTCTTCGGTCTCCACCTGCGCATGCACGACCACGCGGGCGTGCGGAGGAAGCCTCCTGCACCACTCCACGGGATCATCACCGCACCAGGAGTGCATCTGGGCCGGATGATCGGAGAAATAGCGGTACGCCTCGGCCAGAACTTCATTGGACTGCACCAGGTTGAGCATGAGCAGACCGGGCACGCTCCGCAGATTGTCCCACTGGTGGCGGGCGTGAGCGCAGCAGTGGATACCGATCCCGCCGTAGCGGGCCGAAAGCTCGCACAACTCGGGTCGATGAAACTCGTTGAACATCTCCGCGCCGATCGACCCTATCTCATCGACCGCCATCGCAATGCCGCCGGGCATATAATAGTCCGGGTAATGAGCAATAAACTCCCGCCCGTACCGGGAAATCCACTCATCGTAGAACGCAACCTCCACGGACTTGACCTTCCCGGCCAGTTCATGCACCGCTTCCGGCGCCTCGATCATGGCCGCAAAGAAATCGCATTTCTCCCAGATCAGGGCGGCCCAGTCCATAGGACACTGAATATCCGTGGTCTTCAGTATCGCCTCAGGCGCGCGCCCGTGAAGCTCATCGGCAATCTCGAATAATATGGCCAGACACGGCGTGTCGAGGCCGGGAACCCGGAGAGGCGCCACTTCGGATGCCGAATGGATCAGGGGGAGCGCGAAGGGTCTCTCGTTGGAGGGACGATGTACCGGGCAGCCGAACGCCCGGGGGACAATCTCGGTACCGGTCGACACGTGAAGATACGGAATGGTGTCGTCGTCGATACGCGCCATACGCTCCACCTGCTTCCGATACAGCCTCCAGGCCCACTCGATCCGCTCCTGCTTGTACTCCGGCCACAACGGCGGACGGTCCTCCAGGGGATCGCCGACCGTTACCTGAATCAGGCGGGTCCGCGGATGATCCGGGTCATAGAACTCACGCCACCGGCGTGTCCGGGCTGCGATCGTGTCGGTTGGATCCATCGCGCCGCCGTTTCAGAATACGGTTGAGAGCCTCCGGGGTGCACGGAAAACTCCGCGCCGCCTCTTCCTCATCCCTCACCCTCATACTACCCTGCCCGGTCGCCGGATACATTTGACAAAATGGCGGTATATTTGTACATTTTGATTATTATGGGGAGTCTGGAAGGCTTCTGAAAAGGCCTGAATCGTTCTTGATTGGATATTATGGCCGAGCAACGGCAATCCGGTATCATCTACCACTCGTACCGCTACCTTCCCGAGTGTTACACCTGGATCGATACTTCGATGGACCACTACGCGTTCAATTTCGCATCCGGGGGTTACCTTCACTGGATGGACGATCGGGACTGCGTGGTCAAACTTCATGCCCCGCTGATCTGGTGGACCCGTCCCGGAGTCCGCTACCGGTACGGATGCCGCGATGATGTCGGGTGGGAGCATCGGTGGGTGGCGTTCATGGGTGAAGAAGCGGATCGACTGGTCGCCGACGGCCTGCTGCCGGTCGACTTTACTCCTCCCTACACCGCCGTGCACGATCCGGCTCGACTGGCCGGGGATTTCGATGACCTCCTGGGCTACCTTCCGGGCAAACGCTTCGGGGCCGCGCGCGCCGACCACCTGCTGCGCGGCCTGCTGCTTCACATTCACGAGCAGGAGTTTCTGCCCGATCCCCGGGCGCCCCACGCCCGTGAGCTGAGAGAACTTGCCGCCGCCATCGACCACGCGCCCCACCGCCGCTGGGACTTCCACGCCCGGGCCGATCGGCACTGCCTGAGCTACTCACACTTCCGTAAGCTCTTCCGGGATTCCTTCCACACGGCCCCCCACCGCTATGTGCTCCGCGCACGACTTACGAAAGCCTCGGTGCTGCTGCGCGAGAGCAACCATCCGGTGAAGCGGATTGCAGCGGAGGTGGGTATCGACGATCTCCAGTACTTCACGAGGCTCTTCACCACGCACCGGGGCATCTCCCCGGCGCGGTACCGGAGACAGTTTCGGTTGTAGGCGCAAGGAGGCGAATCGTAGAACGGGTATTCAAGGAGCGGAAAATCCACCGTTTCCCAGCAATTTGATTCGCACCGATTTGCATTCTCCCACCGGAAAAAAGAATTCCGCCTGGCCCGGTAACCAAACCAGGAAAAAAGACGGCGACTGCCCGTGGGGCCGCCGCCGAAAGAGGTTGAATGCACTCCGCCTCGCCCTCAGGCGAGGTCGAAACGATCTGCGTCCATTACCTTTACCCAGGCCGCGGCGAAATCGTGTACGAATTTCTCCCCGGAATCATCCTGCGCATAGACTTCGGCGAGCGCCCGAAGCTGTGAGTTGGAGCCGAACACGAGATCGACACGGGTAGCGCTCCATTTCATCTCGCCGGTTGCCCGATCGCGACCCTCATACACGCCGTCATCCTCGAACCGCTGCTTCCACTCCGTGCCCATGTCAAGAAGGTTGACGAAAAAATCGTTGGTCAGCGTCTCCGGTCGATCGGTCAAAACGCCGCGCGGCGACTGCTCGAAAGTTGCATTCAGCACGCGCATACCGCCAACAAGCACGGTCATCTCCGGAGCAGTCAAACCCAGCAGTTGCGCACGATCGACCAGCAGATCCTCCGCCGAGACAGCCAGTCCCGAACTCAGGTAGTTCCGAAACCCGTCGGCAACGGGTTGAAGCACACGGAACGCTTCCACGTCGGTCTGCTCCTGCGTGGCATCGGTGCGCCCCGGCCGAAACGGCACGCTCAGGTCGTAACCGGCGTTTCGTGCCGCCTGCTCCACAGCCGCGCATCCTCCCAGAACGATCAGGTCGGCAAGCGAAACTTTTTTCCCACCCGACTGCGCGCCGTTGAACCGCCGCTGGATTTCCTCCAGTGTTTCGAGCACCTTGCTCAGTTGCGTCGGCTGGTTGACTTTCCAGTCTTTCTGCGGCGCCAGCCGAATACGCGCGCCGTTGGCTCCCCCGCGCTTGTCCGAGCCGCGAAAGGTCGACGCCGATGCCCAGGCGGTGTAGACCAGTTGCGCCACCGAAAGCCCCGAGGCAAGGATTTTCGCCTTGAGATCCGCAATGTCCCGCTCATCGATCAGCTCATGGTCCACCGCGGGAACCGGATCCTGCCACAGCAGCTCTTCGTCGGGCACCTCGGGGCCGAGATAGCGCGAGCGCGGTCCCATGTCCCGATGGGTCAGTTTGAACCACGCGCGAGCGAAGGCAGCGGCGAACTGATCGGGATTCTCGTGGAAACGCCGCGATATGGGCTCGTAGATCGGGTCCATCCGCAGCGCCATGTCGGCCGTGGTCATGATCGTTTTCACGCGCTTCGACGGGTCGTGCGCAGCCGGCGCCAGGTCTTTCCCGGCAACATCCCCGGGCGTCCACTGCCACGCGCCGGCCGGGCTCCTGGTCCGCTCCCACTCGTAGCCGAACAGCATGTCGAAATAGCCGGTGCCCCACTGTGTCGGAGTCGGCATCCATGCACCTTCAATACCGCTGGTAATCGTGTCGTCGCCCTTGCCGCTGCCGTAGCCGCTCTTCCATCCCAGACCCTGCTGCTCGATCGGCGCGGCCTCGGGCTCGGGGCCCACCAGCGATGCATCGCCCGCACCGTGGCACTTGCCGAACGTGTGCCCCCCGGCAACAAGCGCAACCGTCTCTTCGTCGTTCATGGCCATGCGCGCGAAGGTTTCCCTGATATCGCGGCCCGACGCCACCGGGTCGGGATTACCGTTGGGCCCTTCCGGGTTGACATAGATCAGCCCCATCTGCACCGCGGCCAGAGGATTCTCCAGATCACGTTCGCCGGAGTAGCGCTTGTCGCCCAGCCACTCGGTCTCCTTGCCCCAGTAGATATCCTCTTCGGGTTCAAAAACATCTTCGCGGCCGCCGCCGAAACCGAATGTCGTGAACCCCATCGACTCCAGCGCACAGTTGCCGGCAAGGATCATCAGGTCGGCCCAGGAAATACTGTTGCCGTACTTGCGCTTGATCGGCCACAGGAGCCGGCGCGCTTTGTCGAGGTTGGCGTTGTCGGGCCAACTGTTGAGCGGCGCGAAGCGCTGTGTGCCCGTCGATGCCCCCCCGCGGCCGTCGCCGGTCCGGTACGTCCCCGCGCTGTGCCACGCCATCCGTATGAAAAGCCCGCCGTAGTGCCCGTAGTCGGCCGGCCACCACTCCTGCGAATCGGTCATCAGGGCGTACAGGTCCTCCTTGATCGCTTTCAGATCGAGCTTCTTGAACTCTTCGGCATAGTTGAATCCCTTGCCCAGGGGATTTGACACAGGAGGGTTCTGGTGAAGCATTCTCAGGTTCAACTGATTCGGCCACCAGTCGCGGTTGGAGGTGCCGGCTCCGGAAACCGCCCCTCCCGTTGCACCCGTCACCGGGCATTGCATGCTCTCACTCATGATACGCCTTCCTTTCCTTGTTCGGGTTTGTACGTTGTGCCGTGACAGCGCTACGGCTCATCGGAAAACACCGCTGATACTTCGCCGGTATCCTTTTATTATCATTGAGACTGTGCACGTGCCGAATGCCCCCGCTTTTCCGAGTTCCTGCATTTCGCGCACAAGCCGAAAAAATCTATCCGGTGGCGCCGCACGGTGAAATCGCTCAACTTCTCCGCGCGCCTGTTGATGCCCCGGTACCGCGGCATCTCGAAATCCTTCACCACACCGCACTTCTCGCATACCAGATGGTAGTGCGGCATCGTGTTCGCTTCGTACCGGTCAAACGTACTCCCGAACGGCAGTTTGCGAATACGCCCCTGCTCGACCAGTACTTTCAGATTACGATACACCGTCCCCAGGCTCAACTCCGGCATTTCCTTCTTGAGCCTTTCATAGACCCAATCCGCCGTCGGATGAACGTCGGTCTCCGCAATGACCTGGAGTATTCTCTCGCGCTGCCGGCTTCGTCGATGCTGCATACGATGCTTACCAGTAATAGTTACTATTACGAAGATAGATGATGACCGCGGTGGAAGTCAAACAACAAGATCACCCCGGAGTTAACAAATTACCTTTACTCCCGGAACCGGCCACCGGACGCCTGCTCAAGACACGGCAATCAGAAGGACCACCTGCCCTTCCCTGTGTGACGGCTGCGATTTGCGGATGCGGCTCCGAACCTCCTTTACCGGCGGAACGCCTGGTGCTAAAACCCGGCCTTCATGCCCGCAAAATCACAAAAACCACCCCTTACAGGCAATTTTCAGGCCCCCAAAATCACTTCTAAGGCGGTGCTTAAGCGCTTAGGAAAGGCCGAAATCGGCGATTGCGCGCGATATTGGGCAATTCGGTTGGTCCGACCCGGAAACGCGCTACGGAACGACGACTTCCCCGGCCGTATCATTGTATAATCAAGGTAAGGGAGTTGCCGGCCCTCGGCGGCTCGGCAACCGGTCTCTCCATCGTACCGTTTGCCGTGGGGTGTCCACCGGGCTCTCGTTCCCGGTCCGACGTTCTCACGACTACGAAAGGAGCACGCGATGAAACCCACCGTTGCGGCATTGCTTCTGTCAACGCTCCGGATAGCCGCGGCGGCTGTCTTTTACATCGACCCCCAATCGGGCGACGGCAGCGGTGATGGATCCTCTTCAAACCCGTGGGGCACGCTGCGGGACGTAGTAGAAGCCGGGCTCATCGAAACGAGGCAATGGGATAGCTATCCCTGCGAGCCGGGTGTCGGGCTTGTGGCGAAAAACGCCGGCGCGCCGGTGAAAGCCGGCGACACGCTGCTGCTGCGCAGCGGCTACCACGGCGATGTCACGATCAGTAAGTATTACAATGCCCAACCCATCACGATCGCCGCGCAGAGCGGTCACGAGCCCGCCTTGAAACGGCTCCGACTGCAGGCATGCTCCGGATGGAACGTGCGGGGTCTGACAATCAGCCCGGAGAGCGCCCCCGCGTACGAAACCGTGCGCATGCTGCATATCGAATCGCACGGATACAGCGGTCCCAGCCGGGAGATCACCGTGGAATCCTGCCGGCTCTTCTCGGTCGACGATGCCTCGGGCTGGAGCGAAACATACTGGGACAGCTTGTCGTGCAATGCCGTATTGGTGAGCGGCAACCAGTGCACGATCCGCAACAACCATTGCCGGAATGTCAATTTCGGCATCTCCGTTTCGGGCGACTCATGCCTGATCGAGGGCAATGTGGTGGAGAATTTCGCCGGTGACGGCCTTCGGGGGCTGGGCGATGACCTCACGTTCCGGTACAATACGGTGAAGAACTGCTACGATGTCAACTCCAACCACGACGACGGTTTTCAGTCGTGGTCCTCGGGACCGGACGGTGTCGGCACCGGAACCGTCTATCGTCTGAAACTCATCGGGAATACGATCATCAACTACACCAACCCCAACCAGCCGTTTCGAGGAACTCTGCAGGGGATCGGGTGCTTCGACGGGATGTTCGAAGGGTGGATCGTGAGCAACAACGTCGTGATTGTCGACCACTGGCACGGTATCACGCTTTCCGGTGCCAGGAATTGTCACATCGTGAACAATACGGTGTATGATATCACCGACAGCAAACCGGGCCCCGCCTGGATACGTATCGGCGCGCACAAGGACGGCACCCCGTCGTCGGGCTGCATCGTACGCAACAACCTGGCCCAGTCATTTCAGGTCGACGATTCGTACTGCAGCGCCTGCGATCACAATCTGGAGTTCGACAACCCCGCTTCGCTGTTTGTCGATTTGTCCTCGTACGATATGCGCCTCAAACCGGGATGCGCCGCAATTGACGCCGGTACCGAAGAATCGGCGCCCAATCGGGACATCGCCGGCACCGTGCGGCCGCAGGGAGAAGGTGTGGATATCGGGGCGTACGAATACGTGGATACGAGTGCACCCGTGATGCCCGGTCGCTACGCATTCGGCGGCCGGTCGTCGCACACGACACTCACCGTATGTCGTCGCGCGGGCACGGTGCACTTCGAACTGCGAGGCATACTCCACGATTCCCCCCCGCCGCTGCGGCTTCACGACATGCGCGGCACCGTCATCACACGGCTCAACGGCATCAGTCAAGGGGCTGTGATACGATACCGCATGCCGACCCGGCCGGCGTCCGTGCGCCTCTTCACCGCACGCGCGGGAACATTCTCGGGCACGATTGTTCTGCCGTGATACGAAAAATATCCCCTCAGCTAACGGATTGACTTTGCTTCCGAGATCCCTCACCGCAGGCCTTCTCCGGACCCGGCAGAGAGAATGCCCTCATGCCCGGCACCACAGCAGCAGCGAGATACGAACTCTACTCCGCGCCTCCTGTGCCGGCAGAATGCGTGCTGCAAAAACCCGGCCTTCTCGTACCCGCAAAATCACAAAAACCACCCCTTACAAGCAATTTTCAGGCCCCCAAAATCACTTCTAAGGCGGTGCTTAAGCGCTTAGGAAAGGCCGAAATCGGCGATTGAGCGCGATATTGGGCAATTCGGTTGGTCCGACCCGGGAAAAGCGCTACCGCGCCCTGTCCAGCGCCTCCCTGACCGCCCTGGAGAGTTCCGCGATTCGCAGCGGCTTGCCGAGCACCACGACTTCCTCGGAGATACCGAGGTCCTCCCCGGAAACGGTGCTGCCGCTCAATACCACGAACGGCAGTCGCGGCTCTTCCGCCCGCAGCGTGCGGCAAAGCTCGTCCCCTCCCATCCTCGGCATATTCAGGTCCGTAACAACGCAGTCGAATGTGGCCGGTGCCCGCCGGTACACTTCCAGCGCTTCCGCCCCGTCGGAGGCTTCGACCAGTCGGTAGCCCAGGCTTTCGAGCATGAGAGCGAACACGCTCCTGTTCGTGGCCTCGTCTTCGACGAGCAGAACACGCTCCCTGCCCCGGTCGATCCGCTCGGGCGCGGGCTCCTCCGCCTTCGTGGGCGCGGCCGGCATCCGCGGGAAATACACCCGGAACGTCGAGCCCCGCCCCGGAGCGCTTTCAACCGAAATACCCCCGCCGTGACTTTCGGCGATACTGTTGACAACAGCAAGACCGAGCCCGGTGCCCGTACCCGCTTCTTTCGTGGTGAAATACGGATCGAAAATCCGCCCCACGGTCTCTTCGTTCATCCCGCTGCCCGTATCCCCCACTTCCAGCACCACATACCGGCCCGCGGGAAGCGCGGGACGGATATCCCGGTTTTCACCGGGAAGATCGGAGACACCGCAACCGACGGTAATCCTGCCCGGCCGGCCGCCGATTGCGTGGAACCCGTTGGTGCACAGGTTCACCACAATCTGGTGTATCTCGACTGCGAATCCCGCCACCGTCCCGCAGTGCTCCTCACCCCTCACTTCAATCTCGATAGCCGCGGGGATCGCCGCCCTGATCAGCTTGACCGCCTCCCGTGCGACACGGGCAACATCGACAGGCTCCCGCCGGCGCTCGCTCCTGCGGCTGAATGCCAGGATCTGGCCGGCCAGCTCGGCGGCGCGTTGGGATGCCGCCAGCGCCTTCCGCAGGCCCCGCGCCACATCCGCACCGCCCTGTTGGGAAGCGTGCAGGGCCATGTCGACATGACCCATGACCGCCGACAGGATGTTGTTGAAATCGTGGGCGATTCCCGAGGCGAAGGTCCCCAGGGCCTCCATCTTCTGCGCGTGGAGCAGTTGACGCTCGGTCTCCCGCTGACGCGTGATATCGGCACCGATCATCAGGGCGCCCTCGACAGCCCCCGATGAGCGCACGAGACGCTCGCCGTTCCACACAATGATCCGCCCGGCACCGTCGGGACAGAGAACGTCGCACTCGTAACCGCGGACCGACTCTCCTCGCAGAACCGTGCGGAACTGCTCCGCAAACGCTTCCCGATGCGCCTCCGCGATGAACCTGTCGATGAAAGGCTTGTCCAGAACCTCCTCGGGACTCACGCCGAGCAGCGCCTGCGCGGCGCAGTTGATCTCCGACACATCTCCCGACTCGGAAAGCACCAGGATTACTCCGGGCTCGGCATGGAAGACCGCCCGGAAAAGCTCCAGCTTGTCTTCGAGTTTCCGCACCAGTACTTCACTGTACTCCTTGAAATAGCCGGCCTCCTCACGCTCGACCGGCTTCTTCCGCGCCACCCGCCCACCGCCGCCCCTATCGAGCACCTCCTTGAGCGTCTTCAGAAGATCGGCCGGCTCGACAGGTTTGACGATAAACAGGTCGGCACCCAGGCTCACGGCAAACTCTTCATCGCGCGGGTCGGTATAGGTGGCCGTGTAGAAAACAAACGGCACACCGCTCAGCTCCGGGTCCTTCCGCCACTCCCGGCACAGGTTGAATCCATCCATGAGCGGCATCAGGATATCGGACACGATCAGCTCGGGCGCTTTCCGGCGCGCCATTGCCAAAGCATGCTCACCGTTTGCGGCCGCCTCGATTTCGTACCCCGACTTTTCCAGCAGTACCTGCAGCAGGTACCTGTCCTGCTCCTTGTCGTCAACGATAAGCACTCGCGCCATATCGAACCTCCTTGTGCCCGCGCGGTATCCGCCGCGCGCCTGCGCGCCGATCAATGAGCGGGAAGGTGATTCTCTATTTCGCCCATGAACGTCTCCGGATTTATGGGCTTCTCCATGTACCCCTCGCATCCAGCCGCGAGAATGCGCTCCCGATCGCCCATCATCGCGTACGATGTCACCGCAACGACAGGAATGGATTGTGTTTCGGGGTTGCCTTTCAACTCGCGGGCCACGGCATACCCGTCCATCTCGGGCAGTTGGATGTCGAGGATGATCAAGTCGGGTTGATGCTCGAGCGCCGATGCGATACCGTCCCGGCCGCTTCGCGCCTGAACAACTTCGTATCCGCGGCTGGTGAGAATGTAGGTGCACAAGTACATGTTCTGCTCGTTGTCTTCGATTACCAGAATCGTGCGTTTCATGCGGCCTCCGTCTCCAGCGGGAGCGTGAGCGTGAACGTGCTCCCCTTACCCTCTCCATCGCTGTGCGCCTGAATATCCCCGCCGAGCATCACGGCGAGTTTGCGACAGATCGAGAGCCCCAGCCCCGTCCCTTCGTACCTCCGCGTGGTGCCGGTATCTATCTGCTGGAACGGCTTGAACAGTCTCTCCCGGTCGGCCGCCTTGATACCTACCCCCGTATCGGTAATACGTATCCTCAGCCGCGCATCGCCATGGAGGCCCGCGGTGAGCGAAACGCTTCCCGTTTCGGTGAATTTCACGGCATTCCCCAGCAGATTGATAAGAATCTGCTCAAACCGCCGCGGGTCGCCGTACATGCCGTTCACCGAGGGTTCCACGGCCACGTCGACGGCAAGCCGCTTTTTGTCGGCGAGCGGACGCACCACGCCGGTGGCCTTCCCGATTGCCGCGCGCACATCGAACCGCTCCATCCGCAGCTCGAGCCTGCCCGCCTCTATCCTCGATATATCGAGCACATCGTTGATAAGCGCAAGAAGGTGGTGCGCACTGTCACGCACCATGGTGAGCTGTTTGCGCTGCTCCTCGTTGACCTCGCCCACCAGTCCCTGCAGGATGATACCGGTGAAACCGATGATAGAGTTCAGCGGCGTGCGAAGCTCGTGCGACATGGTGGCGAGAAACGCCGATTTGAGCCGATCCGACTCCTCGGCACGATCCCTGGCAACCGCCAGCTCTTCCGTACGCTCTCTCACCCGCATCTCCAGCTCATCGTGGGCCCGCTGCAGGGCCTCCTGCGCCCGCTTGGCCGGCGTGATATCCTGCAGGGTCCCGATCATCCGCACCGGTTTCCCCGCTTCGTCGCACACCTGTTCCCCGCGGCCGTGCACAAACCGCGTCTCACCTTCAGCGTGAACGATCCGGTGCTCGAGATCAAAGGGTCTCTCGCCCCCGACGGCCTTCTCGAACGATTCCTTGACAAGAGTACGATCGTCGGGATGTATGTACTCCAGATAGACATGCAGGTCGGGAATCAGCGACCCCGGCGCCATGCCGAAAATCCGGTAGCACTCGTCGGAGCCGGTGAACCGGTCGGTGGTGAGGTCCCATTCCCAGTTGCCCACATGAGCAATCCGCTGCGCTTCCTCGAGCCGGCGGTTGGCGTTCCAAAGCTCTTCGGTGCGCGCGTGCACCAGCTCCTCCAGCATATCGCGCGCGGCTTTCAGGGCCGCCTCCGCCTTTCTTCGTTCTCCCACCTCGCCTGCAAGCCGTCGGTTCGCGCGCAGCACCAGGCCGACAGTCGAGAGGGCGACGATGCCGATCAGCGCGAACCACAAGCCGACACGCGCCCAGTCGACATGCCGCTCGATCCGGGGATTGAGCCATCTGGAGAGGATCAGCTCCTTCTCGGTTTCGCCGATACGCTCCAGGCCCTTGTTGAGGATCCCGACAAGCTCCGGCCAGTCTTTGCGCACGCCAAGACATACATCATAGGAATACGGTGATGTGGCGGCCACGCGAAGGTTGGTGATTCCCCTGCGCCGCTCGAAATACTTCACTATGGAGATTGGCTGAAACACCACGTCGGCCCCGCCGCGCGATACCGCCTTCATGGTCTCCGGGAGCTTGTCGTAGTGTATCAGGTGCTCCTCGCCGAACTGCCCGCGCAGAAGCTCCGTTGCCGGATGCCCTTTCAGGACCGCGATCCTCGCGCCCGCGAGGTCCTCCATTCCCTTCACAAACGGGAAGTCGGTACGGGTCACGACAACCAGCGGGAGGTGAAGCCACGATCGGGTGAAAAGAAACCGGGAGCTGAGCTCAGGCGATCGGCCCATCGACGCAACCGCGTCAATCTCACCCGCGCGGGCCTTTTCGACCGTCTCAAGCCACGTCCGGGTCCTCTCCACTTCCATGGACAGCCCGCAGTGGTCATTGAGCAATTTGAGGGCATCGGCCGCCACCCCGCAGAGCTTCCCGCTCTCGTCGATCCATTCAAACGGCATGTAGGCCGGATCGACTCCGACCCGGATTCGCGGATGATTCACCACCCATTCCTTTTCCGCCGCGGTCAGCATCCCGCCCTCAGTCGAGAGTCCCGTCAGGAACTCGCCCGTCTCCCAATCGGCGCGTGACCCGGTCAGGTAGCGCTGAATTGCCTCGCTGTATATGGAGTTCGGCTCGTTCTTGAGCCGGCGCAGTTGCCGGTCGATACGCTCTGCAAGGAATCGTGAGCGGGGGGCTCCTTTGGGGAAGGCAAAATGAAGGCGGGAGGCGCCGAAGACCAGCGTGGTGGGAACAACCTGATAGTGCCGCTCGTAGACAGTGCCGTAGAGGCGGTTGGTCACACCGGCCCGCGCCCGCCCGTCACGCACATCGGCGAACACCCCCGCGTAGTCATTGCTCTGTCGAAAGGTGCAGCGCACGCCGAAAGCCGTGAGCAGGTCCTTGAACCGGCGCGTAACGATGCTCCCCTTCATCACGGCCACAACCGCCCCTTCAAGATCGGGAAAGGATTCGATAGTCCGGTCCGATCGCGTGTAGACAATGCCCCAGTTGCTCAGCACCAGCTCGTCGTTGAAATCGTAGCGCCGGGCCCGCTCCTCCGACCAGGCAACATCGGGCATGACATCGATTTCCCCCGCTACCAACCGGTCGAGGCCCTGCTGCCACGTTCCGGGAACGAAGTGGAGCTTCCAGGACTCTTCGCGCGCGATGTGACGCAGCAGGTCGGGAAAAAGCCCCGCCGCCCGTCCCTCCTCCGTGCGATAGATCTTGGGTGGATTGTCGTACACTCCCACGCGTACGGTCGGTGTGTCGGGCGGATCGCCGGCTGAAAGCGCCGGCATGGCGGCAAGCAAAATGTATACGGCGCCCCCCGCAACTGCAACTACTGCTCCTCTGCGCATGAGCCTGTTCCTCACGGTTCACGACAACCGGCATGAGAAGTTCCGTGCACCCCGTTTCCGCTCCCGCGGCTGTCCCGAATCGCGGGAGCGCAGAACGAAACCTTCCGTCCTCCCTCACCGGGAGGCGGTAAACTCACCCTGGAACGGTTCGTCCAGTTCTGTTTCACAGGGAAAATAATCAAGCTCCACGGCATTACACCAGTCGCGGGCATGAATTTCGCACGGGCTGGGGTTATTCTCCGAATTCGGAGATTGCAGGGATTTCCGAGAGAAATGGTCATGCGGCATGAGTCACTCACCGCAAAAACCCGCCCTTCACCCCGGCAGAATCAGAAAAACCACCCCTTACAGGCAATTTTCAGGCCCCCAAAATGACTTCTAAGCCGGTGCTTAAGCGGTTAGAAAAGGGCGAAATCGGCGATTGCGCGCGATATGGGGCAATTCTGCTGGTCCGACCCGGAAAAACGTCCGGCCATGTCGCTTATGCAATTACTCCAACGCATCCGATATGAAATCAAACGAAACCAACCTTCGTCCGTCCACGATGCGCAGCACGAAGACACGTGCATTTTCGACGCGGTAGATAATCCGGAAATGCTCGTAGATACGTTCCCGATATTTGTCGTAGAATTCCTCTTCGAACTCCGGTACGATTCGGCCGATCTCGGGAAACCTTTTCAGTTCCCTGATCCGCGCCATGATCTCGCGATAGTAGCGACCGGCCGTGCTTCGGTTTCGAGCGAAGTAGTACTCAACAACGGCCTCGAGGTCAATCAGCGCCGTCCTGGACAATTCGATCCCGGTCTTCATAGCCGGTACTTTTTTCTGAAGTACTCCTCCGTCTGCTCAAGAGACAGTGGCCTGCTGTGCTTCAGCGACACTTCCGCTTCATTGACCAGTCGAAGGAGGTTGAGCTTTCGAACGTAGCTTTCCCATGTGTCGACATCCATGAACACGCCGGCGGATTGTCCATTCTGCGTGATAACCATCGGACGACCCTTGCGCCGCACCTTCTTGAGCACCTTCGAGAAATTGGATTTGAAATACGAAAGAGAATTCACGTCTTCCTTCAGAGATAGTCGCATCGACAGGCCCCCCCTGTGTGATATCCATGTTGCGCACAAACCCGACGCCGCGGTGCGTCCACCACAATATACCATATCTCGACCATGGGTGCAACCGATTTCAGACTGAATTCTGTTCAAATTAATCCGGATCCGCGCGGGCTCCTTCCCACCAGGGCCGGCAGGGCACGACATCCGGAATCTCATGGAAATCCTCATCGCCTCCCTCCCCCACCCGCGCCGTCTCATCCATTGCCCGCATGAAGATACTCCAGCAGGTTCTCCATCACCGCGTTGATCCAGCGATAGCGCTCCCGGGGAGCGGAGAGAATATCGGCCTCGGACTGGACAAACTCACCTTCACCGAGTTCCTCCCTGCAATTCTCCACGATTGCGCGCGCCGATTCCGGTGTGGTTTCCAGGTGGAACTGTAATCCAATAACCTTTTTTCCGATTTGGAAAGCTTGATTTTCACAACCGGCGCTTCGCGCCGTTTGAACCGCTCCCCGAGGCAGACTGAATGTTTCACCGTGCCGGTGAAAGGCGCGGATTTCCCCGGGGAAGTGGAAAACCGAGTTGCTTGAAGGCTTCACCCCCTCGATGGGGAACCAGCCGATTTCCTTCACCGCGTTCGGGAAGACCCTCCCGCCCAGTGACTCGGCAATGAGCTGCGCGCCCGGGCAGATGCCCAGGGCAGGTTTGCCGGCCCCGATGACGCTTCCGATACATTGCTTCTCTGCCGCCAGCCACGGATACTCGTGTTCATCATGGACACTCATGGGCCCTCCCATGATCACGAGCAGATCGATATCCTCGGCAGCGGGAAGGTCATCGGAATCACAAAATCGCGTAGTGGTGATTTCATACCCGGCCTTGTGAAGCCACCCTTCGATGCTTCCCAGACATTCAAACGGTACATGCTGCAGCCAATGCGCGCGCATCGCTCTTCCCTGCCCCCCGAGTCTGTGAAATCCGATCGTCTCCCGGCGCGTTTCTCAGCGGGAGGTTCAATCACCGGCAAGGCAGCACCCCAGGCCAATTCTAGTCCCGGCACCAACCCCGCCGCATATTCGCACCCCGCCAGAGGAAAAACTACCATATCGCGCCGGCGGACGGCAAGAATCCCGAGGCGTGCGCATTTTCGGATGGTTTGCGTGTTTCGTAATTGCTTGTCGGTGTTTTCGGTTCCGGTGAGCGGGGAAGCGAGAGGCCGATAGCGGCTCCGAAAGTGGGGCGGTTTCGCCGGATCGGTTCTTCGTTGACAGGCACCTGGAAAGTAAGTATATTCATGTATACGTAAGAAAGGAGGCCGGCGCATGGACCGAGTATTTTCCGCTCGTATCGATGATGCTGTGTATCGGAAGATCAATGACCTGGCCGATAAGA
>CAZNDN010000041.1:0-28345 GCA_964571815.1 uncultured Fibrobacterota bacterium | reverse complement strand
CATTGAGAAAATCGGTGCACTCAAGCTGCTCGTCCTGGATGACTTGGGGCCGGATATGATGAGCACCGAGCAGCGCAACATGTTCCTTGAGGTAGTGGAGGAACGCTATCTGGTCTGGCCGACAATCGTTACCAGCCAACTGCCCTTCGAGCAATGGTATGATGTCTTCGGAGATCAGACCGTGGCGGACGCGATCTGCGATCGTCTCTTTCACAACGCCAGAAAAATTCATCTGGAAGGAGATTCAATGCGAAAAATGCTTCAACGTTCGGCACCCTGAATTATTTTGCGTCTAAGTCGCTTTGTTGCATAGTGTCAAGCCGAACAAATCGATTTTGACCCGCCGAACCGGCGAGAATACGCAAGCAAGAAGCAATGAAGGGAAGAAGCATGATTTGCATTTGTTGCGACCGTGAGAGATGAATTCGGAGGCAAATGTGAATCTGTTCTTGCGCGGACTCGAAGCGGCGGTATCGGTCTCACGGTCGAGGTGGCTCTACTACCGGACGGCCGGCACTCTTACCGTCGTCGAGGAAGAGTTCCCTGCCTGTAGTTTGACATAGTACACCCCGCGGCCAATTGCGCATCCGTTGATGGTGACGGAATGTGTCCCCGATTCCCGAAAGCCATCTATCGGCGTATATCGCCTCTTTCCCAGGGAATCATACAACGTGAGGGTGACGCGTGTTGCTTCGGGGATGTAGTACGTAAGGATTGATGACGAGGAAAGGGGGGTTGGCCGGTTCAGGCGGAGCGCCGGTCGGTCGGGGGTTGGGGCTGGATATGACCGTGAATCCCCCATTGGGACGCTTATCGTGTCACCTGCCGTTACCGTTTTCAGGATATTGCCTTGGCCCCCGGCCACCCAGCCCGTATTCTCGCCAACAAAATGTGCGGAAAACAGCCTGTTGTCGGTCGGGATTGACAGCACCTCCCACGTCGCCCCTCCGTCCAACGTTCGTATGACGTCACAATAGGGAACAAGGTATCCGATATACCCGCCGCTGACTGCCCAACCTCTCATTGAATCGGCGAAGCAGATTGCGCGCAATGGCCGAGGCGTCACCCAATCATCCTGCGTCCACGTAGCGCCGCCATCGTTGGTCCTCAGAACGGTACTCCAGCCGTCGGTATACCCTCCTGCTATCCAACCTCTCTTCTTGTCCACAAAGTACACCGACCATAGCTCGGTCGTCCAACGATCGGCGGCGTTTACGGCGTTCCACGTCAGCCCCCCGTCTGTGGTCGTGAGAATCTTCGCACGGGCGCCAACGGCCCAGCCTGTGCTTGAATCCGGGAAGAAGACCGAATACAGGTCTTCCGAGATAGTACTGGTCTGCGGTCGCCAAGTCGTTCCCCCGTCCACGGTGTTGCGTATCATTCCGCTGTCCCCAACCGCCCAGCCCGCGTTTGGACCCGCGAAATGCACCGAATGCAGCGTGAGGGTGGTTCCGCCGGCTTGTTGCTCCCATGCCTGGCCGCCGTCGCTGCTGTGCAGGATCGTGCCGCTATCGCCCACTGCCCAACCCGAACTACTGCCCGGAAAGAACACCGATTGCAGGTCGACCGTCGTTCCGCTCTGCAGCAAGCGCCAGTCCGTACCTCCATCGGTAGTTGTCAAGATAGTGCCGTTATGGCCAACCGCCCACCCTTGCCGGTCGTCATTGAAATGCATTCCACGCAAATGGGCTGTTGTCCCCCCATAGCTGTCCCAGGTTGCTCCTCCATCAGTAGTCCTGAGAATCACACCGCCTCTTCCCACTATCCATCCCGTGCCTGATGCGTCAAACGCGAGTGCTCTGAGCCAACTGGACGTCGGCTTGCGATACGCGTCCATGATTCTCCCCCGTTGGTGCTCGTGAGTATGATGCCGTCACTTCCCACAACCCAGCCTGTATCGGCATCGACAAAGTGTACCTCGTTCAGGTAGCTCGCTACGCCGCTTTCCTTTCCGGCCCAGTTGTTCCCGCCGTCGGTGGTCTTGAGGATAATTCCGCTGTCCCCAACTGCCCAACCCATGTTCTGGTCCATGAACTGAACTGATGATAACAGAGCATCCGTCCCCGTCTCCAACAGTGCCCATGACTCACCGCCGTCAGAACTCTTTATGATGGTGCCTTTTGTACCGGCAGCCCAACAGGTCAGCCTGTCGGCAAACGAAGCAGACAAGAACCTGCACCATTTCGGCAACTCAAGACCGGTTTCTATTTCTGCCCAGCTTCGTCCACCGTCAGTGGTTTTAATGATCGATTCGTGGTCGCCAAATGCCCAGCCTGTGGAGTCATCAGTGAAGAACATTGAATTCACTTGAGGTTGTGCGTTGGGAGGCCGTATCGTGCGTTCCTCCCAGGACTGCCCGCCGTCAGTGGTTTTGTATAGAATCCCGACGAATATATTTGGGAACCTCTGCCCGATCCCGGCAACCCACCCTGTCTTCTCATTCACGAAAAACACAGAGTAGAATGCGTCTTCCGGCTCGGTCTGCCCGGCTATCACTTGCCAACTCGCGCCGCTATCAACCGTCTTGATAATGGCGCCGTTCAGACCGACGGCAATTGCGGTGCTCTCGTTTACGCAATGTACGTCGAACAGCTCATTGCCGTGCGGCAGCGGGTGTTGCCGGACCCACGCCTCCGATGCACGAACGATGCCGACTGAGAGCAAGAGTACGACCATCCACGCCAAGCGTATCATGCATCCTCCGCTGTTTTGCGATTGTGGACACTGACGGCGGCCATGGTGAAGCGGACTTGCCCCCTGTTGGAGAATATAAATGGGGCCGTGGCTGATTCGAGGCTTACCTGATACCACGGGGGCACTTCTCGCTCAACCCGGTTGCCGAATCCACTTCCGACGATGAAAAGCGGGCTACTGTAACACATCGGGCGATCCCCGAATCGGTTCGGAAACCGGACTCAGCCGATCGCCCGCCTATCTCCCCGGCTTCGACGCAAGCCGGCTCAGTTCGAAAGGACTATGTACACCGAATGCGTGCAATGAGTTCGGAGCATCAGTTCAGTTGTAACACCACCTCTCCGGTCGGGGGTCCGCTGATCGTGAAGTTACCACTGATTGGACCGAAAATCGGCCAAGAGCCATCAGCCGTATGTATCAAGCCGCCGGCTCCCACGTTGCCCATTGCCTCGGCGAAGGTGTCGTACGGTCTGAACACCGTGCCGTTGTCCGTCACGCCTGCCGTGGATAGGCGGTCATTGCCCACCATCCACCCTCCCCTCCTGGGAACCTTGAGCGGATTCGCAGACAGGACGCAGGACTTCGATAGCCTCGGCAATGAGGCGCGAGGATTTCGCGCTGGAAAGAGTGGTTCGTACCGCCGGCGGAGTGCTGTTGACGATCTCGAAGGAGGCGGAGGCGCTCGATATGAGTGCCGCCATGCGCTCCCGCACCTCCGCATCGTCTCCTTCAAACGTAAGCATGAGGCATCGTTGGGCGTCGATTCTCACCGATTCGGCATGCAGAATCCTTCCCATAACCTTCAGCTTCATCAGGCCCAGCAGCCGCTGGACAACCGGCGGTGCGGGCCCGAATCGATCACCGATTTCCTCCCCGATCTCCTCAACCTCCGACACGCTCCCGGCCGAGGAGAGTTTCTGGTAGAGCGCCACTCTGGCACTGCCGTCCGAGACATACTCAGGCGGGATATACCCCTCGATGTCCACTTCCAGCCTGGTCGTGTCCCCTGTGGCATCCACGGGTTCGCCCCGGGCCTCCCCAACCGCTTCAGCCAGCAGCCTGCAGTACATGTCAAAGCCTACCGCCGCGATGAATCCGTGTTGTCGCGTTCCCAGTATCGTGCCGGCGCCGCGGATTTCCAGGTCACGCATAGCGATTTGAAAACCCGAACCCAACTCGGTGTACTGCTCGAGCGCACGAAGTCGACGCAGTGACTTTTCTTCAATCCGTTCAACCGGCGGGGTCAGCAGATATGCGTATGCCTGCTCCGAAGACCTGCCGACCCGGCCGCGAAGCTGGTAGAGCTGCGCCAGGCCCATTGCATGGGCATTGTTGACGATCAAGGTGTTCACGTTGGCGATATCGAGCCCGTTTTCGATGATCACCGTCGACACGAGCACATCGAAGCGGCCCGCGAGAAACTGTTTCATGATCGACTCCAACTGCCGCTCCTCCATGCGTCCGTGCGCCCATGCAATGCGAGCCCGGGGGACGAGCTGCTCGATCTGCTGCACGAATCCTTCAAGATTCTTGATACGATTGTGAACTACGAAGACCTGTCCGCCGCGCTCCAGTTCGTTCTCGACGGCGTTGCGGACAAGTTCATGGTTGTACTCGCCCACCCTCGTCTCGACGGGAAGACGGTTTTGCGGAGGAGTATTCATTATCGAGAAGTCACGCGCGCCGATCAAGGACATGTGCAACGTACGGGGAATGGGTGTGGCCGTCATAGACAGTACATCGATAGTGGTGCGGAGCTGCTTGAGCTTCTCTTTGTGCCGCACGCCGAACTTCTGCTCCTCGTCGACCACCAGCAGTCCCAGGTTCTTGAAGCGAATGTCGCGGGACAGGAGACGATGGGTGCCGATGACGACATCGACCTTCCCGGCGGCAATCCCGGCAACCACTCCCTTCTGCTCCCGGGCCGTGCGGAACCTGGAGATTAAATCGATTTTGAGCGGAAAACTGGCCATTCGTTCTTTGAACGTTACGTAGTGCTGGTACGCCAGGATTGTGGTTGGAGCCAGGAACGCAACCTGGTGCCCGTTGGTCGCGGCCTTGAACGCCGCACGCATGGCCACCTCGGTCTTGCCGAATCCCACGTCTCCGCAAATAAGGCGATCCATCGGCTTCGATGCCTCCATATCCTTTTTCACCTGCTTGATCGCCGCGGCCTGATCGGGAGTCTCCTCGTAGCTGAATGAATCCTCGAACTCCCGCTGCCACATTGTGTCGGCCGGGAACGCAATCCCTTCTCGAAAACGACGATCGGCGTACAACTGTATCAACTCCTGCGCCATCTCTTTCAGCGATCGCCGGGTCCGGCTCTTCAGCTTCTCCCATGCGCCGCTTCCCAACCGGGAAAGCGCCGGCGATGCCCCTTCCCCACCCACGTATTTCCGCACCTTGTGGAAATCGTCGACCGGCACGAAGAGCTGTGCCTTCTCCTTGAAGCTCAGGGCCATGCAGTCCCGTTGGACCCCTCCCGCCTCGATTCGCCGGATTCCGGCAAATCGACCGATTCCGTGGTCGACATGCACCACGTAATCCCCCGGCGAAAGAGCATCGTACGCCGGCAGGGGCGTGCCGCCCTTTATCCGGTGATGCCGGGTGGGCCGTGGCCGATGATGAAAAAGGCGAGCTTCGGAGTATATTGCCCGACCGTTTACGTTGTCGATAAAACCGTCGTGCAGCAGACCGATGTCGATCTCCAGAAACGGACACCGTTCGCCCAGCAGCTCCCACAAGCGTTCGGCCGCTCCCACGTTGGGTGAGACGATCACGGTGTGAACACCCTGTTCGTGCCGCCCCTGAAGTTCCTTCGCGATAGAATCGATATTTCGAGGAAGTGAGGGTTGCTGCCCGAATCCGCACCGGATCTCCCTCGTCTCAGACCCAACGCTCCCGGTATCCACATAGACAAGGCGGGAAGACTGAAGCTCCCGCTTTATGTGCTCCTGGTCAACAAGAAGCTTGTCGGGAGGCGAGACCAACGGAAGAAATCGCCCGGGCACCCTCGAGAGATGCCGTTGGTAGTTCTCCCGGCACACGGTCAGACGGGGATCGGGGCCCAGGAGGTCGTCCCACACAAATGTGGCCCCCGGGGGGATGAAGTCAAACAGCGACACGACAGGGACAGGAAACCAGTGCAGGTACCACTCGGTTCCTTCGTGGTCTCCCAGCATGTTCCACTGATGTTCCAGCAGGTCCACCGAAGCCGGGTCTCCCTCGCCTTTCAGCCCGCGGTTCCGCATCCCCTTCACCGCCTCACCCACGTCCTCATCGGAAAAACAGAACTCCCGCATGGGAAAGATCTCGACCTCGCCGCGACGCTGCTTCGATTTCTGCGAGAAAACATCGAATTCCCGTATCGACTCGATGGTGTTTCCCCAGAGTTCCACGCGAATCGGGTTCTCGGTCATGAAAGGGTAGATATCGATGATGTCGCCCCGAACCGAAAACGTTCCCAGGTCCGAGACCAGCGTCTCCTTGTGGAAACCGTTCTCAAGGAGCCAGACGTTGAGTTGCTCCCGCTCCACTTCATCACCTGTTTCCAGGCGAATGATACGGTTGAAAAGCTCCTTTCGCGGCGGCACTTTCTGCAACAACGCGGGGGCCGGTACGACATACACCGCCCGTTCCCCGTCCATCATCCGCGCCAGTGCCCGCAGACGGGATTCGATCGTAGGGCCGAAAGGGGATTTCATGTTGTAGGGCACGGGGTCCCGAGACGGCAGCAGGCACACCGACTCGCACCCGAGATAGCTCCGGCAGTCTTCGGCAAACGCCTCGGCTCTCCTGGCGTTTTCGACGGCAACGACAACCGGGGCATCGGACGAACTCAGCAGATCGGCCGCAAGGAAGGCGTCGGCGGCCCCGGCAAGTCCCTGAAAACGCACCGGTGGACCGGAGTGTTCACGGTACTGCCGCAGATACGGAAACGAGTTCCGTTCCCATGCCGACTCCAGCGAAGGAAAACTCACCTTTTCTCCACTATGGAAATGTGTGATGTATCGCCGCGGTTCAATGCAAACGTGCTAATCGGTCGTCTTCCCCGGCTCTCGGACTCCTCCGTCGAGGCCGTTGGCCCGAGAGGTCTCCCCCGAAGCAGTGCGCGGCCGGTCCGCGGTGTGTCCCTTCGCGGCATCGGCCGCGTGCATCACTCCCGCTGCGGCGGCAGTGTGCGCACAGAGTTGCAGAGGACTTTCGAGCACGCACGTCGCGGAAGCCCCCGCGGGCAGGAGCCCCTCATTGCCCCACGCGGCAAATGCCGTATCCACCCCGGCGGCCGCCCCGCAGCGCATGTCAAACTCCGAATCACCCACGAAAACCGTCTCTCCCGCCGCGGCTCCCAGAAGCTCCAACGCCTTGAGCGCCGGCTCCGGATGAGGCTTGTGGCGCTTCGTGCTTTCGGGAGTAATACGGGCGTGAAAGAAACCGTCGATCTCCATCTCCTTAAGGTAAAGATTTAGAGAATGCATACGGCGTGACGTAACGGCCGCAATCCGCGCACCCCGCTCCCGCAGCAGCGCCAGCATCTTCACGACTCCGGGGAAAAGGGCAAGAAAGTCCGGATAGATGCGCAGTTGGTGTTCCATGTGAGCCCCGGCAATCTCTCCATACCGCTCATCCGACATCGGCCCCAGATACGTCTCGATCTGGTCCCGCAACGGCAGGCCCATGTGGCGAACGGCGGTTTCACGAGTGATTTCCTTGTCCGCAAACCTATGCAACGTGTAAACGAATGAGCGGTAAATCAATTCGGTTGTATCCAGAAGCGTACCGTCGACGTCAAACAGATAGGCTGTGTAGTGTTTCATACCCGTGACACAGGATTCCGATGAACAGGCGCATGAGGGCCGCCTGCGAAACAGCAGAGTATTGAAGTTTGAAAAGATACATCCCGAGCGTCCCGGCGCGAAGCGGTTGCGGGTACACCGACGCAACGTCCGGCGTGCCGAGCGTCGGCAGTGTGAACTATTTTGTATGGTTTGGCCCGTACAATGCGGAGAGTCAATGATCAGCATCATCGACTACAATGCCGGCAATCTTACGTCGGTGAAGCGAGCCCTGGACTACCTTGGCATGCCCTGCCGGATCACGCCCGACCCCGGGGAGGTGCTCTCGGCGCGTCGGGTGATTTTTCCGGGAGTCGGTCATGCCGCCGCTTCAATGGAGTGTATCCGCTCAAGGGGGCTGGATCAGGCCTTGCGTGAAGCCTTTGAACGGGGAACCCCCATTCTCGGTATCTGTCTGGGGACCCAGATTGTGTTGTCGCACTCGGAGGAGGGCGACACACAGTGTGTCGGTTTGCTCGAAGGCGAAACGCGAAAGTTCACACTGCTGGATCCACGTCTCAAAATTCCTCATATGGGATGGGACAGGATTCGGGTTCTGCGCCCGCACCCGGTCCTCCAGGGAATTCGAGCCGAGAGCGAGTTCTACTTCGTGCATTCGTTCTTCCCCCGGCCGGCGCTCGACGAACAGGTGATTGCTACGTGTGACTACGAAGTCGAATTTCCGGCGGTCATCGCCTCGGGCAGCCTCTTCGCCTCGCAGTTTCACCCCGAAAAAAGCGGGAAGGTGGGCCTTCGGCTTCTGAAAAACTTCTGCACCTGGGAGGGCGCGGGATGTTGAGCAAGCGCCTGATTGCCTGCCTGGATGTCCGGGCCGGCAAACTTGCCAAGAGTATCAAGTTCGTGAACACCAGAGACATCGGCGAGCCGGTAGCCCGGGCCCGGGAGTATTTCGAAGCGGGTCTCGATGAACTGGTGCTCTATGATATCACGGCCTCCAGCGAAAAACGCGGCATCATGATCGATGTGGTCGACCGGGTCGCTTCACAGGTATTCATCCCCTTCTCGGTCGGCGGGGGATTGCGGACGGTCGACGATGCGCGGAAGGTGCTTCTCGCCGGTGCCGAGAAGGTCAACTATAATACGGCCGCGGTTCAGAGCCCGAAGGTGATCGGCGAAGCATCGGACGCGTTCGGTGCTCAATGCGTAGTGCTTTCCATGGACGTTCGCCGATGCCCCCGGAGCGAATCGATACCGTCGGGGTTCGAAATCGTTACGCACGGCGGCCGCACGCCGGCGGGAATCGACGCCCTGGTGTGGGCACGTGAGGGAGAGCAACGGGGGGCCGGGGAACTGGTGGTCAATTCGATTGACGCCGACGGAACCAAAGAGGGCTACGATCTGGAGCTGACCCGGGCGGTGGCCGAGGCGGTCACGATCCCCGTCATCGCATCGGGCGGCGGCGGCAAGCCCGAACACCTCTACAGGGTTCTGACCGAGGGCATGGCGGACGCGGCCCTGGTGGCGTCCATCCTGCACTACCGGGAGTTTTCGATTCGCGAAATCAAGGAGTATCTGCACCGGCGGGGATTGAGGATCAGGATGGACTTCGATTGAACCGGCCCGGCGCACGGGGAAACTTTTCGCTGATCCCGCGTACCTGTTTCGCCGAGGGAACCATCGGGGTGCGACATGCCGCCTCCGGCGCCAGGGTCGCCGTGGATTCCTTCCGCGGGCGCCGACCGCCGGCGATTCCGGCCGGTCTCCCTTCGCCGGCGGTTGAGTGGCAAAACCGGAAAACATCATGTATACTACTAGGGGGCATGCAGCGGAAGGAGTTCCCATGGATCCACGAACGCGACGTGATTTCCTGAAGTCGTCGGTGGCAAGCGCCGCCGGTCTGGCCGTATCCTCGAAAGCCGGACCGGTACGCGCCGCGCGCGGCTCATGGCAGCCCGGGACCAACGTTAATCCGGCTATCGACAACTTGCGGGCGGTAGTGTGCCGTGATGAATCTATGATCACCTCCGACAATCGGACAATTCCCACCAGATTCGAGGACCAGAACGCCGCGGTGGATACGCAGAAAGTCCATGACAATCTGGACCGGATGGCCATGGCCCTGGCGGAGAAGGGCACGGCCGGCGAGGCCTGGGGAACCATCTTCCAGGAGCCCGCAAAGGGATTCAGCCAGAGCAGGGCCGCGATCAAAGTCAACTGCATCGCCTCGCATTTTCTCGTTCGCCTCGCCGTAGTCGACAAGGTATGCCGCGAATTGATCAATCTCGGCATAGAGCCGGGAAATATCACCATCTACGATGCGGATCACAAGGCATACGGCAAGTACGCATCCTACGTAGGAAACGGTCTTCCCGACAATGTCCATGTGCAAACCGATCACGAGGCGGGCATGAGGGATGACATGGCGTACGGAAGCTACTCATGGTCGTGTACGAACCTCGTGTACAAGAACAACGGCGGCACGCCGGAGTACCCCACCGACATCCTGGTCAACTGCGCGATCAACAAGGGACACAGTCAGAACAACAAGGGCGGATTCACGCTCACCATGAAGAACCACGTGGGGTCGATCAAGTTTTCCTGCCCCAGTCTCAACGAGATGATCGCGATGAACATGTCGGATCCAATCCTGGGAGGCACGCCGACCCGGCAGCAGCTCTGCATCGTCGATTCGATCTGGGCAATGAAGGATGGGCCGACCAGGAATGACCTGGTACGCAACGACCGCCTCGCCATGAGCACCTTCGGACCGGTACTGGACTACCTCGTGGCCACAAGAATCCGTGAGCCTGTCGATATCATGGATATGAACAATTACCCCGGCAGCAGCTACCATATCAACCACGAAGCGCTTGACACGATCCTGGAATCGTTCGGCTACGATCCATCGTCGGAGGAGATACGCAACCTCGACTTCGTTGACGCCGCAGACTACGTTCAGGCACGACCGAGCCTCAGCCGTTCTCCCCGGGGGTCGTCGCTTACGGTGGAATTCCGGCCGACCGGCGGCGGATACCGGACGTCACGCACCACCATCCGCCTCCCTTCTCTCAGCGACACACCCCGCATCACCATAACCGATCCGAAAGGCCGGGTGGTACGCCGGCAGGTGGCCGGCTCCGCGAGTGCCGGCACGACAACACTCTCCTGGGACGGAAGAGACGAGGGCGGTCGGCAGGTGGGCGCCGGCACCTACCTGGTTACGTGCCGCGAAGCGCCCGGAGTTGTGGGACGCTTGACGGTACGAAGATAGCCGGACGCCGGCGGCGGCAAGCGAGCCCACCGCCATCTGCTCTTCGCGCGCTCGGTGCGGCCTTTCCAACGTCCCCGTGCAATGAGACCGATTGTGTGGCACGCCGCCTTCCTTACTCCCGCAACGGCACGCACACCTCCCGCGGCAACGAGTAATTTCTAAGCACTGGAAACGCACGCGGTGCAATCGCATTCATTCATGCAACCGGGAGCAGGAACCCATGGATCACGTCACGATTTGTCCGGCGGAGAGAATCGGAAGAGACTTCATCCCCTCCCGCTTCCTGCCGAAAGGCAAGGATGAGTACTATCTCCGCAACCGGCAGAACCCGCAACCTCCGGGGAAGTGGAGAACCCTCCGGTCGGGGGAAATCGACGAGCTGGTGAAGAACGGCAATACCTGCGACGACTGGGGGCGACTCCAGGTATCGAAGGATTTCGAGCCGGGTCTGGTCCGCACCACCGAATTCTTCGGGCTCGTGCGCATCGGTCGACTGCGCCGGGTCATGCTGAGCCACCACGACCTCACCATGCCCGCGGGTATCACCAACTGCCGCATCGTCTCCTGCGACATCGGTGATGACGTCGCTCTGCACAACGTACGCTACCTGGCCCACTATATCATCGGCGACTGCTGCATGCTGCTGAATATCGACGAAATGCATACGACCAATCACGCGAAATTCGGCAACGGCATTATCAAGGACGGAGAGCGGGAGGAGGTACGCGTCACACTCGAACTCATGAACGAAACCGGCGGAAGAAACATTGCGCCGTTTGACGACATGGTTCCCGCCGACGCCTATTTGTGGGCGAAGTATCGCGACCGGGGCCGCCTCAGGAAAAACCTGCTCAACATTACCCAGAGCGGCTTCGACTCCCGGCGGGGCTACTATGGAATGGTCGGCGAGCACTGCGTGATCAAAAATTCCCGGATCATCAAAGACGTCAAGTTCGGAAGCTTCTGCTATGCCAAGGGCGCCAACAAGCTGAAAAACCTCACCGTCAAGTCCAACAAGGACGAACCGACGCAGATCGGTGAAGGCGTCGAGATGGTCAACGGCATTGTTGGGCTGGGGTGCAAGGTTTTCTACGGCTGCAAGGCGGTACGATTCATCCTGGGAAACAACTCCAATCTCAAGTACGGCGCCCGGCTGCTCAATTCCTTCCTGGGGCCCAACTCCACGGTGTCATGCTGCGAGATGCTCAACAACCTGATTTTTCCCGCGCACGAGCAACATCACAACAACTCGTTCCTGATCGCCTCGCTGGTGAAGGGGCAGAGCAACCTGGCGGCGGGCGCCACCGTAGGTTCCAATCACAACAGTCGGGCCAACGACGGCGAGATCGAGGCAGGCAGGGGGTTCTGGCCCGGTCTGTGCACCAGTGTGAAGCATTCCTGCCGGTTTGCCTCCTTCACGCTGCTTGCCAAGGGCGACTACCCCGCCGAAATGGACATTCCCCTGCCCTTTTCGCTGGTCAACAACGACGTGACCCGCGGCAGGCTCGAGGTCATGCCCGCCTACTGGTGGATGTACAACATGTACGCTCTGGCACGGAACACCTGGAAGTTCCAGACCCGCGACAAACGAAAGACAAAAGCGCAGCACGTCGAATTCGATTCCCTGGCACCCGACACGGTGGAGGAGATTCTGAAGGCCCTTGAGCTTATTGCACAGTGGACGGCCCGCGCCTTCGTGGACGCAACCGGCAAAGGAGTCAATCGGCGGAGTGAAGCAGACATGGCGGCCCTTGGTGTTCGTCTCCTCACCGAATCGCCCGGAAAGGTCGACGAGCTTGAAGTGCCGGGAGAGCGAATGGAAAAATCCTCCCGCAAGGTAGTGGTCCTCAAGGTACGTGAAGGTTACGAAGCGTACCGCCGGATGGCGCATTACTATGCGGTGAAAAACCTCCTGGAATACTTTACCGACAATCCGCGCGCGTCATTTGCGTCAATGTGCAGGGCACTGAAAGGTCCTCGAGTCACGCAATGGGTCAACCTCGGCGGTCAGCTTGTGCCGGCCGACGACGTCGAATCGTTGATAGCCGATATTGAGTCCGGCTCGCTCAACACGTGGAACAAGATCCATCGTCGCTACGACCGCCTCTGGAACGCCTACCCGTCGGCCAAGCAGCGCCACGCGTTCGCGGTCCTGTGCTGCCTCTACGACACGTCCTCGCCCTCGCGTGAGCAGTGGCGAAGCGCCCTTGCTGAAGCCGCGAAAATCCAGGAGTTGATCGCCGAACGAGTGTACACAAGTCGATCCAAGGACTATGAGAGCTTTTTCAGACGGAACACCTACAGCAACGCCGCCGAAATGAAAGCCGTGGCGGGTACCCCCGAGACCAACAGCTTCGTGGCACGGGTCAAGGAAGAAACCGCTGCGTTCAAGGCGCTGGTAAGGAAGGTAAAGCGCCGGACATGTGCGTAATGCGGGGCTGTAATTGAGGACCGTTCGTGGCCCGGGAGGCGGTCTCCTGATCTCCCGGCCGGGGAGATCTCGGAGCGGCATCGTCGCAGAGATTCCACATCGTCTCGCTTCCGGTTTCGGCGATCGGCTTGCCGTTACGGGTGACGACGACCGTCTCGCCGTTTTCCACTCGATCGAAGGAGGAGGCGGCCTTTCTTCTCAACTCGGCAAATCCCGCGGAAATCATTGTTTTCTCCCGGGGCGAAGGCAAATGTGAAGTAATGCACAACATAGCCGGGTTACCGGCAAGCCGCTTCGTTCCGAAACAGATTCGCACCGGGAAACGGTTTCCGCCCACAACTTCCGCCATAACCGGTTGATGGACCAGGCCGGGTCAATCGGCGGGAATCCCGTCCCGGGTTATATGGTTGATTCAGCCCGTAAACTCGTTGCCGACCTTGCGTGCCCGCTCGGGCTTGTCCAGATTGATTCCCAGTTCCAGCCCGATTTCCACCAGCAGGTTCCATCCCGCGCACAGGTATGCGTACGGTGCGGACTCACCCGCGTCAGGCACCTCTATTGTCGGGAACGGTGTGGACCGATTCGCGATTGCAACGACTTTCAACCCCACGCCGTCAACCAGTACTTCCCGGAACTTCTCGATTTCCTCCTCGATCGGGTCCACCACAAACACCACATCACGCGCGTCCATCACTTCTTCGATCCCGTGCACCGCGTACGTTCCCTCGAGGAAATCCGATTTCTTGCGCGTGATCTCGTTTGTTTTCAGGGTCAACTCCTCCGCCACTCCATCGTTGTACCCTGCGAAGTAGATCGTGGGGGCCCCGGCGGCGGCTTTCACGATGTCCGACGGTATCGAAAGGGTAAGAGCCTCCTCGATCTTCTCTTCGAGCCCTTCAAGCATGGCCGCCGGCGACTTGCCGGCGATTTTCCGCACGATCGACTCGTACACCAGAGCCTGCTCCACTACACTCTTGGTGGCGGCAACGGCTTCTTCCCACCCGCAGGAGAGCACCAGCGATCGAGTACACTCTTTCTCCAGTATCGTATCGTTGTTAGCCGTGAGACAGTATCGGAAGGGATTGCCGGCTTCCGCGATCTTTCTTGCCAGGAGCACGACCTCCCTGGTTCGACCGGAATTCGAAGCACAGAAAAAGGCATGAGAGGAAAGGTCGTACTGTGCCGCCTGCCGGGAGCCGTCGGTGGCAATGCACAGGTCCGTGCCCCAGGTCAATGCCTTGCGTATGGCATTCCCGGCGGGAAAGATACGGCTTGAACCCTCTCCAGTCAGAAACAGACGACCATTGGCCCGGATCTCATCGGCGAACGCCTGCGCGGCGATCACATCGAACGACTTCACCACGTCAATCGTGTCCATCATCTCCCGTACGAGGGCAAAACCGGCGTACTTTGAATCGGAAAGATTCATGTATCCCCTTCTTTCGTGAAGTGTGTCAAAAATGTACTTTCGACATCCCGAAAAACCGATCCACGAGTAGTGACAGGAAAGAATATACCACCCAAGAAACCCCGCACGCAAGGCCGGTGCAGCCGAATGGTGCAATTGTGTGCCGAAATCCTGATCACCGCGAGTGTTATTTTTTGTTGACGCACAATACTGTGCCGTCATGATGGCGAAGACTGATCCTGCCGGCTCTCACGCATTCTCCAACACAATGGGACGGTTGACGTGACATGGAATTCGGGCTTTGACAACGAACGGTACCTGGAAGAGCAAACCCAGGCCATTCTTGAGCGAGTCGAGCGTTTCGACAACAAACTTTACCTGGAGTTCGGCGGAAAACTTCTCTACGATTTCCACGCCGCACGGGTACTGCCCGGCTTTGACCCGAACGTGAAAATGAGACTTCTGCAACGGCTCAAAGACAGGGCCGATGTAATTCTTGCCATTTATGCCGGGGACATCGAGCGCAAGAAAATGAGAGCCGACTTCGGTATCACCTACGACTCCGATGCTCTGAAACTGATCGACGACCTGGGAGACTGGGGCATCCGTGTATGCGCGGTCGTAATCACCCGCTTCGAGAATCAGCCGTCGGCCGTTCTGTTCAAGAATCGACTGCAGCGTCGCGGGGTGCGGGTGTACACTCATCGGTTCACCAAAGGCTATCCCACCGATGTCGACACGATTGTGAGCGACGAGGGGTACGGTTCCAACGACTACATCGAAACGACCATGCCGATCACGGTGGTGACGGGACCCGGCCCCTGCAGCGGCAAGCTTGCCACCTGCCTCTCGCAGGTGTATCACGAGTACCGCAGAGACAATCACGCGGGTTACGCCAAGTTTGAGACGTTCCCTATCTGGAACCTTCCCCCGGGGCATCCGGTGAATGTCGCCTATGAGGCGGCAACGGCCGACATCCGCGACTACAATGTGATCGATGCATTTCATCTCGAAGCGTACGGCGCATCGGCCGTCAATTACAACCGCGACGTTGAAGCGTTCCCGCTCCTGCGAAGAATCGTCGAGAAAATCACCGGCGGAGAGACCTTCTACCAATCGCCGACCGACATGGGGGTGAATCGTGCCGGGTTCGGTATCGTGGATGATAGTGCGGTGCGGGAGGCGGCAACGCAGGAGATTATCCGCCGGTATTTCAGGTACTCCTGCGAGTATGCCATGGGCTTTACCGACAGGGAGACCGTACAGCGGGCCGAGCTACTGATGAAAGACCTCGGGGTAAACGGGGAGCATCGACGGGTCGTACCTCGGGCCCGGCAGGCCGCGCTGGAGGCCGAACAACGCGGAAAGGGGAACGATGGAGTTTATTGTGGAGCGGCGGTGGAGCTTGACGGTAAGGGGATAGTGACCGGAGTCAACTCCCCGCTCATGCATGCGGCCGCCGCGCTGGTGCTCAACTCGGCAAAAAAGCTTGCGGGCATTCCCGAGGCAATGGACCTCCTGCCGCAAGGGGTAGTCGAGTCACTTTCCCATTTCAAGAAGCGGGTGCTGAAAGGAAAGGAAGTCAGTCTCGACCTGGAAGAAAGCCTGATAGCCCTCAGTATCAGCGCCACCATGAATCCCGCGGCGCAGATGGCGGTCGAGAAGCTGGACCAGCTTCAGGGCACCGAAGCGCACCTGACCCACATACCAACACCGGGCGACGAAGCGGGGCTGCGCAAACTGGGCGTCAACCTTACCACCGACCCCGACTTCGCGACCAAGTGTCTCTTTGTCAACTGAAAGCACACCTTCGTACCCTTCCCACCGGTCTCGATATTCAGCCCCGTTCCCGGTGTGGAAGCCCGGCGGGTCTTTTCCGCCTCACCCCGGTCGGTTTCACCCGAAGAAACAATGGGCAATGAGTGCTCCCCGGTCCTCGAGTGTTACCATCCGGCAGGGCGGACGTGTATCGAGGGAACCGGGGACACATCGGCCTCAGACCACTCCCTGATCGATCATGGCGTCGGCCACCTTCACGAACCCGCCGATATTGGCGCCGGTGACGTAGTTTACGAAATCACCATCCTTGCCGTATTCCACGCAGGTTTCGTGAATCGCCCGCATGATCCCCTGCAACCGGCTGTCCACCTCTTCCCGCGGCCAGTTCAAATGCATTCCGTTCTGCGACATCTCCAGGCCGCTCACCGCAACACCACCGGCGTTGGCGGCCTTACCGGGGCCGAACAACACTTTCTTCTGAAGAAACACGTCCACCGCTTCCGGCTCGGTAGGCATGTTGGCGCCCTCAACCACGAGATGACACCCGTTGCCCACCAGCGTCTTGGCATCCTCGCCCGAAATCTCGTTCTGGGTTGCCGAGGGGAACGCGCAATCGCAGGCAACCCCCCAGGGCCGTGCACCTTCAAGGTACGTGCACCCGTATTTCTCGGCATATTCCTTGATACGCCCGCGCTTGACATTTTTCAACTCCATGACAAACGCCAGCTTCTCCGCGTCGATTCCGTCCGGGTCGTGAATACTGCCGTTGCTGTCGGAAAGGGTAACGACCTTTCCGCCGAGAGCGTTGACCTTCTCGACGGTGTACTGGGCGACATTACCCGAGCCGGAAACCGCGCACGTCTTTCCTTCCAGCGACTCCCCGCGTGCGGCAAGCATTTCCTGCGCAAGGTAAGTCGCCCCGTAGCCGGTC
This sequence comes from uncultured Fibrobacterota bacterium, assembly GCA_964571815.1. GTDB lineage: Bacteria > Fibrobacterota > Chitinivibrionia > Chitinivibrionales > WJKA01 > CAZNDN01. Next base: position 11,032 of record CAZNDN010000041.1, on the reverse strand, counting down.
GCCTCGGGCCTGATCAGCGAGCCGCCCCAGTTCAGTCCCTTGCCCGTGAGCACGCCCGTGAACTCGTTGCGAAGCTTCTTATACTGGCCGAACATAAACCCGATCTCCCGACCGCCCACGCCGATATCGCCCGCCGGCACGTCGGTGTTGGGGCCAATGTGGCGAAACAACTCGCTCATAAAGGCCTGGCAAAACCTCATGACTTCAAGGTCGGACTTTCCCTTGGGGTCGAAATCGGAGCCGCCTTTCCCGCCACCCATGGGAAGTGTGGTGAGGGAATTCTTGAAGACCTGCTCGAATGCCAGGAACTTCAGGATACCGAGGTTAACCGACGGATGAAAGCGCAGCCCGCCCTTGTAAGGCCCGATCGCGCTGTTCATTTCGATACGGAAGCCGCGGTTGATCTGCGTCTCGCCCTTGTCGTCAACCCACGGAACACGGAACATCAGCACCCGCTCCGGCTCCACCATCCGCTCAAGAACCCTGGCTTTCGCGTACCGGGGATTCTTCTTAATATAAGGCAGAATCGATTCTACTACTTCCCGCACCGCCTGAAGGAATTCCTTTTCGGCGGGGTTCTTGGCCGCGACAATTTCCATAAAGGCGGCGACTTCGTCGGCTGACATAGGGCACTCTCCTTTGACGAATATGAGGGGTAACGGAAGAAACAAAAAATGCCCATCACTCCACCAGAGGTGAAGTCCGGGCATCAACATCGATACACGTTTGTCGGCGGGAGACGACGGTGTCCCCTCACAGAAACTCAGTAAAATACATTCTCAGTCGGCCCTGCTGCAAGTTTTCGAAGTGGGGTTCCCTCCCGCCGCCGGATCGGCCGGCGTGAGGAACCGCGTCCGCGCGGAGTATGCAGTCAGTCGAATGCCGACGCGAGGAGTATGGATTCGGCAATCTTCGCCATGGGTACGCGGCTGTTCATGCTCTGTTTGCGCATGAGCTTGTAAGCCTCCTGCCCGGAAATCCTCTTTCGATCCGCCAGAAGTTCCTTGGCCCTTTCGATCCGCTTGCGCTCTTCCAACTCCTTTTCCACCACCTCTTTCATGACCCGAAGCTCGGTATTTCTCACCACCACCGCGGCCTGGCTTGCCACCGTCGTAAGCATCTGTATGTCTTCGGTGGAGAACTCGTAGGCTTCCGGCGTATAGCAGTTGATAACACCGATCACTTCCCCTTCAACGCTCATCGGAACCGACAACAGCGACACAAGGCCGTCCTGCACGGCAATCTTCTTGTTGAGGAAGCGGGGATCCTTCCTGACATCCCTGATCCGCAGAGGTGCATTGGCAACGGCAACACGCCCGGCGACGCCCTTTCCCAGCGGCGTATTCGCTCTCTGACTGTACGAACCGGCATCGCTGTGACACGCTCGCAGGACTAACTCGTTTCTTTGGCGATCAACCAGCAGAATAGAGCATATCTTTGAGCCGGTCACCTTGGCCGTCACCGAGACAATAAGCGCCAGGATATCCTCGATGAACATCTTGTCCATCACGGCCCGGCTGATCTCCGCGATCCCTTCGAGGAACCGCGAAGGCGCCTCGTTCCCGGTGAGATTCACTGATTCAGTCTTCGCCGATTCCATGTCGCGGTCGCCGCTTCCCATTCGCGGGTCAACAACTACCCGCGGTACAGTTCATCGAAATGATTCTGAGCGGCAACGACCGCATGCCGCATCATATCCTCGGCCCGGGCGGTCTCCCGAGCCTCGAGGTGCGCAAGAAGCTGTGCCGTGTCCAGCTCCGCCGCCGCCTTCTCACAGGCTTCCCAGCTCAGCACGCTCCGCACCACCCGGTCGATCCCCTGCTCTTCGTTGTCGTACGCGCGCACCTGCATATCGTGTCCCTTCCATCGCCCGTATCCGTCCTCGGCAATCAGTCCGGCAATCGCGACATTCATCCCGTTGACCCTCGTACCGTGATCGATATCGTACTTGCCCGGCCCGCCGAGAATGATGCCGTCGTTGTATCCCTGGCTGTTGAGGTGCATGTGTACCATGGCATTGTTGTCAAGCTCCTCGACAGTGTCGTACACGTGATCCAACCCGATCATCTCCGAATGCCCGAACTCCTTGTTCACCCCTTTCTTCTCGCGGGCAATGCCGTATTCCTCCTCGATCCTGCGCCAGAACACAAGGGCGCTTGCCACGGTCGGAATCAACATGGCCGGGTGGCCTTCGTTGGGCTTGGGCTCAAATCCGATATAGAGTTCTCCCCCCGCCTTCTGCTCGTGAGCACACAGGGCGGCAACGGATTCCTTGAGATTGCGATACATCCGCCGAATGCCCACCGACGCCACATCGTATCCGAACGAGCCGTTCCACAGCACCATGGTCGGCGGCACATCCGCGTGCCACGCCTTCCGAAGTGCACCGTAGGCCAGATCAACCGTCTTCAGACCCAACTCATCCGCGGCCGCACGCTCTTTCTTATCAAGAGAGCAGATCCCCCCGTATCCGAAATGCGTATGGGCCCCCGGTGTGATCATCGCAAGGTACACCCCTGCGTCACTCATGGCATCGGCCACCGCCGCGGCGCTGTCTTCGCTCACCTCGGCATCGTAGTGAAGCTCGATGCCCAACTGGACATTGTCCGGCATGCGATCCACAAGTTCGCGGCCCACAATATTGACCATTTCGGCACTCTCCAGCCCGGCCCAGCCGGGCCGCATATCGCCCGGCACAAACCCTCCCTTGCCGGGGTTGAACGTCCAGCGGCATATACTGTGATATGATGCTTTTGTCGCCATTGTGCAAGCCTCCCCTCAGTCCCAACCGGGATATACGAGTGTAAGAGAATTATTGACTCATGTTTCGCGAAAGTACCTCCGACCACCTGCCGTAGGCTTCACGGTACGCCTCGCGCGATGAACGCGAAGGTCCAACCGTACAGGTAGTCCCCAGCCCTTTGAATGCTTCATGCGCATCCTTGTAGATCCCCGCTCCTATCCCCGCTCCGCGGGCCGCACCCTGCGCCCCGTCGGTTTCATACAACTGAAGCTCGGCGCCGGTCACCGTGGCAAAAGCCTCCCGGAATACAGGGCTGATAAACATGTTCGCGTTTCCGGCACGAACTTTCTCCACCGCCGCACCCGTCCCGCGCATGATCTCCACGCCGTAGTTGAGAGCGAACACAATCCCCTCCTGCACCGCTCGCAGGAAATGAACACGACTGTGGGTATTGAAATCCAGCCCATGAACCACTCCACCGAGGCTTCGATTGCCCAGCGTGCGCTCGGCGCCGTTGCCGTACGGAAGCACGACCAGCCCCTCACTGCCCACGGGCGCTTCGGCCGCCGATTCATCCATGCGGGCGTAGTCCGGCGCCGCGCCCTCCCCGGTCATCAGATTGTGCTTCACCCAACTGTTGAGTATCCCCGTGCCGTTGACGCAGAGCAGGACCCCGTATCGAGGACAATCCTTGCTGTAGTTGACATGAACAAAGGTGTTGACCCGGGAGAGAGAATCGGAGACGGGCCTGTCCGCCACACCGTAGACGACACCCGAGGTGCCCGCCGTGGCGGCCACCTCGCCGGGATTGAGCACATTCAGCGAGAGAGCATTGTTGGGCTGGTCTCCCCCGCGATACGACACCGGCGTTCCCTTTTTCAGCCCGAGTTCCTCGGCGGCCCCGGCCCCGATCTGCCCCTGCTCCGAGAATGTCGGGACAATCTCGGGCAGAAAATCCCGGTCGAACCCGAAGGAGTCCAGAAGAAATCCGGCAACATCGCCGGCCGGGAAGTCCCACATGATACCTTCGGAAACCCCCGACGGCGTCGTGACGAGACGGCCCGTGAGCTTCATGGCAATGTAGTCTCCGGGAAGCATGATCTTGTGGATTCTTCTGTAAACATCCGGCTCATGTTCCTTGACCCAGCCAAGCTTTGCCGCCGTGAAATTCCCCGGAGAGTTCAGCAGATGCCTCAGGCATTTCTCCTCACCGATTTCCTTCATGGCCTTCTCGCCGAACGGGACCGCCCGGCTGTCACACCAGATGATCGACGGACGAAGCACCTCTCCATCCTTGTCCACGATCACAAGGCCGTGCATCTGGTACGATATGCCGATTGCGCCGATCTCGGCCGAATCAACCCGTGACTCCTCCAGAATCATTGCCGTAGTCTTCTTCACGTGCTCCCACCAGGTCGCCGGCCGTTGCTCGGCCCAGCCCGGTCGCGGTGCCGATATCTCCAGCTCGGTCGAGGGAGACGTGGCTGACGCCACCGGTGCTCCGGACGCGATCTCAAGCAGAGAGGCCTTGACCGATGAACTTCCTATGTCGTATCCTAGCAGATATCCATGCGAGGCCATAGTCACATTCCCTGTTAAACCGAAACACTGCCGACAAGCAGATAATATAGTTTGTTTCGCCTTCAGGACCGGGGAGCATTGGCCGCGGAAATCCGCCGCAAGGAGAGTCGCGAGCGCTCCCCCCGGAGTCCCGAAACTGCTCTATCGAAAGGAAGCACTTCATGTTCGTCCGAACGACTCTTCTCATGTTTCTGCTGCTGAATCCCTTCCTGCTGATCGTCTACCTTCTGGACCTGGTTCGCGATCTCGACAAGAAAACATTCTCCGTAACCCTTATCCGGGCCGGCATTATCAGCTTCGGTGTATTCGTTGCCTTCTGCACCCTGGGAAACCTGCTTTTTGAGAGAATTCTCCAGGCGAAATTCGCTTCGTTTCAGGTTTTCGGCGGGGTAATATTCCTCATCATCGGGATTCGGTTCGTGTTCATGGGCGATGACGCCCTGGCAGCGCTCCGGGGCAACCCCAAGCATCTTGCCGGAGCCGTGGCAATGCCGATCATGATCGGGCCGGGAACGGTCAGTGCGAGCGTCCTCGCCGGCAGGCGACTCGATACGGTCCCCGCAATCCTGAGCATCCTTGTCGCAATTACCTCCTCGGTGCTGCTGATGCTTGCCCTGAAGTGGGCCCATGACTACCTGCGGCCGCGAAATACCGAACTGGTGGAACGCTACGTGGAGATTGCCGGCAAGGTTGCCGCCATGGTCGTCGGGACCTTTTCCATCGAAATGATCTTCCAGGGTATCAAGTCCTGGTACGGATGCGTGTAGTGCACGCTTCTTCGCCGGCGAAATATCCGTTGCCGCCGCCGGCATACCCCATCTGCTGAGATTGCCGCAATCCTCCGCGGCCGTTTTCCCGAGGTATCCCGGGTCGTACCGTGTGTGCATGGGTTATTTTTGTTCGTGATGAATTCATTTCGTACCCAGGGAGCCACGATCCATGGCCGAACAATGCAGGGGAATCACGAAAGCCGGAACACAGTGCAGGATTACCCGGAACCTGTCTGACGGGTACTGCCGGTTTCATCGGGACCAGAAGCCGCGGAGCGACTCGTCGTCGGAGGAATCGGCTTCCGCGCAGCGGAGCGAAGGAGAGAATCGCTGCTCGTGCGCGGGAAGTACCGCCGCAATCGTCGTTCTATGCGCTCTGCTGGTGGCAATGGCCGCGGTTGTTGCGCTGGTTCGCGGTTGCCGAAACCGCTCGTAGGCCACCGCGGCAAGCCCGCTCTCACGTCCGGCTCCCGGAGTGGCGGGAACCGGGGAATTTCAAAATCTTGCCCTCAACACTACTCCCCTGCCCCTCTTCATCGCGCGCCGGTCGCGACTCCCCTCCACCCGCATGTGTACCGATGCGCAGGATCCGGGTCTCATGTGAACGCGACGGGTTCTGAAAGGAGCCCTTGACTACGTGAGGCGGCTGCAAACGCAGCGACATGCGACGCGGCGGAAAGGTGTCAAGCGACAGATACTGCAGCCACACCCATTTGCCCATGGGCTTTGCCCGGTCGTCAAGGATGTAATCTATGCAGATGCCGTATCCGCTAAACCGCCATTGCGGCCCTTCCGAATCGGCGCCGGCTTCTCCCGTTTCACGGTGCATAATACAGAACAGGTCTCCATCGTGAGGAAAATCCCCCACTTCGTCCTCATCAACGTACCGGCGGGCGTATTCGATTATTTGTTCGCGGGTCAATCCCATCGAGCTACTGCCCTCGCTTTCGATTCTTGACGGATCTCCGACAGCGCTCGACCGCTTCCGCGCACTGATTGCGGAGCGTAGTCAGCACATTGTCCATTTCTTCCTGTTCCTCTTCCGACATGCCGGCATACGCGGCCTCCATATCCTCAGCATCCCGGCACACATCGTGCATGTACTCACACTCCGGGGTTCCGGTATCAGCCCCCGGAGCAGGAATAACCACCGGGGCGCAGCCAAGCAACGTCAGAAGGCACGGCATTACCGTCAAAACCCGACAACCGTGTCGCTGAGAACTCATAGTCTGCTCCCATACAAATCGAGAAAAAGCTTCGCCGTGGTCCGTGCATCGGTGTCGTCGGCGAAGCCTTTCATCCTCATGAATTCAACGTAGAATCGATCGATCCGAGCGTACAGCGAATAGACCGCGGTCGTCCTGAACACATTCATGATTGCCGTGGAGTTGTCGTAGCCCTCCACCGACAGCGTGGAAACAGCGTTGTTTTTCATGAACTTAAACAGTTCCGTCGCCGTGGCCGCATCACCCATGTCCATAACGTACACTTCAATCTCCTTCCCGTCGGCCCCGCTGAGACGCTGAAAGATATACTCCGACAACCCGAATTGCGTGTAGGTCGGTGCGTCTCCGTTGATACCACCGGCTTCTTCCCCCTCCCCGCTCAATTCCTGCTCGCTTCTGCTCCGACATTGGCCGGAGGACGGCGACCACCCCTGGACATCACTGTCACTCAGGCAGAAATCGGTCGTAACCGCATTGCCTTTTTCATCAGACGGCTCCGAGGCGCACTTCAGCCCCAGCGACCACACCGATACGATCACAACGACGACTGTCGACGTCAGAGATTTCACATTCACGCTCTCCTCCTCTCAAAATACGGATGTGCCGGCCCCTGCTCAAAAAAATACTGACTGGGAACGCAGTGCGGCTCGGCGGCTCAAAAAGTGACGAACAAAGAAAGGTGACCCTCAAACGACCCGAATCCCCCTTCGTTGTACATGAGGGAAGTCCTGTTAATAAACGTGATATTCGGTAGAAGAACAAGCCTGAGATCGGTCGTGTACCGGATTTCCGAAGGACGTGTCTCAAATTTCCCGTGCCGTCGCGCCCAGTTCATGGTAAGGGAGTGGTTGTTGAGAAGCGTCTTGATCAGGAATACATCCTTCACCGTAAAACCCACCTCCCCTTCCGGCCCGATATTCAGGACATTCACCCCCGGTTCCCGGCGAAAACTTCCCGCGATCCCCTGCTCCGAACTCAACCACGGCAGCCAGATCTTCCGCCAGGTGCTTGAGCCGTTATGGCGGCGCGCTCCGGACCCGAAGGTGTAATCGAACCTCCAGATGTTCTGCCAGAGTCCGCCGCGGCCGGCGCGTATCTTCAGATCATTGTCCGTAAGAAACGACAACGTGTCGGTTTCCCGTGTTCGCCTGATGGTCCACGTGTTACGATTGAAATAGTCGATTCTGCTGCCCGGATACACACTGGCTCCAACGTATCGCCTGAGTGTTTCCGCAACCACCTTCCTCTCCCCGGCGAGGACACGGCCCAGCGACGGGGCGGCGTCGGCATACCGATTGGAGGCGTCACGGCTCAGCCCCGCCTGTGGAGAAATCCACGAAAGCCCGCTCCACCACACGCCGGGCATACATTGCAGAACAAGCGAGCGCGTCAGCTCCGCACTGCTGCTGTCGACGTCGGTCAGGCGGGCAAAACGAAGTGTATACGATCCGGTCAGGTCGGTTCCCGGTGGAACCCCGATGGTCTGGAACTGTAACTCCGGCTCAATCTCGCGGGAAGGCTGAACCCCCGGATTGACCCGGTACGTGCCGCTCCCGGAAAGCGTCAGGTTCCGCGACGGATTGACCACGCTTCGACCGTAGAATGTTCTTCCCCGGTGACGTTGATTCAGAAGCCGATCGGTGGAAATGAATTCAGTGAGCGAAAAATCGTACAAAAGCCGATCCAGGTTCAGCAATTCTTCCACGAACGGCGACGACGTCTCATGGAGTCGGATACGCAGTTTATCCTTTTGAGAATCGAGCGTGTCGACGCGGGCGGAATCTTCAATGCTCGTGTCGGGCAGGGCTTTGGAGGAATCGATCACCCGATACCGGATTTCCCTGCCGGCAACCATATTCGCGTCGTTGCGTGACAGTGAGATTTCCGCATTGGGAAAGCGCGCGAAATAGGCGCCCAGGGCCAGCTCGTACCGCTCCTCCGTGCCGTCGGCGGCGGTGCGGCCGTGGCGGTAGAAACTCACCGGCATGTCCTTGAAGATATCGTAGGTGAATGTGTAATCCAGTTCGTGGCGCAGGGCGCCGTAACCCCGGCTCAGATTGTCGATCGTTTCAAAGGAGTCGTCTGCCGCCAGCCCGTGTGCCGAAAGTGAAAGACGATCAAAGAACCGGCTGTCAAGCGTCATGCCGGCGGCGGCCGCGCCCCTGCGGACGGCAACAGTGGCTTCCGGCGCGGCCTTGACCAACAAACCCGGCTTTCTGAATTCCACGCCGGTCGAAGCATTGATGAGTTCGCCGCGCCCGCCCTTGTCAAGCGAGTACAACCCCAGCCGGGGTGACAACCAGGGGCTCGGCGAAACGGTCACGTCGGCATACCCCAGCGAACCGAGACGGTTCCCGGGGACCATCTCGACCGCTTCCACTCCCTCATCCGGAATAGTGCGCACCTGATAGGCCGCATTGATCACCGATGTCGGGTCGACAATGTCTCTCCGCGTAAGGTAGATTCTCCCCAGATCGCGGACCACGTTGAAGAAACTTGAGTCGACCTCTTCTCCGTCAACCCACAAACGTACCGAGCCGGGCACAATCTTGAGAGTGTCCGCGCGGTCGCCGTTGGTTGCGCCCGCGCCGAACAAGCCGAGAACATACTCCCCCGACGGGTTGTACGTCAGAATCTCGTGCCGGGTTTCGGAAACGAGGTATCCTCCGCCCACATGGGAACGCACAACTTTCCTGTCGCGCTTTTCAAGGCCGCGCTTGCTCTCCAGCGCCGCGGCTACTCCCTCGAGCTTGACGCCGGGAAGGGTTCGGGATTGTGACACCTGGAAATCGTTGGTACCGGCGCGGACCGAAGCCAGCCGGTCTTCACGAACTCCCCGATAGTAGAGCCCTTTCTTGATAACCTTACCTCGCGCCGCCTCGGAGTTGTCGAAAAACAAATCAAGATAGCGCCCCTCGGCGAATTCATTGTGGAGCGTCGGATTCGCCCGGTACTCGGCATCAAGGGGGCGCACGAACAGGTCCGAGACCGTGTCCAGCTCCGGAACGACGTCTGCACGATCGGTCGTGTAACCCGTCGTGTCTATCAGCGTATCGATATCGTACGGCAGGTAATACGCGCCAAAAGAGCCCCTCAGCACGGATTCGGCATCAGGGTTCCATGCCGTTCGCAACCCGTTTTCATCCCAGGTCACCCGGTGCCTGTCCCTCTTCAGCGACTCCGTTCCCGTAACTTCCCACAGCGAAGTAGCGAAATCGTACACGGCAAACCGGTTCTCGGAAACCCCGAACAGAAGGCCTTCGAAAGTGAGCAGAGTAGTGATGTCGGCCCGGCTCACACCTCCACCGTATTCCAGAAAAGTCGACGTCTCCGCGGTGATATCGTAGTGCAGAATATGCTCCGCCTCGGCAATGAACAGAAGGGAATCGCGCCGGGCAATCGAAGATGCGCCGGTGAGGGAAGGAATCGCAAGCGGCCTCAGTATGGAGGTGGCCGACGACCAGGCAAAGACCTCCTCATCGGTCAGGATGTACATTGCCGTGTCCTCGATGTGCGCATCAACCAGCGTGCCCGGGAATTCGACGGTTTCCCAGGAACGGGAATCAGGAACGTAGCGCCGAATCCTGGAATCTTCAGCGAGCACAAGCGCATCGCCCGGCGCCCGCATGAAGGTTCGCGTATCGATCGGATCGCCCGCCAGGGCGTAGGATTTCCACTTTTCGTCGAAGGCCGAGAACACATGCATTCCCCCGGCGGCGGCCACGAACACCTCATCACCGGTGCTGTGCACCCCCAGAACCCGCGTACGCTCACGGAGCCCCTCGATTTCGAACTCAAGCCATTCGTAGGCAAGCTTGTCGAACCTCCACAGGGAACCTCCCGCCGCTACCCAGAGGAAATCATAGTCGACGCCCAGAGGCCCCGGATGATATCCTCCGCCCGGCTCGGGCATTCGCTCGACCGTCGATGTGCTCATGGCAATACGGTGCAGGCCACCGGCGGTCGACACCCACAACTCCCCGTCACTCTCCACCACATCGATGATACTGTCCCGCGCGGCGGACCCGCTCAGCGCCACGGTGCGAAGGTTTCGCGACTCGGTCCCGTAGGCGAAGATATCTCTGTCGCTTATCACCCACACTTCGGAGTCCGACCTGAACTCTCGGTAGTCAAGAGGAGATTGAGCCGGAAGCTTACTGAAAACCAGCAAGAGGGAAGGGAGGACCACTCGCGGACTCATGCCGGAAAAATACAACCCGACGCACGACTTCTCCGTTCCGCCGACACATTGCCCCCCCTATCGCCGAAAGAATGGACGGGCACTATGGCGCGGGCTCTTGCTGAAGGACCTGCCTGATCGTATAGGTGCTTCGCGGCAGTGAATGCGTGATCATCCCACCGATCAGTCCGATGGAAATGAACTGGATCCCCATGATCACCGCCCCCAGAGAGAGTAGTGTCAAAGGACGGATATGCATGTTGTTGGACGGATATGCATGTTGTTCGGGTTCGAAGCGAGGAGCAGGTGGTGCCCCGAGTGTGCACCATTGTCGTTGAATAAGGGGGTGTTGGGAAATTTCCAGACAGTTTTTTCCAATGTACCTTGACCTGGCACGGATGATTTCCTCGCTGTGAAGCCCCGGGTACGGCTTTTGCCTTTTCGCGCAAAATGAGCGTTTCCGGGCTCCGAAACAACAACACTACCATCCCACAGGAATTGCGATGAGTTGACAAGATGGCCGGTCATGTGA
>CAZNDN010000040.1:2195-28471 GCA_964571815.1 uncultured Fibrobacterota bacterium | reverse complement strand
ATCAGTTCGATATCTTTGGGACGGTAGGCGCGGTTGCCGGCACGATTCTTCCTGGGACGAAGGTGGGTGAATTCGCTTTCCCAGTACCTGAGCACGTGCGGCTCCAGGCCCGTGCTCCGGCAGACTTCGCTGATCGAATAGTACGCTTTTCGTGAATCGTTCATCGAGTACCCCATTTGTCACGTCCCGGCGTCTCGGTCGCCCGCCCGACTCACCCCCCGCCGGAATCATATTGTACCACTGAACGCGCCCCGTATGCAAGTGCCCGCGGAAGACCCGGTTCACACCTGCTCTATTCGCTCAGGTTTGGCCTCCCTGCTCATCAGGTCCCGCGTCGCCTCCAGCGGAGGCTTGTTTTCGAACAGCGTACGATACACTTCGGTGGTAATCGGCATCTCGATCCCCTGTCGCTGAGCCAGCCGATACACCGCTCTGGTCGTATCCACGCCTTCGGCTACCATGGACATCTTCCCCAGAGCTTCTTCCATTCCGTACCCCTTGCCGATCAGCTCGCCAAAACGCCGGTTGCGGCTGTGCCTGCTCATGCACGTGGTCACGAGATCCCCCATTCCGGCCAGGCCGCTGAATGTCTGCTCCCGCGCACCCATGGTCGACCCCAGCCGCATCATCTCCACCATCCCGCGGGTAATCAGCGCACCCTTGGTGTTGTCGCCGAAGCCCAGACCGTCGCAGATACCCGCGGCCACGGCGATAACATTCTTCACGCTCCCCCCCAGCTCAACCCCCTTGACATCATCGTTGCTGTATATCCGAAACCATTCGGTAGAGAAGTGTCCCTGGACGGTCAGCGCCAAGGCTTCATTTTCGGAGGCAGCCACGACGGTCGTGGGAATGCCCCGGGAGACTTCTTCGGCATGCGACGGCCCCGAAAGCACGACCAGCTTCTCTCCGTCGATCTCAGGCACCACCCCGGAGGCCACGTCGGTCATAAGGCTCAGCGAATCCGACTCGATCCCCTTGGTCGCAATCACCCATCCCTTGATCGTGTCCCTGATCTCCGGTGCGGTCACGGACACGAGCAATTCCATGGTTGCCCGCATGGTCTGGGCCGGGACGACACAGACAACGATATCGGCTCCCTCGATGCAGGCACGGATGTCGTTGGTAATCAGGATATCCTCGGGAATCAGGATCCCCGGCAGTTTTCGTGTCAGCTCGTGGGTACGGCGCAGCTCGGCCGCCGCCGCGGCATCAAACTCCCACATCGTCACGCAATGCCTTCTCCGGTGAAGAAGCACCGAGAGTGCAACTCCCCAGCTTCCCGCGCCAAGTACACCAATTCTCACGTCCTGCTCTCCTCCCTGTGTCGTTGTTCACCGCCCGCTCGACAAGCTTCACGCCGGCCGGGGGGCTCGCGTCAATTCTGTCTGCCTCGTCTCCCCGACGTTCTGAAAATATGATCAAGAACCCACTTCCCGCACGGTCATGGCGGCGTCGCGCGGGTCCGGGCCCCGGATCGCGCCGGAGTCCCGAAATGCAAAGCGATCGGACAACCGTCCAGATCGTACGAGTCGTGAAGCTTATTACTTAGATACCGCCGGTACGATGAGGTCACCAGCGAGGGATTGGTCGCAAAGAACACGAAGGTCGGAGGCGACCCGCGACGCTGCTTCACTCCCATGATCTTCACGGGCTTGCCGCCCACTTGAGGATGCGCCGAGGCCCTGACCCACTTGCGCAGATCGTCCTTCAGCACCGACGGCGCGATCCGGCTGCTCATGCGGCCGCGCACCCTCATGACCAGGTCCAGCAGCGTGGTGACCCGTTGGCCGGTTACCGAAGAAATGGAAACGGCGGGCACGTGCCGCAGCTCCATGTACCGACGACGTGCCTCGGCCACCATCTGATCGAACGTCCGCGGATCCTTCTCACGCGCATCCCATTTGGTCCAGCACAGCACCACCCCCCGTCGCTGCTGCACGACCCGCTCTACAATCTTGAGATCCTGCTCCTGGAGTCCCACAACCGAATCGACCATGACCACCGCCACGTCGCACCTCTGGATACTCGCTATGGCCCTCATGGTGGAATAGTACTCGGTGCTCTCCCGGATCCGGGATTTCCTCCGGAGCCCGGCGGTGTCAATCAGAACCAGCTCTTCGCCGCGATGCTTCACGAAACTGTCGACAGCATCCCTGGTTGTCCCCGGTACGTTGTCCACGATCATCCGCTCCTTCTTCAGGAGCCGGTTGACCAGCGACGATTTGCCCGCATTGGGCCGGCCCACGATCGCGACCCGAATCCGCTCCGCCGTATCGGGCGACTGCTCGCCCACGCCCCCACCTCGCTTGAGTTCCCCCACGATCCGATCGAGCAGATCGCCGACACCCTGTCCGTGGAGAGCCGATACCGCAATGGGCTCTCCGGTGCCCAGCGATGCATACGTGCCGACAGAGAAACGGGTTCGCGTCGACTCGGCCTTGTTGGCCACGGCGACAATACGCCCCCCGGCGCTCCTCAACAGCCGCCGCGCAATCATCAGGTCCAGATCGGTCGGCTCCACCTGCGCGTCCACCACGAACACCACCAGCGCCGATTCCTCCACCGCCAGGTCAACCTGGCGCCGTATCTGCGACGGGATCGCCTCGCGGGCATTCGGCACCAATCCTCCGGTGTCCACCGCAACGAACGAGGTCCCGTCCCACGAAGCCTCGCGGTAGTGACGATCCCGGGTAACGCCGGGTTCCCCGTGCACTACCGCGGCCCGGGCGCCGACCATGCGGTTGAACAGCGAGGACTTGCCCACGTTGGGCCTGCCTACGATGGATACGACGGGTTTCCTGGCCATAAGGTGCACTTTCTGCGCGCAACCGGACCGGCTGAAGAATCTCAACCGGGGAAAAGCCCCTGTTGGCCGCCCCGAAGCCTCGTTACGCTATTTGTTTTGCTTTCCTGTTCCTTTGCCGCTCTTCTTCGCAACAAAACTCAACCTGTAGCGCTCATCCATGATACCTCCGCGCGAATACGCCAACACCCATACGGGACTGTCCGAAACTGCCAGGGTATCCACGCTGTTCTGTGTGACCGGCGCGGCGGAAAGCGTACCTGAGGAGTCCCTTACCTCCAGCGAAACCTTGGAGTCGAGCGATTCCAGAATCACGTTGCCCCCCGTCGGGGCCTCAAGGAAAAAGAAATCGGTGTCGTTGGCCGGCTTGATCCTCCCGTACATCGGGCTTTGAAATGGATCGGCGGTCTTCCTGGTATCGTTGGGTTCCTGCTCGGCCGGATACGTATGAATCACCAGCGAATCGGTGTCGGGACCAGGCACCGAGCCGTCACCGGCCCGCAGCTCTCCGGCGGGTCTCAGCACGTACCGCGTCTCCCCATCAAGCAGCCCCGTCACCCTGATTGTCAGCGTATCGCGCGATTCACTGAGCCGGGCGGCATAGTCGACGAACAGAGGAGAAAATGTGATGCTCACGGATTCATCGGCCGGCGTGCGTGTGAATGCCACTTTCAGCACGGGAAACACCGAAACCGTGTCACCGAGGCTGTCGGCCCGAATCATTCGAAATACCTGCTCAGGCTCGGGCGCATACGACACGCACCCTGTTGCTCCCGCAACCAGGGCGAGAAATGCGAACAGCCGCACGGCCCGGACAAACGGTACTGCCGACAATGCGAATTCGCGGCCGTTCACGATGCTCCTTCGTTTGACATGCGACTTCGGCCCCATTCGTACCCCGCCCGTTTCGACTTCCCCGGTGACCGCCCTCCAGAGCCCCGGTTCAAGCGCAATGTCCTCTAAAAATACACGCGCGGCACGAATTCCACCCGCAACGACGCGCAGTTTGCTCAACGTAAGCTATTTTCCCGCTGTGTGCCCGCGCACCGGTAGCGTATCGACCACATTGTCAATGCAATCTCACGTCCACTACTTCAATGTCGATTTCGATCTGAAACTGGCGGAGCGGGAGCCCTCCCCGCTTCGGAGAGCAACCGCCGAGGCGACAATATACGCCCTGGTGATGGGCAACCCTCACGACCGGGTCATTCTCGACTCGTATCCGGATCGAGCCTACGGTGAGTACCTGCGGTCTCACGGCATTGATCCTCCCCTTCCCGTGGGGAACCGGGATCGGCTTTTTAGGTGCACAGCGGCGCCCTGGGGCTGGAACGAAGAGGCGGTTGCGCGGTTCCGCGCTCTGGGAATCTCTCCGCACCACCCTCCCCTCGATGTTGTCAGACGGGTCAATGCCCGTGATTTCTGCTTCAGCATCGCCACGCGCCGAACTATGGGGGTGCCCGGCGGCCGCATGTTCACCGATGAGCGCCACCTTCGGGACCACCTCCGCCGCGACGGCTCCTTCCCCTGTGTTGTCAAGCCCATGCACGGCAATTCCGGCATCGGATTCCTTGTGGTACATAGTGTGAACGACCTTCCGCACCGCAACGACCTCCGGAATGCGCCGCGGCCGACCGGCACGGTAATCGTGGAGCCCTGGCTCGACCGGATGATTGACATGTCGACCGGTTTCACGCTCATGAAGGACGGCAGCATGCGGGGAATCAGTCACCACCGCACGTTCAACAGCGCAAATGGGGTGTTCTATGGAATTGAATTGACCCCCGGAGACGACTCGCTTGCGCCGTGGCGGGAACAATTGGACAACGCGGCGCGGGAAGCGGCCGGGGCCCTGCACCGGGAAGGGTATTTCGGTCACGTGGGCATCGACTCCTTCGTTTTCAGGTCTCGCCACGGAGGGTCTGAACTCGCGGCGATGGTGGAGATCAATGCGCGTCAAACCATGAGCACGCTCGCCCGTTGTCTCAGAGATCGACTTGCTCCGGGGCGGCACTGTCGGTTTCTGCTTGTTCCTTCGGGCAGGTATCGCACGATCGAGAGCCACGATCATCTGCGAAGCGCACTCAAGGAATCGGCGTTCCATCCCGCCGAAGGAAAAGGAGTCTTCACATGGACCCCTCTGCGAT
Organism: uncultured Fibrobacterota bacterium; assembly: GCA_964571815.1. GTDB lineage: Bacteria > Fibrobacterota > Chitinivibrionia > Chitinivibrionales > WJKA01 > CAZNDN01. The sequence continues at coordinate 23,518 of CAZNDN010000040.1, read as the reverse complement.
TTCACTACAACTCAGCCGTCCACCCTCCCCGCCGTCTTGGATTCTTCATTGCAGCCGACAACGCAGACGACATCGGGCACTACGAATCCCATCTGCGGGCCACCCTCGGGAAGCCGGGCAATGAATCGTAGCGGAAACGAGAAATCATCGAACCTGCTGGTAGTGTGCGGACCGACAGCCTCGGGCAAGACCCGCCTGGCCGTCCGGCTTGCTCTGGAGGTGGACGGCGAGATCATCTCGGCCGACTCGCGTCAGGTGTACCGGGGCATGGATTTAGGAACGGGGAAAGACCTCGATGAGTACCACACGCCCGAAGGGACGGTTCCCTGTCATCTGGTAGATATCGTCGAGCCTTCCTGCATCTACACGGTTCAAGAGTACCAGCGCGACTTCTACCGCGCGTTTGAGGCAATCCACGCACGGGGCAAACTGCCCGTCATGGCGGGAGGCACGGGCCTCTACATCGAGGCCGTGCTCAGGGGATACCGCATACCCGACGTGGCCGAAGATGCCGGCCTGAGACGAAGGCTTATGCGCGAGACGAAAGAGAACCTGATCCGCCGGCTTCGTGACCTCGATCCGACCGCCCCCGCACACACCGATTTGTCCAGCAAGAAAAGAATTGTGCGGGCCGTCGAAGTGGCTTCCGCGGGCACAAAGCGGGTTCCTCCCGGGCCGCGACCGGAACTTCGTCCCCTGGTGCTGGCCACGCGCCGGGACCGGCGGGAACTCAGGGAGCGAATCGACCGCCGCCTGGATGAGCGGTTCGACTGTGGTATGGTCGACGAAGTGCGACGGATCATGCACTCCTCATGTCCACCCGGACGGTTTGCCATGTTCGGCATGGAGTACCGCTCCATTGCCGAGTACCTCCGCGGCGAGACCGACTTCGAACAGATGAAAACACGACTCCGCCACGCCATTCACCGACTCGCGAAGCGACAGGAAACCTGGTTCCGGGGCATGGAACGACGGGGGATCAGGGTTCACTGGATCGATAACGCGGATGAGGCGCAGGCCCGCCGATTGATTCAGGAAACCCGGTGGGAAAAATGATTCGCCGCCTCCGACAGGGACGCCAAACGGGGTCGCATGAGTTATTTTTCGGCAATCGGGAATTTCGCCGCTGCTCCGAGTGGCGCGTGTCCCTGTCCCGGCCGGGCAATGAAGCGAGGATCAGTGGGTACACTGCCTGTTTTTTTGCGTTTGCGAACAAGCGCTCCGGCCACCACACGAGATCGTGCACCGTTGGAGCGGCTGAAACGACATGGCATTCGAGGTTCAACCAGGGGAGATGATTACGCAGCCACCCGCTTCACCTTCCAGATCAGCCGAGACGCCCTCTCGCGTCGAGCACTTCCCGCAACGTGCTTCCGAGGAAACGTTCTATCCGTGCGCCTATCGTTTCATGTACCTGTCGGCCGCGCTGGATGAGCGAATCGCCGAGCTGTTCCGCCGGGGAAAGATGAAAGGAACGGTTACGCTCGGGCTGGGCAACGAGGCCACGGCCGTGGGCATGGCCCTTCCGCTGCGGCCGGGGCGTGATGTAGTGTCGCTGCTGCAACGAGACCTGGCCTCGCACCTGGTTCTGGGCAACAGCATCGAGGATATCTTCAACCAGTACCTGGCCAATTCCCGCAGCCCTACGCACGGCCGGGAGGGCAACGTACACCACGGGGACGCCGCAACGCGACGATTCCCCATGATGAGCCATCTGGGAAACATGCTTGCCCCGGTGGTAGGCGGGGTCTACGCGGCACGTTTGCGGGGGCAAGACGTATACGGCTTGTCGGTAACGGGGGACGGAGGCACCAGCACGGGAGACTTCCACGAGTCCCTCAACATCGCCTCGGTACGAAAAGTACCGGTGCTGTATATCATCGAAAACAACCACTATGCTTTCTCCACGCCGACCCGGCTGCAGTATCACTGCGAGAAGCTCTCCGACCGGGCCGCTTCGTATGGAATTCGAGGTGCCACGATCGACGGTACCGATGTGTGGGAGGTATACCGGAATGTTGTCGACTGTCTGGATAGAATGCAGGAGGATTCGCTGCCGTGCATTCTGGAGTGCATGACATTGCGCCTGCGCGGCCACGCGGTGTACGACAACGCCGAGTATGTCAAGCCGGAGGAACTGAAGGAGTGGCAATCGAGAGAACCTGTGGCGAAGGCCCGTGAAAAACTGGCCCGCGTGAGCGGATATGACGAACATCGAATTCGCGAACTCGAGCAGAGCATTCAAGAGGAGATCGACCGATGCACCGAGCAGGTCCTGGAGATACCGCCGCCGACGCCCGACCGGAAGTCGTGGCAGGTCTTCGCTGCGCCTGACTATCCTCAACTCCCCCCGCATTCCGCGAGTGCCGTCAAGAACCTTACGGCCGTGAATTCGGCCCTGCATTATCTGCTTGAGCACAATCCCGATGCAATCGTGATAGGGGAGGATATCGGCCCCTACGGCTCGGCGTTCAAGTCGTGCAAGGGTTTGCACGCAAGCTACGGTGGCGACCGGGTGATGGACATGCCGATTGCCGAATCGGCGATCACGGGGTTTGCTCTGGGCGCCTCTCAGACCGGTGCGCGGCCGATTGTGGAGTACCAGTTTGCCGATTTTTCCACGGAAGCAGTCACGCAACTGGGACTCAACTGCGGTACCTGGTTTTTCCGGGCCGGAAAGCCGGCGCCTCTGGTGTTTCGATTGCCCTGTGGAGGAGGCATCACGCTGGGAGCGTTCCATTCGGGGGAGTTCGAGGGACTCTGGTCGCGGTTTCCGGGCTTGAAACTCATCTATCCGTTCACCCCCCAGGAGACCTTCGAGGCCCTGGTAGCGGGCTTCCACGATCCGAATCCCTGCATCGTGCTGGAGCACAAGTTCCTCTACTGGAACCAGAGTGGAGATATTTCATTCGACGGCGACCTCGAATCCGTATGGCGGCCGCGGCGGTACACCGAAGGCGATGACGTCACGGTGGTAGGCTGGGGCGGCGTGCTGAAAGCGGCACTTGAGGCGGCGGCCCGCGAGGGGCATTCCCTCGAGGTCTGGAATCCTTATATTTTATCTCCCTTGCGAATGGCGCCGATCGAAGAATCCGTGAGGAAGACCGGCCGTCTGCTGGTAGTGCAGGAGAGTGGGGTCGGCTCGGGTATGGGAGCCAATGTTGTCGCGACGCTGGCTCAGCGGTGTCATGATGCCCTGAAGTGCGCCCCCGTGCTGGTTGGCGCTCCGGATATACCGGTGCCGTTTGCCCGCGAGTTGGAACAGGAATACCTTCCGGGAACTGAGAAAATCGAAGAAGCCTTGAAAGAAATGACAGGAGTACGACAATGACTTCCGGACGACAACGTGTTGCCCTTTTCCTTCCGGCCCAGGCCGCTGCCGAGACGGAAGCCACGATACTCAAATGGTACGTAAGCACCGGGGAAGAATTCCGCAAAGGACGGATTCTGGCGGAGGCGGAAAGCGCCAAGTCTTCATTCCAGTTCGATGCGCCCTGTTCCGGGTCGGTTGCCGAAATCCTGGTTGCGGAGGGAGAGACCGTTGCCTTCGAGAAGCCGGTTATTGAGGTGGAAACCGACGAGTCGGGAGTAGGAGAGCGGAAACCCGTCGCACCGCCCGATGAGGGGTCGAAGGATGAGCACCCGGCCGAAGTTGCCGTGGTTTCGGCCTCGGGCCGTCCCGGCCCGTCCTCCGGTGTCGGCATTCTCGGTATCGGCGCGTACCTTCCCCGGCGCGTCGTCGGCAACAAGGACCTTCTGGAGAAATTTCCCGATGTCACGGAAGAGTACATATTCGGCGTTACGGGTATCCGCGAGCGACGATGGGCTTCGCCCGAGGAAAAGCCCTCGGACATGGCCTTTGCGGCGGCGCGCGATGCCATACGCGCCTCGGGACTGAAACCCGATGATATCCACGGCATAATCGTTTCGACAACCACGCCGGATTATGCCATGCCGGCCACGGCCTGTCTGCTGCAGGAAAAACTGGGAATCAAGTACGTCCCCTCATTCGACCTCAACGCCGCCTGCTCGGGCTGGCTCTACGCCCTGTCGACCGCCAAGGGGCTGATCCACAGCGGGTTGGGAAACAACATACTCGTGGTGGGCGTGGACATGCAGTCGCGAATGCTGCAGAACAACGACCGCAGCGCCTACTTCCTGTTCGGCGACGGCGCGGGGGCTACGGTGGTATCGGACTCTCCCGAAGCTCATGTCATTCGGGAAGAGATCCTCGCAGCCGACTCCCGGGGACTTCGCATGGCGCGGAGGGAGTTCCCCGGCTACGAAATACCGGAGAACATCCCCGATGCCGACCCGTGGATCAGGCTTGACGGTCGGGCGCTGTTCAAGTTTGCCACCGAGAGTTTTTCTTCGATCGTGCGTCAGGTGATCGAGAAGAGCGGGTGGGAGCCCACCGACGTAAAGTGGGTGGTGCCGCACCAGGCCAACGGACGGATTCTCAAGGCCGCGGCGCGCAAAAGCGGTGTCCCGTTCGAACGATTCTACCTGAACATCGACCGGGTCGGGAACACGTCAAGCGCAAGCATACCGCTGGCATTGATCGAAGTGCAGAAATTCATTTCCAGATCGGACAAGCTCGTGCTCTGTTCCGTCGGGGCCGGTATCACGTACGCCGCGATCTCCGTTGAATGGTAGCACAGGCGAACCATGTGCTCCGCCGTATCACACACCGGGCACCGGAAAAGACTCCTGGAGCGATTTCGCAAGAGCGGCATTCAGGGACTGCATGATTATGAAGTCCTGGAACTGCTCCTGACCTTTGCCCTTCCGCGAAGAGATACCAAGCCCGTCGCCAAGCGCCTGATTGCCCGGTACAAGACCCTCAACACAGTCCTCAGCACGCCGGCGGACAAGCTCGAGACCGTTGAGGGGATCAGCGCCCGCACCGCCACCCTGTTTCCTCTGTTGAAAGAAATCATGGCCTCCTGTCTGCGGGAGAAGTACGAGGAGCGATCGGTCATTACGCACCGTCGCGATGTCGAGGAGTACCTCAGATTTCACTTCGGACTCCGCCGGTGCGAGTACGTAGCCGCGCTGTTTCTTGACAACGGCCACCATGTGCTCAGCACCGAGCTTCTCTCCGAAGGTACGGCAAACCAGTGCGCGGTGTATCCACGACGTATCGTGGACCGGGCTCTTCACCGCGACGCCTCGTCGATAATCCTTGCGCACAATCACCCGGGCGGCGTGCCGGAGGCGTCCGAGGCCGACTGGAGGCTTACGAAACGGCTTTGCCAGGTAGGCAAGCTCCTGGATCTGCCGCTTCTGGACCACGTAATCATCTCCCGCGACAAGGTCATCTCCCTCCGGGAACACCCGCGGTGGCCGCGGTGAGATTGCATCCGCCGGGCCCCAAGCAGTCAACTGAAAACGCCGCGCGGCAATCGGGCGGAACGATTTCGTAAGGGTGAAATCCAATGAGTCTCCGCACCATACTCGGCATCCTGACCGCGAGCATGCTCGCCACGAGCGGCGAAATCGGCGGCATCGTCCGGCATGCCCACTCCGGTCGCCCTCTCGCCGGCGTAGTGGTAAGGCCCGCGGGAACGGGGGATTCGACACTCACCGACACGTCCGGAGCATTCCTTCTGCCCGACATCGCCCCGGGAACGCACCAGGTCCGATTCTCCCGTGCCGGGTTTCAGCCGGTGCTGCGCAACGATGTCTACGTGGCCGGTGAGGAGTCCGTTCGCCTGAGCGTAGCGCTGGCCCCCGCTCCCCATCGGCTGCGAAAAATGACGGTCACGGGTACCGCCTTCCAGCGCCCTTCCGACATGGCCTCGTCCAGCAAAATCATGAGCTTCGACGAAGTCCTGCGGGCCCCGGGTGCGCTGGTCGACATTCAGCGGGCCGTACAGAACCTGCCCAGCGTTTCCTCCGGAGGGGACAATGTCAACGAGGTGGTGGTGCGGGGCGGCGCCCCCGGAGAAAACCTGTTTATTCTCGACAACATCGAGATCCCCAACCCCAATCATTTCGCCGCTCAGGGTTCGGGAGGAGGTGTAGTATCGCTGGTAAATCCCCTGCTGGTTCAGGGGCTCACCTTCTGTGCGGGCGCTCCCCCCGCCGAGTACGGCGGCAAGGCATCGTCGGTGCTGGACATACAACTGCGTGATGGCAACGACGAGATGGTGCTGGGAGGAGTGGATCTGGGGATGGCCGGGGCGGGCGTGCACGCCGAAGGACCACTGTGGAACGACGCCGTCTTCATGGCCTCGGGCACCAGGAGTTTCCTGGACTTCGTGGCACAGTTCGAGCCCGGCACCGCGGTTCCGGAGTACTGGGGAACACAGGCAAAACTCACCCGGAAGCTGGGATCTCACAAACTGACCCTTAACGGGCTGTACGGCGACAACGGCATCACGATTCGCAAAGCCGACAAAGACCTGGGAACACGCGGCGAGACGATCGAGGCCGGCGGTTTTCTCTACGCCGCCGGTACTTCACTCAGGTCGCTGCCGGGAGACAAGGTAAGCTCGACCGTGACCGTTTCGGCAAGCGCCAACAGCTTCGATCGCCGCGAATTCACGCCATCCCGCGGGGGGCAAAAGGAGCGTGTCTACTACACGAATGCATCGGTGGAAAGGGAGCAGATGCTCAAGGCGAAGGTCAGCCGCTATCTCTCCGATCGATCCCGCATCACGTTCGGCGCGAAAGGAACGCGGGCCGATTTCGATATCGGAATCAGCGAGCAGAGCGATACCCTCAGGGATACGAGCGGCGCCGCGGTGGAGGTTTCCGGCGAACCGGTGGTGACCCCGTCTCCGCGCTCCCGCCGGGCGGTCGGCTACAAATACGGCGGGTTCGTATCGGCAATGGTGTACCCGGTCGAACCGGTCAAACTCATAGCGGGCGTGCGCGCCGACGGGTTCACGTACACGGAAAGCCGGCACGTCTCGCCCCGTCTCAGCGCCGTATGGTCCCTTGCCCCTCGTACCGACCTGACCGCCGCCTTTGGTCTCCAGTATCAGGAACCCGACTACGCGGACCTTGTCGTAAGCAGGCACAACCGGCGCCTCGAGCCGAAACGCGCGGCAACGTGGATTGTCGGTGCCGAACATGAGTTTCCCGACATGGCGGCCAGGGTAACCATGGAGTCGTTCTACAAGCACTACGACCATCTCGCCGTCGACTCCTCCCTTCTTCGCGGCGACATGGTTCTTTCACGATTCACGAGTTCTTACGCGCGGGCATCCGTGGGTGAAGCGCGAAGCTACGGGGTGGAGCTGTATCTGCACAAGAAGCTCCTCCGCAGTTTCTCGGGGTCCCTGGCATATTCCCTGTCCCGGGCGGAGCAGGCGGACGTTCGGCCTTCACGCAACGGCGAGTGGTATCCGGCCGATTTTGATTTTGTCCACAACGCGGCGCTCACCGGGGGCTGGAAATGGGAGTTTCTCGATCGACAATGGTATGAGTCAATGCGCACGCGGCTCTGGTTCAAGCTTCTCACTCCCGTGTTCCCGATAGCCGATCGCATGGAACTGTCGGCCCGGTGGCGTTTCCTCGGCGGCAGGCCGCATACGCCGAGGGAATACCGGAGAAGCTACGGCATCTGGGTTACCGACCTTACGGGAAAGCTCAACGGCAGGCGCTTCAAGCCCTATCACAGCCTTGACCTGCGCTACGAACGACGGTTCGGCTTTGGTTTTCTGCGGATGATTTACTATTTTGAGTTCCAGAATCTTTACAACCGCCGCAACGAATGGCAGTATCTCTACACCGACGGCAACCCCGACGCAACGATGATTCACCAGTTGCCGCTGGTGCCGGCAGGAGGCATGATCATTGGTTTTTAGACCTGAATTGTCGTGGGAGTTTCTGTCCGCCGATGAAATCACGGCCAAAGGGATACGGGCCGTGCGCAATCACGTGAGACACGTCAAGGAAGCCTCGCCGTATTATCGCGAGACGCTCTCGCAGGTTGAACCGGACGACCTTCAGGCTCCCGAAGATATCTCGAAACTGCCCTGTACCGACAAACAAGCCGTAGCCCGCCGCACCCGGGACTTCCGTGCCGTCTCCCTCGAACATATTGTCGAGACGGTGGTTACCAGCGGCTCGACGGGCAGGGAGCTGATGGTTTCGCTGACTGCCTCGGATCTGGACAGGCTTGCCTTCAACGAAGCGCTCAGTTTTCACGGGGCCGGGGTTGCCGGCTCCGATACGGCCCATATCTTCACGAGTCTCGACCGGCTGTTCATCGCGGGTATGGCCTACTACCGCGGCCTGAGCGAACTGGGCGTCAATACCTGCCGAATAGGCGTGCTGCCGCCGCGGATGCAGATGCACTATCTGCGACTCCTTCCGCCGACCGTCATTGTCGGCGTCCCCTCGTTCCTGCGCAAGCTGGCACACCAGCTCAACGACGAGGGGTTCGACACGCGCACGGCAGGTATCACCCGGATTTTCTGCATCGGCGAAAGCCTGCGAAGCCGCGACATGTCGCTGAACGCACTGGGTAACAGTCTGGAAGAGCTGTACCGCGCGCAGGTCTTCTCGACCTACGGACAAACGGAGCTTCAGGTTGCCTATTGTGAATGTACCGCGCGGCATGGTGGTCACGCGCATCCTGAATTGGTGTACACCGAGATTGTCGATGAACAGGGGAGACCGGTGGCCGACGGCACGCCCGGGGAGCTTGTTGCAACGCCCCTGGGAGTCGAAGGCATGCCGCTTCTGCGCTACCGCACCGGCGATATCACCTTCAAGATTTCCGAAACCTGCGCATGCGGTAGAAACTCCTGCCGAATCGGTCCGATACTCGCACGGAAAGCGCAGTTGATCAAGTGGGAAGGTACGAGTGTATATCCGCCGGCCATCACCAACGCACTCGATGAATTCGATGAGATCGAGGACTACGTGATCGAACTCAAAAGCGACTCAACGCAGTCCGACTCCGTGGCCGTCCACGCCGCGGTCGCCCCCGATATGGTCCCTTCGATTTCGGAGCGGGTACGCGCCAACGCCCGGGTGACCATTCCTATCCTCGTTTCCAACGCCAAAACGATTGAGTCGCTTCGGGGCGCCGGCAGGAAGAAAGTCAAAGTGGTAGATCTACGCAAGAGCCCGGGTTCCGTCGGTTCTGCAACGCCCGCAACTCCGGACCCGAGTGCGTGAGGGAAATGGAAGCTGCTGCCGCCCCGTCGCCCGCCGTCGTTATTCCAACTCACAACAATGCCGCAACCGTGGCCGAGGTGATTTCGGGCGCACAGGGGTACGTGGAAAAGGTGGTGGTTGTCGACGACGGCTCCACCGACGAGACGCCGGCGATCCTGAAGGAAGTTCGCGCTATCGACGTTGTTCGCCACGAACGGAAACTCGGTAAGGGCGCGGCACTGCGCTCCGGGCTCGCCCGTGCACGGGAGCTGGGAGCTACCCACGCGATAACGGTGGATGCCGACGGGCAGCACCTCACGGACGACATCCCCGTGCTGCTTGCAAAGATCTCCCAGGAGCCCGCTACCCTGTGGATCGGAAGCCGATCCATTCACGGAAGTGGGGCTCAGCCGCTCCGCTCCCGCGCGGGAAGAAAATTCGGGGCCTTCTGGTACCGGTTTCACACAGGCCGGACAATCGACGACCCGCAATGCGGCTTGCGGGCATACCCCCTTGAAGCCGTTCTGCAACTGCAGCGACAAACAACCGGATTCGAGTACGAAACCGAACTCCTGGTGTGGGCTTCCTGGAGCGGCATTGAGGTCACGTCGGTTCCCGTCCACCTGGTTTACCACCCGCCGTCCCGGTCCGTCTCCCATTTCAGGCCGGTACGGGATTTCCTCCGTATCGGCAGAGTCAACGCCAAAGCAAGCCTGATCCGCATCTTCATGCCCTGGAAGACGGTGAACACACCCGGGCGGAGCAAACGGGAAAAGCTTTTGAACCTCATGAAAAGGGAGCTTCGTGCCCATACGACTCCGCAACGTGCCGCAGCCTCCCTCGGAACGGGAGTGTTCTTCGGCATCTTCCCCATTCACGGCTTCCAGGTTGCCTCGCTCATGGCATTGAGCTTTCCACTCCGGCTCAATCGCCCGATTGCTTTTGCAGGCGTTTCCATTTCCTCTCCGCCGCTGCTGCCGATTATCATTGCCGCGGGCATCGCGGTCGGCAAGCTCATACTGCCGGCCGACCTGATTTCGCATGGAACATCCAAAGGACGCCTGCTTCAGTACGGTCTCGAATGGTTTATCGGAAGCATGGTGCTTGCCGTGGTCGCCGGAATCGCCGCGTACCTGATCTCACTTCCGGCATTCAGGCGAATTGCCGCGGCACTGCGGGTGCGGCGGAGAAATCGCCGGGCCCGACACGCCGGCGACCGCCAGCCCTGACGCACCGTGAAAGCGATTGCTCCTCATGTGCGGGCGCCACGATCACGATACCGTATCGGTCAGCCTGCCGCGCAATTGGCGCAACGCTTCGGCGGCGGAACCGCAGTCGGCGACATTCACGGCAGGGAAGGAATGCCGCCGACGGACCCACCTGTCAACAATCTCCTGTTCGGGGAAATCGCTCGGCGTCGCCTGAAGAAGACCCGAGAAGAAGAATCGCTCCAGCTCTTCCCGCAGACCTCCATGCCCGCCGGAATCGGCGGGAAGACTCTTCAGCTTGACTTTCTGCCCCCGACGGTACCACACGGTCATTACCATCTCCGGCTTTGCATGGGGAAGGATGATCACTGAATCGGGAATAGCCCGATAGGTTCCCTTGCGTTCGGCGATATCCCTCTGGGAATTCAGCAGCGGCCGGTACTTCCGGATAAGGCGGTATTCGTACAGTGCGCTTTCAAGATCGGAACCGCAGGGATAGGTTATCAGCTCGTGTGACTCATCCCGGATTCGCCCGATTTTCTCCGGCGACTCGTCGCTGTCCTGGAAATATCCGGCGACCCTTCTCCGAAGGTTCCGGGACTGTCCGATGTACAGAAACCGGTCCTCCTTGTCCTTGAATGCGTAGACACCCGAGGTGCGCGGCAGGGAAGAAATGTCGGCAAACGAGAAGGACTTGCCGGAGAAGTCAAAGGCGGCGGTCAGCTCTTCTTCGCGCTGCTCCAGTTGCTCGACCGTGCCGATACCCTGTCGTCTCAGAAGCTCAACAAGCCCATCGACGAGTTCGGCCAACGCTCTGCCGTGCAGCGACGCTCGACCAAGCAGGGGAACGAAGCCGAGTACTCGTTCGCACGCGCGCTCCAAGGAGAACGGGTGCGGTTTCCGCACTCCCGCCGCACGCATCAAACGTCCCACCACAAACCCCTCATCATCCACCAGAGCATCGCCGCCGGGGAATTGTTCAACGAAAGCCGATTGCTGATCGTACGCGGCAAAAACCGCAACGGCGTTTTTCGGAAATTCGACCGCCCCGAGGCCCGATCCGGACTCGTCGGCAAAACGATCCTCTTCACCGACCAGCACCGCCGATTCTTCGTGGCTCACCTCCCCGCGCGCACAGGTCCAGTGGGAAAGCAGGAGCGAAGGCGCCGGGTATACCTTCCACGCCGACACGTGCGCTATCTTCCGGGAACCGTCCTCACGTCGGAGACAGTACACGGCAACAAGCGGAAGGTTGGCAAGCAGCGCTGGTTTCTTCTCAGGCTCCACGCCCGAGTACCTCCAGAGCCCGTCATCGCCGCGGCTGCATCGAGGATCTTTTGACAGAAGACCGGCCACGGCAAGCGCTGCCGGAGGACCATCGGGATTCTTGAATTTCAGGAAATCGCGTGCGATCCGCTCAGGCGGTACCCCTTTCGGGGTGTTTTTCAGGTGAGCGACTATCTCATCAATCATCCTCTGCCGGCCCCCTGTGCTCCCACACGTCCCGGAACAGCTTCGCATCCCGCAGCGCCGGGAAGGCTTTTCTCCAACCGGCCACGACCTCGGGGCCGAGTGTTGCGGTGGAGAGGCCTTCCCCACCCCCCGCATCGAGCACCCGCTCCCCGTCGGGAGAGTATACCGCCGATCCGCCGGCGTACGTAATCCCGTTGCCGTCGCAACCGACTCTGTTCACCCCGACCGCGTAGCACTGGTTTTCGATCGCCCGCGCCCGAAGAAGGCAGCGCCAGTGCTCCTGCCTCGACGCGGGCCAGTTGGCAATCACAACCGCCGCATCGATCCGCGGCGCAACGCTTCGAAACAGCTCAGGGAAACGAAGGTCGTAGCAGATGAGGACCGAGAAGCGCAGTCCTCCGATCGTGAACACCGGCACGCTTTCCCCGGCCTGGTACCGGCGATCCTCTCCCGACGGGGAAAAGAGATGTACTTTGTCGTACATGCCGGCCGGAGTGCCGTCGGGGTTGAACACCACGGCTGTGTTATTCGGTTTGTCGGCGCCCGGCTTTCGACGTGCCGTGCCGGCAACGACGGCGATATCGCACCGGTCGGCCAGTTCAACAAGCACGGATTCCGCGTGACCACCTTCGACTTCGGCCGCGGCATCCGGATTCATGGTGAAACCCGTGGTGCACATCTCCGGGAATACGATCATGTCGCACCTTAGGCCGGAGGCCTGGCGGGTAAGCCGCGCGATTGAATCGAGGTTTTCGCGGACCTGCTCCCAGGCCGGACTCGTTTGAGCAAGGGCTATCTTCGCCACAACGACGGTTCCTCGTTCATGCAGTCAGCTCCCGCGTTTCCCGCGGCCGCTCGCGCGCTTTCCTCGCGCGCCCCACGGCCGCACGAAGAGAGCGAGAAGTGAACCGGACACGTATCCACCGATATGGGCCCACCACGCAACGCCGGGTGCACCTGGAACGGCGCCGCGGAGATTCACATACTGCAGGAAAAGCCACAGTCCCAGGAAGATAAATGCCGGTACCGGAAAGAAAAAGATGGGGGGAAACCACACGAGCAGGCGCGACAAGGGCGCGAGCACCAGATGAAAGCCCATGATGCCGGCGATGGCGCCGCTGGCGCCGACTATCGGTATCCCCGAAAGCGGATCGCTCAGTGCCTGAACAAGCATGGAGAGCACGCCGCACACGAAATAGAAAGTAACAAACTTGACGGCCCCCACTCGCTGCTCCACGGCACTTCCGAAAATCCACAGATACCACATATTGGAAAGCAGGTGCAGCGGTCCGGCATGAAGAAACATGGCGCCGGCCAGGGCTGCCACGGCGCTCGCGCCCGCTTCCGAGGGATGAAACAGCGCATGGGCGAAATTCAGGGGAACGAAGCCTTCAAGCACCTCGGTCCTCTGCATCGACCGCACATAGAAGGCAATGCAGGCTGCGATGAGCGCCATGGCGGCAAGAGGAAGCCCTCGAACGCGAACGTCTTCACACTTGAGAGGAACCATTACGTCACGTATTCCATTGGTATGCCGTCCTTGAGCGGATTCTCCCCCGCGGCCGGAACCCAACAAACTACAATACTTCGCTGCATCCCTGCAATCACCGATGGGGTCTTCGGGTGTATTTTTACCGGCATGGCAAGCCCTCACCGTATCGGTCTCTACGTGCATGTCCCGTTTTGCACCGGCACATGCCGGTACTGTGATTTTTACTCCACGACGTATCGGCCGGAACTGTGCGACTCTTTCATCGAGGCCCTGGCGGAGGAGTGGGAGGTAGTTGAGGATCGCGAAGGGCTGAAAGACGTCACCATAGGAACACTCTATGTCGGCGGCGGCACGCCGAGCTGCCTGTCCGAGCGGCAGTGGATGCACCTCGAGAAGCGGCTCTTTTCGCGGCTGAAGCGCGATCCGGCAATCGAATGGACCATCGAATGCAACCCGGAGTCGTTCACACCGTCAAAAGCTCGCCTGTGGGCATCGATGGGCGTCACCAGACTTTCTCTCGGCATACAGAGTCTCAACGACCGTCTGCTTCGCCTGATGGGGCGTCGCCATGGAGCAGATACCGCACGGCGCGTTCTGGATGATTCATCCCTCGGCGCCTTTCAATCGGTGAGCGTCGATATGATCTACGGCCTGCCGGGTCAGAGCCTGGAGGTTGTCGGGCAATGTGCCGAAGAACTCGCGGGCCACCCCGCGGTTTCGCATCTCTCGGCCTACGAACTGACTCTTCATTCACACAGCAGCTTTGGTCGCCACCGCCGGCTTCTGAGGCTTCCCGATGAAGAAGGCATTCTGGGGATGGCGGAGGTTGTCAAACAGGAATGCGCCGGGAGAGGATTCGACCGCTACGAAATATCCAACTATGCACGGCCGGGACATCGGTGCCGTCACAATCTGGACTGCTGGCGACGAGTCCCCTACGCGGGGTTGGGCCCGGCGGCGCACTCGTTTCTGCCACCTCAGCGCCGGGCCAACGTTTCCTCTTTGGAGGAGTACCTCGCGCGTGTGAGCACTTCGGGGGAAGCGACCGACTACCGCGAGATCTTGAGTCCCGATGATAGTGCACGAGAGATCATCCTCCTGGGCCTGCGTACCTCGGATGGGATCGACGAGAAACACTTCGAGCGGGAAACGGGTGTGCGCTTCTGTAGCGGAAAGCGACGGGCTGCTTTGCGGCTTTTCCAGGAGAGGAATCTGCTCATTCGTCACGGCACTTGCTGGGTTCCGACGGACCGGGGAATGGCTCTGGCCGATGCCGTGGCGACCGAGCTTGCGTGATCGAAAATTCGATCGAGGCGCCTTGTCGCTGTGGGAATTGCGCCTTAATCCGCGGGCAAAGCCGTCCACTTCTCGACCAGTGTCAGCAACCGGCTGTAGAATTCGGAGGTACCTTTCTCCACGACCGGATACTCGGCGGCAACCTCGCGCGGAACGGTCGTGATCGCCGTGACGATAATCCCTCTCACCGGCCGTCCGAAGCGTTGGCTCAGGCGACTCAGCATTTCTGCACCGTCAATTCCGGCCATCTCATTGTCCACTATTGCAAGCAACGGCCCCGGATCGGTCAAGGTCTCCATCATCTCGCCGAAATGGTCAAAGCTCCGAATGTTCTCGTATCCGTGACACTCGAGGAACTCTTTCATGACAGCCCCCTGCTGGGGCTCCTCGTCAACAACAACAATATCCTTCAGCACCGTCCCGCCTCCTTTCATACCGGGATTGCAACCGCCCTCCCCGCTCGGACAACGACATCCACCCCCGAGACACTATTGCTCCTCCCCGGCTGCCTCACGACACTCCGCCGGAGGGTTAACGCACACTCCCCCGCCCTTACCCTGTACTATATTACGTCACCGTGAACAATCGCGGAATCGCGCGGGGGAAGTATGTGATTTCCGGAAGAGCCCGGCAGCCCCTTGAAAGAAACACATCATGACTACTCGTACCGGTCGGGAAACCGGTTTGCGGTAATCATCTGTCGTGCTCGCCGGGACAGCAAACCGAAAAAGGCCGTCTCCCCGTCATGATCCGCAATCATATCGTCACATAAAATAGAACGGCGCACAACTCCTCTTGGGAGTAAATATACTTCTTTGGGGAGTAGCTGTCAACACGTTTCTTTTTCGCTCGATTCGGAACCCGTATGCCTGCTTCCTTTGGTGAGAACCTTCGCCTTCTTCGCATGAAGCGTAAACTTTCTCAGGTTGCTCTTGCCGCCCGCCTGGGGGTAAGCCAGAAGCTTATCTCGGCCTACGAGAGAGACTACCGAATTCCTCCCAGTTCCATGATTCCCCGGGTTGCCGAAGAACTGGGAGTCTCCACCGAAGAAATTTTCCGGGGAAACGATACCGATCCTCCGCCCCGTCCCCGCCTGCGGAGGGAAACGTTGTGGAGGATTGTCGAGAAAATCGAGTCGCTGCCCAATAATCGGCTCCCGGAGCTGGAAAGGGTAGTAGACGCCTTTCTGAACAAGGACACAGCCGTCAAGCAAGGACGACGCGGAAAGTACTCTTGACATCTCAAAGGGTGCAACGCTTTGCTCATGTCAACAAGGCCGGCCGCCCGGGACCGCGGGAATACAACTGACCCGGCAATGACATGGCGGGAACGAAACGATTCGATGGAATCGCATAACGAAGATACTGGTCGATGGAAACGTCTGATTCCCGGCCGGCTTGCGACTCCGGCGTAATGGCGCTTGAAGGTTGCGGGGAAGTTCGACGGGGGCGGGCACCTTGCCTCGTGAAAAAGCGCGCCGCGACTGAATCGGGTCGCGGCCCGACAGGAAAGGGACTTGCTTGATCTTCACACGCATATTCAAAGACGATTTCCCCTTCTCACCGCAGAAATGGCCGTTCTTTTACGGGTATTTCATCGTGCTCTGCACAGCACTGGGCCTGATCGTGAGTGTTCCCGGTCAGACCATCGGCGTGTCGGTTTTCACCGACTACCTTATCAGGAACCTTGATGTCACGCGGTTCCAGTTGAGCAACGCCTACATGATCGGTACGATAGGAAGTTCGCTGATAATCGGACGCACCGGCCGCCTCCTGGACAGGGCGGGGGTCCGGCTCATTTCGTTCTTCACGGCCCTCTGTTTCGGTCTTACCCTTATCGCGATGAGTCGGGTGGATCGTGTGGCCGATGCGGTCAACGCGCTGACCGGAAACATCTCTCCGCGTGCCGTATCACTTGTCGTCGTCACCACGGGGTTCCTCTGTATGCGCTACCTGGGCCAGGGGATTATGGCGCTCGGGGCCAGGATCATGCTCATGAAATGGTTCTCGGACCTGCGTGGACGCATGAACAGCATTGTCGGCATCGCGGTAAGCTTTGTCTTTGCCGGATCCCCGGTTCTTTTCGAGACGCTTATCCGCCGGTTTTCCTGGCGAGGCGCCTGGTTGGTCCTGGGCTGCGCGATCGGCGGTGGGGCATCGCTGTTCATCTGGGCTTTTTTCCGTAACACTCCCGAAGACTCGGGACTGCTGCCCGACGGCCGCCGGGACGGGACGGAAGAAAAGGGCGAATCCTCCGGCAGCAAAGCCGAAAGAGGGTACACCCTGGCCGAGGCCCAGCGCACGCTCACCTTCTGGGTGTTCAACCTCTCCTGCTCGATGTTTTCGCTTTTTGCTACGGCGTTTACCTTCCACGTGGTCTCGATTTTCCGTGAAGCGGGGCACTCCCGCGCCGACGCGATTTCCGTGTTCCTTCCCGGCTCGGTTGTTGCCGTAACCACGGGCCTGCTTTCCGGATGGCTCAGCGACCGCGAGCCGTTCAAGAGCAGGCTGAAGTACCTGCTGATGGTGCAACAGGGCGGGATGCTCCTGCTGAGCGCGGGGCTGCTGTTTCTCCGACAGGACTACGGCAGGTACCTGGTCATCGTCGGAAACGGACTCGCTACCGGCCTGTTCGGCAACATGGTGGCCGTCTCCTGG
This sequence comes from uncultured Fibrobacterota bacterium, assembly GCA_964571815.1. GTDB lineage: Bacteria > Fibrobacterota > Chitinivibrionia > Chitinivibrionales > WJKA01 > CAZNDN01. The sequence continues at coordinate 6,275 of CAZNDN010000040.1, read as the reverse complement.
CCGCGACTTTTCGGCAGGGCGCATCTGGGGGCAATCAGCGGCCGCAACATGTCGTTTCTGGTGTTTTTCAGCGCTGTCGGACCGCCGATTTTCGGGTGGGCATTCAGCCGCCTGGGCTCCTACGCTCCGGCTATTGCGCTGTGTACGGCGATCAACGTGCTGATCCTGGCCGCGGCATTCAGGGCCCACAATCCTCAGCTCAGAGGCGTGCAATAGCGGCAAGGCCTGTAATCAATGATTGTGCCTGTACGTTGGTGGGTTCCGATCACTCGATTTGAACCCCCCGCCCGGTTTCGCCGGCCGCCCCGCCTCCCGCGGCATTCACGAATTCCCTTCCCGGGTGTATTTTTACGCCCTTTCCTCCCCCTATCGGATCGCGGGAAAACCAACGTATGAGACGGCAGAACATTCGCAACGTCGCAATAATTGCCCATGTCGACCATGGGAAAACCACACTCGTGGACCAGCTTTTTCGCCAGAGCGGCATGTTCCGCAAGAACCAGGTCGTTGCCGAGCGCCTCATGGATTCGATTGACCTGGAGCGCGAACGCGGGATCACGATCGCCTCGAAAAACGGATCGTTCCATTACCGCTCGCACCTGGTGAATATTATCGACACGCCCGGGCACGCCGATTTCGGCGGTCAGGTGGAGCGTGTCTTGAAGATGGCCGACGGGGCGCTGCTGCTGGTGGACGCCCAGGAAGGTCCCATGCCCCAGACCTGGTTCGTGTTGAAAAAAGCCCTTGCCCTGCAGCTTCCGATAATTGTCGTTATCAACAAGATCGACAAGCCGGCGGCACGTCCACACTGGGCCGTGGACAGGGTGTTCGATCTTTTTGTAAAACTTGACGCCCCGGACCGGATTCTTGACTTCCCGATAATTTACGCTTCCAGCCGTGACGGCTACGCGCGGGATGATCCGTCGGGAGACTCCATGACCATGCAACCGCTCATGGAATCGATTGTCAAGAATATCCCGGCGCCCGAAGGCGATCCCGACGCATCACTCCAGATGCTGGTCAGCTCGATCGACTACTCCCCCTACCTGGGGCGTCTTGGTATCGGCAAAATCACCGCCGGAACCCTGAATGTCAACAAGGAAATCGCCGTGGCGCTCCGTGACGGCACTATCGTGCCCGCTCGCATCACCAAGGTCTACCGTTTCGAGGGTGTAAGCAGGATTCCGGTCGACATTGCGTCGGTGGGGGAAATCGTGGCCGTGGCCGGGATGGACTCGGTCACCGTGGGCGTCACCTATACCGATCCGGAGAATCCCAATCCACTGCCGGCGATTGAGATTGACCCGCCCACGATTTCCATGAATTTCATTCCCAACGACTCACCCTTTGCGGGAAGAGACGGACAGTTTGTCACTTCACGTCATCTGCAGGAACGTCTGGCCCGCGAAATCCTGGCCGATGTTGCGCTCAGAGTGGAAGAGTTGACCGACCGGGTGGGCTTCCGTGTGTCGGGCCGCGGCGAACTTCACCTCTCCATTCTTATCGAACGAATGCGCCGAGAAGGGTACGAGTTTCAGGTATCGCGTCCGCGGGTAATCATGAAGGAGATCGGGGGGAAGAAGCTGGAGCCCCGGGAAAAGCTCGTCATTGACGTGCAGGACCAATTCGCCGGAACGGTAATCGAAAAGGTAAGCTCGCGCAAGGGGAAGATGCAGCACATGGAGCAGGACAACGGCATGACCCGGCTGGAGTTCATCATCCCTACCAGGGGGCTTCTGGGGTATCGCGCGGAGTTCATGACCGACACCAGGGGCATGGGGATCATGAACTACGTATTCAACGACTATGGCCCTTTTGCCGGGGAGATTCGCAACCGTATCAACGGCGTACTTGTCGCCAAAGAAAACTGCACCACCGTAGCCTACGCCCTGTGCAGCCTTCAGGACCGCGGCAAAATGTTTCTTCCCCCGGGCATTGCAGTCTACCGCGGGCAAATAGTAGGAGAACACAGTCGTGCCAACGACCTGGTCGTCAACCCCGGAAAAGAGAAAAAGCTGTCCAACATGCGTGCGGCGGGCTCGGATGAGAACGTGATACTCACGCCTCCTGCCGATATGACTCTCGAAGACTGCATCGCGTATATCAACGACGATGAACTGGTGGAGATCACTCCGAAAAGCATCCGGCTGAGGAAACAATGAGGAGGCGTCCGAGATGGCGACGAGCCGGACGGAATCCCTGCCGCGGATGCACGGGCTGCTGAAGCAGGGGCCCCGTCCCCGAAGAGCCCGGGTTTGAAATCCGCCGGCCGGCAGATCTATTTTTCAACTATGGCAAAAAGATCACAGCATGACGGCATTTTCCAGAAATTGCGAACCATTTTTGACAACTGCGATATTCATCCGATACTCATTGGCGGTTTTGCAGTGAACAGGTATCATTATTCCCGCTTCACTCATGATATCGACTTCATGATCGAACCATCGGCCTTTCCTGCTTTGGAAAAGGAAATGAACGGAATCGGATACAAGGAAGCGTTGCGAACCAATCTGTTTGTAAGGATGAAAGGCATTTCCGAGAACGATATGATGATTGACTTCTTGTTTGCTGATCGAAAGACGATGGAAAAGTTGAAACATGCGAGCGATCGGGTAACGATCGATAACCGGGTGTTTCTGGTTCCTTCGTTGTTTCATCTCATAGCCATGAAACTGCACAGCATCAAGAACAGCGGAAGGCATCGATTCACCACTGATATGACTGATATCGTTAAACTGATTCAAGTAAACAATATCAATATCGAGGATGAGTCCTTCAAGAGAATGTGCTTGAAGTTCGGCAACGATGATTTATACAATCAAATAGTGAATGGAATCAAAGAAGATGACTAAGACCAATCCGTATGCAATTGATATCGATTTCGAATTGCCCGTGCTGCATGAACCCGCTCCGGCCCCTTCTTCTTTGTCAATGGATGATTATTGCGAGTTTGTATTTGATTCGATGAAAAAGTGCATTTCTCCGGAAATGCGGAAAGAGTGGGAAAGAAGACTCCCGACTGATACGCCCTTTGTGCTCGATTGACGGTTCACAGCATACAGAATGAGGGGACGGTGGCCTTTCGGGCATTCGCCGAAGTTCGCGGTGAGAGAAAGAAGAACCTCCAACCTTTCCGGGCCTCGACCGATCCAGCCTCGCGAAATGACGGAGTTGAGCAGAAATCTCCGAAGATAGCTCCTTATCTTAATAAATTGCCTCCGTCCCCGCGAACTCGGCGCTTCATCGCACCTCTTGCGCCAGCGTACGTAACCACGGATGCCGATCTGTTATATTGTCCGCCATTCAGGCTTCGGAGACCGGCAGCACGTATCGACGGCCCCCGGGAGGGTCGGGCAGGAATCCCCGGACACAGTGGAACAGGGCAAACAACTCCAGCGAGAACGGAAGATACCCGATGTAGCCTGCCAGTGGCATCTCGAAGACGCGGAACCGATCGACAAACGGAACGTAGTACACCCACTTGGGGTACGAATAGAAATTCCACATCTCCCAGAAAAAGCCGCAGATCAACGCGCCGAGACACAGTGACACTATGGGACGCCAGTCGCCCCGGGCGGTGTGGTGAAGAAGTGTCGGACGGCCCAGGACGTAGTTCACGGGCGCAACGAGGCAGTAGACCGATCCCCACACGAACGGAAAGAAATACCGGGGCCACGCCAGAAGGAGAGCCAACATGCACACACCTGCGATCCACATGACAGCGAGAACCGTCGGCGTCGGCCTGATCCGAAGCCTGGGCCGCAGGCGCTCTACCCATGTGAAGGTACCGACCAGTTCGGCCGTGCCGAACACGGCAGGCATAACCGTCGAAAAACTGAACGTCGACAAGAGGAAGTAGCCGAACGGGGTAAAGCGCTCCCGTCCCAGGTAGAACCAGTTCATCGTACGAAGGTTGATCAACTCGAAGAGCCACCACGCAGGCGCCGACACCACGAACAAGAGCACATACGAACGGCCCGATCGAGCAATCAGCGACGTCCCCGAACGGCGAAAGACCAGGCCGTCGACAGCCAGGGAGTACCCCAGCCACAGCGGAAAAAACAGCAGGTGAGTCCGGAG
>CAZNDN010000040.1:0-2095 GCA_964571815.1 uncultured Fibrobacterota bacterium | reverse complement strand
TTCCAGGTGATGCCGAGGTTGGCAAACGCCGCCGCGTCAAGGTCGCTGGTGAAGACGGCTTTGCCGCCCAGTTCGGTGTGAATGCGGAAGTCGTAGGTTCTGAACAGCAGCATGCCGCCGCGGCCGCTGAGCGCAAACCCGCTGTGCCGTTTTCCGGAGTCACTGTTGCCGACAAACACGTGATCCAGACCGACTCCCGCTCCGGCAAAAGGTACGTAGTCTCCTCGCGAAAAGAGTTTCAACAAGGAAAAATGCGTACCCAGCTCCGCCCCCCATCCGACATGAATGTCCCACTGCAGGGCGATATTGCGGGGAAGTTCAAACCAGTTGACCCAGTCGGTACTGAGAATCTGGGGAAGCTGCTCGGTGTTCGACGGGTTACTGCCGGAGCTGTAGTCGAATTCCTTGCGGCGGTACGATGCGTGGGTCAAGGGGAACATCAAGCCGAATTTCAAGCCCATCGCGTGAAACCCGGTGCGTCTTCGATGACGACCGGGATCCATTTCGGTTTCGGTAACGTTGTCGATCGTGACGCTCTCCTCGATGCTCAGACCTTCGGCAAGCGCCCTGGCCAGACGCCGCATGACATACTCGAAATCTTCCACCGACTTGCCGTCGAGTCGGTAGGAGGCGAGTTTTTTCTCTCCCTTCACGCGATATCGATACACGACAACAATCCACTTTCTTCCAAGCTTCCTCCCCTTTCCAAAGATTACTTCGTCTACTCCCGTCCGGCTCGCATGCTCCAGCGCGCAATCCTTCAGTACACAACTCGTATCCCTCCCCGCCACAACCGAAAAATCGGAGAAGTAATCCATGCAGGCATCAACGAAAAGCTCGTTGATTGTCTTTTGGTCGGAAGGTGAGACCTCGGCCAGGGGAACGGGAAGGACCAGCAACGTATCGGCGGCCACCTCCCACACAGGCACAAACAGGACGAGAGAGGCAAGAAACAGAACTCGCATCGTTTTCATTCCTTTCGCGAACGCGGAAAAACCGCGGCGTTTTGCATGAAGATCGGTCTCAATCGCGATCGGACTCGAAATCCACAATGTTCACAACTGAAAATAACCTTCGAGGAGCGAACTGTCAAACTTCCGTGAGCCCCTTTGCAGACTCATGACTGCCGGAGAAGCCACCCACAGAGCAGCGATGGATCCGATCCGGGAAGAAGATGGAGGACGGCGGCAGGACGCACCAGCTACGACAAAGCACCCGGCTCCGTCATGTTCTTCATTACCGAGAAGAAGTACGTGCGATTGGAACGATCCCGCACTGAGACCGGGAGAAACTCGTTCATCATGGACATCCCCCGCAGGGAGCATACCAGGTGCTACATCCGGGATCCCGCCCTCAATCCCACGACGCCGTCAACGAGAAACCGTATGCCGAATCCAATAAGCACGACTCCGCACACCAGGAAGACAACCCGGGTGAAACGCTCGCCGAGAAGCTTGCCGCCGCGCCCGGCGGCGGCCGAGAGAAAATACAGCCACACAAAATCACAGAGCCAGTGCACGAAGACGAATAGTACGATGCCCGGCGCACCGAAGCTTTGAGCGCGATTGATCAGGGTAATCCCCACGGCTGCCCACCAGATAAGGAAATAGGGGTTTCCCGCACTCAACAGCATGCCTTCCACAAGAGGCGCATGCGCCCCCTTCCGGAAACCCACATCGGCCGTGCGAAAGGATTTCAGCAGGTCACCGCCCATGTAGAGAAGGAAGGCGCCGCCCAGGAGTGCGATGAGTGCCTCGACCCACGCAATGCGGACAACATGCCCGAACCCGACCATCAGGGCAGCGATAAGAGGCGCCTCAACCAGACCATGGCCCACGGCGATCGCGGCACCCGCGTGCGGGGACTTGCTTCCCTCCCCGACGGTCACGGCAGTCACCGGCCCCGGCGCCATCACACCGGAGAGGGATATGAGAATCGTCTCACCGAGGAAAAGCAGGAAACCGTCCATTGAGATCTCCGGGCCGTGAGAAAGCTCCCCGCCGCCCTGTGCTCCACCGGTAGAAAGCCGCCTGCTCGGTCGAAAAGCGAGCGGAGAGCGTATACGGACAAAATACAGCAAAGCCCTGTTGGAGGC
>CAZNDN010000039.1:5494-28809 GCA_964571815.1 uncultured Fibrobacterota bacterium | reverse complement strand
TAAACCGACTGGCGAGTAGCTGGCAAGAGGGCATGAGGCGCTATCGTCGAAGGACGAAAACTTCGGGATACAAATGAGAAGTGACGCGAGAAGCCTTGAAGAGAAAAGACTGTCCGGGGTTCAGACGCAGGACCAGTATCAAGCGGTCCATGAGCGACACAGAATTTTCCCGGCCGTCTTCGAAGGAAGAAACCACAAGAATATCTTAGATATTTCCTCTGGTGTAGGAATAGTTGGCCGACGTATCATTGAAGCCTATGGGGCTAACCTCGTATGCAACGATATCTGCCAAACTGCCCTCAGAACAATGGAGCGTGCGGGTTTGCAGACCGTCAGCTTCGATTTGGATACGAAGAGTACTCCCTTTCCAGTGGGCGATGGAGAGTTCGACGCCGTAGTATCCTTGGCAACGATCGAACACTTGATTTACTGTGATCACTTCATGGAGGAACTGCATCGGATTATTGCAGAAGATGGGTGGCTCTATCTTTCGTCGCCTAACTATGCCGGGTTGCTCTATCTGCTTCCGGTTCTCCTAACGGGGAAGGCCTATCATGATCCGCTTAACGAAAAATCAAGATATGAGTTCTACGCCCATGTGCGGTATTTCACCTATCACACTCTATTGCGTTACGTTGCTTCGTTCCGTTTTGTTCCCGATAGCGTTTACATTGCCGTGCCGAAGCAGAGTACGCGATTCCTCGAATTGAAGCGCCGCTCAGTTGCAAGAGCATTTCTTTTCAGAATCGGCATGACACTGTTGTCACTCCTGACTCCTGCTCGATGGGCATCCGAACCGGTTATGTGCTTTAGAAGGACTTCGGACAATGTGAGTCCGCGTAACTTGGCTGTGAGAAAAGTGGTTTTGTAGCAAAAACCGAGTGTTTTCATCTCCGGCGGTACCTGAGTTGTCGCTTTGGAATATTGAGTAGCATATTGCTGACAAGAATCAGGAATAGAATTTACTACACGATTAGACCTGCGGTTCCGCGGTATTTGCAGATATTGGCGCGAAGGCGTTACGCCCGGTGGAAGCTGGCGCGCTGCCGGGAAGTCTGGCCCATTGACACGCGCGCTGGAAAGAAACCCCAATGGTGGGAGGGGTGGCCGCAGGGAAAGGGATATGCCCTGCTCCTGTCACACGATGTTGAAACAGCCCGAGGGAGAAGCAACGTTCGCCGATTGATGGACTTGGAGGACGAGTATGGATTGAGGTCTTGTTTCAATTTCGTGCCGGAGCGGTACAAAGTTTCCGACGAACTCCTTTCGGACATTCGAGCTCGAGGCTTTGGAATTGGTGTGCACGGACTGAGACATGACGGAAAACTGTTTCGCTCGCATAAGGTATTCAAGAATCGCGCGAAGAGGATAAACTACTTTCTTGAAAAATGGGACACGCGTGTCTTCAGTTCTCCATCTATGCATCATAACCTCGGCTGGATCCACAACCTTGACGTTGAGGTTTCACTTTCAACGTTCGATACCGATCCATTTGAGCCTCAGGCGGATGGTGTTTGTACCATCTTTCCCATCCCGGTTCATGCGAATAATGGCGGAAAAGCTCTCATGGAGCTACCATACACTCTGCCCCAGGACTTCACGCTCTTTGTGCTCTTACGGGAACAGGGCATTGAAATCTGGATGAGGAAAATGCGATGGATTTTGGAGAATGGGGGAATGGTACTCCTCAATACCCACCCGGACTACATGAAATTCGGCAGGGGGCAGTTGCGCAACGACGAATATCCGGTGGACCTTTATCGTGGTTTTCTCAGCAACATATCGGCGATGGAACAGCGTGAACGTTGGCATGCTTTGCCCCAGCAAATTCCTCACTGTTGTTCTGTTTCGCCCAACGACGATGCCTGATTTCTGCGCAAGCGAAAGAATCCATGGGTGATTTTCTTCTTGACATAAGGCCTCGTGGCCAACGAACCACCGGCCGGGATCTTGAGGGCCTTGGCCGGGCTACGGGCAATAGCGTCCACCTATATGAATTTGAGAAGTTTTCACTTGGATTGGTTTCCGTGGATCGGGATAAAGAGTGGGGACCATTCAGAACCACGAGCGGCTCACTTTTCGTAGCTGTGTGCGGGCGAGTGACTTTCGACGAAAGTCAATGGCAAGCGCCTGGCATTAGCGGCACAGGAGGAAGAGCATGTCGGATTGTGGCCTCCTTGTACTCCGATGATGGGCCAAAGGCCTTGCGCCATCTTAATGGAAATTTTGCGCTTTTTCTGTGGGATCGAAGTGCCGAAAAACTTTACTTTGCGAACGATCGTTGCGGGCTGATGCCGTGTTTTGGCTACGCGCCAAATGCTTCGGATCCAGTGCTATTGTCCTCACATCCCGACGTTCTTGCCACAATTGCAGATGTCTCCAAAAAATGGGACGCTGTATCTCTGTCGCAATTCATCTGCACAGGTCGACTTACTCACCCATACACATACTACCAGTCAATTCGTGGATTTGATTACGGAGTTGTTGCATACGTCGATTTCAATGGGCCCTCTCCCGAATGGAAGCGGGAGTGGCGGTTCCGATGGAAATTCAGCTTGGACAAAGAGGCATCGCGAGAAGACTTGGCGCAGTTGCTAGCAGGAGCTTTTCGAACCTCGGTTTCACGCCGAAGCCATAGAGCGGTTGGCCCGGTTGGTGTATCGCTGAGCGGGGGGCTTGACTCAAGGGCGGTGCTGAGCTGTATCCCTGACCGGAGTTACACGAGAGCGTTTTGCTTCTTCGACAACCGAAATGTCGAGTTCTCCCTCGCGGCCGAGATCGCGAAGGCAAGTGGTGTTGATCTGGTACCATTGCAGCGAGCGAGGGAGCACTACGGGATGAACGCCAAGAACGGTGTTAGGCTGTCGGGGGGCATGGGCGATTTTGGAAGTAATCACTACTTGGGTTTTGCAAGTGAACTGCGCAAATTAGGATTCGGGACGCTACTCACGGGATTCTACTGCGACTACTTCTTCAAAGGTCTCTTGCTCGACAAACTTGAGAACAAGTTCCTTCGGCTGAACAGCCCGGGGCCATTCGGTCTGGAAACCTACATGCCGCATTTTTGGTTTGGTTCAAAGCACGAGGAAGCAATCCGTGATCGCCTAGAGGCGCTGTATCCAATAAAGATGAGAGGCCTGGAAACCGATGAGGCGCGGTTGGATCTGGAACGAAGGCGACTGTTTCCGTTGTGCTATGAGCCCGATAACCAGGAGACTCTTATCCCCCAGAGGGTGTTGCCCTTTCATCTACCCGTTGTGGACAATGCCATTGTCGATGTATACCTTAGACTCCCTCCCCGTTTCAAGCTAAACGTCAGCGTATACGCCCGAATGGTTGAAATTGTGTGCGGACCAAAGGTGTCCGCGATCACGAACATCAATACGGGCACCCGTGTGAACGCACCGTATTTTCATGTATTGATACAGCGGAATCTGACCGCAATCAGAAGGTTTGCCGGGAGAGCAAGGAAGACTATAGTATCGGATGAGTCGTGGCCGAATTGGCACCATTACATCAGTAGCAGCCCCAAAATCGCGGAGATGTGGTTTCAGCCGTCCGAGGCTGCAATTGCCACACTTGGACCAATTGTGGGCGAGGGCCGTCTTACCGAATCACCAGACGATTATGTGCGGAGTGGTCGTATCAAGCTGTTCCTCAGGCTCCTGACCGCCAAGCTTTGGATTGAGTTGCAGTGTGCAAAGACAACCGACGGGCTGGACAATTGAGAATCACAGTTCGATTGATCAAGCTCGCCGTGAGTATAGCGCTCTTCTGCCTTGACTGCGTGGGAAGCCTCTCACGTCAACTCATTCGAAAGCCGCGGCGCACCTTGTGTGTTGTACTGTATTATCACGTCGTCAGAGGTGAGGACATTGGCCACTTCAAGCGGCAGATGCGCCTTTTCAAATCGAGTTGCACGCCGATTGCCCCCGGGGAGGCATTCCCCGAGTTCGGGCGGCGCCGATACGGTGCCTTGACCTTCGATGATGCTTTCACCTCTGTGAGGGAGTTTGCTGTTCCAGTTCTGTCTGAATACAGGATCCCATTTGCGGTCTTTGTTCCGACTGGAAGCATTGGGAAGAGGCCCACCTGGGTGCCTCAGGAAGGGCATAGATTCAGCAAGCAGATGGTAATGACCGAGGACCAGCTTCGGCACCTGGCAAGGAACCCACTGGTGAAGTTGGGTTCACACACAGTGACTCATTGTCGACTCACAGCGTGCAGTCAGTCTAAAACCCGCGCAGAACTCGAGGAATCCAAGGAGCACTTGGAGCGAATTAGTGGGCGTAGAATAACGCTCTTCAGCTATCCCCATGGGGAGCATTCAAACCAGGTTGATGAGGTCGCCTCTCAAGCGGGGTACGTGAAGCTATTCACGATTCTGCCAACCACGATAGGGAAAGGGGGCGAAGAGAACACCTGGGGTAGGATTGCCGTTGAACCAGCGGATTGGCCCTTGGAGTTCCGATTGAAATTGTCTGGAGCATATCGTTGGATGGCCCCCTTCACGCGATTGAAGCGAGCTGTTTCTCGAGTCGGCCGCTTCTGCCGGTCTGCGGCTTGAATCATGGACAATGGTCCCGCAAGGTGAAGAACACCATTCCGCACTGAAACCGGATTTGGGCAGAAGCCCATGCGCCACGTGTTGGGTCGCAACGGTCTTGTCGATGGTTTGGTTCCAGAACCATTCACGCGTTTCAAAAAGACCTTTCAGGCAGCTCTTCTGAGGTTTTCCCGGTTGAAACGTTAAGTGACAGCTCGACCATAGGGTTGTTTCAAGAGCTGTCCACGCGGTTCTTGAGGTCATGGACAAAACAGTGCCGAAAGCTGCAGACGCACCGGTTGGTGGCAGAAAGTTCTACATGGCTGCTCTCCACCGTATTCTCGATGCGCCATTGCGAGTTCATTACCTTGTGAAACGGGAAGGCTTCAGTACCGCATGCAGGTACCTGTTCGTTTTCATCCGGCGCTATCACCCTGGTACTCGGTATGCGGTTTTCTGCAAAATCTTGTGTGACACCATGTCAACGGCTGTTGATTCCTCTGACTACTGCGTCGAGCGTGTAGATGCGATGGAGTCTCTTTCAGCAGACGACCTAAGAATGCTTGGGTTCAACCGGCGTAAGCATAATCTTACGCGCAAAATGCAGAAGCGCTTTGGACAGGGGGCGTCGATCTGGATCCTTCGGGAACGGTCGTCATTGGTTGGATTCACGTGGTCGCTATGCGGGAGATCGGTAAAACCCCATTTCTTACCGATGATGGAGAAAGACGTACTGCTTTTTGACAATGAAATTCTCCAGCCATTTAGGGCGAAAGGCCTGAACACTATCCTTCTCATCCACATAAGTCGGTGCTTGAGCCATTCTGGGCACCAGAGGATTTACGCATGCACCGGTGTCTGGAATATGCCTGAAAAGCGTTCGTTGGCCAAGGCGGGATTCCTTGAAATCGGGGTCGCTCGTTGTCTCGAGGTCTTTGGATTGAAGACTGTTGTATGGGGGCATCAACTAGGGGCCATTTAGAAGATTTACAGTGCGCGTCTGACCACGAACCAATCGCCATACATCTCGGAGTCAAGCACGTATGCCGATCCCGAGTTGTCGAGAAACAGTTTTTCCAGAGGTTTTGAGCCGCACTGGTTCTGCGGGAGCGTAGCGGCACTCTAAACCTCGTGGCAGCTGGTAAGCTTCGCTTCCGGTGTTTGCTTCTGGTGTGTCCGTGCTTGGAATGGTTGAGTATAGATTAAGCACAGAAGGGATTCTTGATGACCGCTAAACGGGCTGTTATGGTGGCCTACACCTTTTACGAGATGGACAACAGGGTGCGGAGATACGGCGAAACGCTTGTCAAGGAAGGGTGGCATGTTGACGCCGTTGCACTTCGACAACCGAAACAGAATGCTCGGGGGAATATTCGCGGGGTGAATCTGTTTCGGATCCAGAATAGGAAGCATAACGAACGCAGCAGCCTCATTTACCTCTATCGCTTGGCCAAGTTTCTCCTGACGTCCGCAGCATTCCTTGCCCTGCGGACTTTAAAGAACAGGTATGATCTGGTACATGTCCATTCTGTACCGGATTTTGAGGTTTTTGCCGCCGTCGTCCCCAAGTTTACGGGTTCGAAGGTCATTCTCGATATTCATGATATAGTGCCTGAACTCTCCATTAGTAAGTTTGGCGTGCCGAAAGAATCGGCGATGTTTCGCCTATTGCTCTTGATGGAACGCTTTTCGGCCGGATTTGCCGATCACGTCATCATCGCCAACCATATTTGGGGGCGGCGCATCATGGAACGTTCTGTCAAGCCGGAGAAGTGCACTGTCATCATGAACTATCCCGATCCTGAGATCTTCACTGCAGTTTCTTTTCGGAAGCGGCAGCAAGGGAAATTCGTAGCCATGTATCCCGGCACACTCAGCAAGCATCAGGGGGTTGAAACGGCAATACGAGCGGTTAAGCTAGCCAGTTCGACCATACCTGAGATAGAGCTTCAAGTCTACGGCAAGGGTACAGACGAGGAGTATTTCAGGGATGTCTCACAGAATATTGACTGCGGCAGTTGCGTGCGATTCATGGGGATTGTGTCCATCGAACAGATCGCTGAGGTCATGGCAACAGCCGACATCGGTATTGAGCCCAAGTTGAGGAACCAATTCAGCGACGAAGCTTTCAGTACTAAAATACTGGAATTCATGATGCTTGGGGTGCCGGTGATTGCATCGGATACAAGCGTCCATAGACACTATCTGAATGAGAGTGTTGTGAGGTTCTTTCGCGCTGGGGATTCTGAGGAACTAGCAGAGGCAATTATCGAAATGTATCGCGGCCCTGAAACGCGTCGTAGGTACTGCGAGAGAGCCTCACAATTTGTAGAAGAATTCAGCTGGGAAAAGCGCAAGAGCATGTTCTTGGAAATCGTCGAATGCCTCACGGGGTGAGGCTAGGCGTGTTCGCCTTCAGTGTTCGCCACCATGTAGGTGAAGCAGCCAGTTGCAGTGGCTCGCATTGTGAACAAGGTCTTCAATGGGAAGCGGCGGCAGAGATCTACGCGACGGCAATAGCTCAAACTCTGGTCGGTACGAGCGCATGCGAGAGAAGTCACTTGCGTTCTTGAGCGGGTGGTTGAGGTTGGATCGAGCCATTCTTTTTCAGGAAGTATTCCCCTCCGGCTATTTGGGCCTGGCAATGTACACGCAGGACTACTGCCCGGCCCGGAAGCTTTGAGATTTCAAGTTCCCCATTAGCATGGTGTAGTCGACTGTACGGGAAGTGAAAAAAGGCGAAGGTGTAAGTGTCGCAGAGAGTGTGTTTGGCATTGTTCAGCAAAGCGGCAAGAGCCGAGGTGCCCCAGGCCAATGCGAAGATAGGGCCTTGATTTGAAATGGTGAAAAGATAAACACCGCCGGTTTCGTCTACATAGTGCGAACTCCTACCGGGAATAGGCTCAGACAAGCTTGGCATGCACTTGGCCGGCTTCCAGTGCTGTATTTCTAAGCGTCGGCATAGTGTTCCCTGGCCCTATAGCGAGAGCGGTGATACAGAAGACTACTGAGGATTGTTCTCGGGCTTTGGAAGACGTACCGAACAATACGTGGGATACCGCCTCGGCCGAGACCTAGAAGGCGTGAAATAAGTTTGGAAGCTCACCGGCGGGGACATGAGTTTCGAGACACATGCTCTAAGTGTTGGCTGGCACATGCAGCTCTATCTTAAGCTGAAAATCCATTTCTTGGGGAAGCGGCCGCAGTTCACGGCATATTCCCTTATGCGGAGGCTCAGGAGGGCGGGGGTACCCGCCTCAATTGGTCGATAAAGGGACAAGGTTTACCGAATCCCTTCATCTTTCGCTGAGGTAGCCTCCGGCAGCTTTGGCCTCATATGCAAAAAGAAAACTACTCCCGCCGGTTCAGTTAGCTTTGGCGCAGAGGAGCCCGAGAAGAACTTCATCGAAAAACAGAGACAGCATTGGGAACGGAGGAGCACCGTGAGGACCCCGCCGCACTATGTAGTAGTTACCCCGGTTCGAAACGAGTCCGAGTACTTGCCCATGACAATAGACTCCGTACTGTCTCAGAGCGTTCGGCCCCTCGCATGGATAATAGTTGATGACGGATCAAACGATGGGACGGTCGACATCGTCCAAGAGGCAGCCGCCAAAACTGGCTGGGTGATACTTGTCAGAAGAAAAGACCGCGGGTTCAGAAAGGCAGGCGGTGGCGTAGTCGATGCGTTCTACGACGGGTTTTCTATGGTGCGTGACAAAAAGTGGGACTATATTGTGAAACTCGATGGTGACTTGTCTTTTCGGCCCACTTACTTTGAGCGGTGTTTGGAGAAGTTTGCCAACGACGGCACATTGGGGATAGGTGGTGGTGAAGTCTACCACAGCATGCCGGGGGGGCTGCACCTTGAGAGGCAACCGCGATTTCACGTTCGAGGAGCCTCGAAGATCTATAGGAGAGAGTGCTGGCAGGCAATCGGGGGGCTAATTCATGCACCGGGCTGGGATACGCTCGACGAAGTGAAAGCAAACATGCTGGGCTGGAGTACGCGCAGTTTTCCAGAGTTGATCCTCACTCATCACCGATTCACGGGAGCGGCTGCCGGTTCCTGGCGCAACAGTCTCAAATGCGGATTCGCGAATTACGTATCCGGTTACCACCCTCTTTTCATGATAGTGAAATGCGGATGTCGGGTGTTTCGTCGACCTTTCTTCATGGATGCATTGGGTCAAATGTGTGGGTTTCTAAAGGGCTACCTCACGCGGACGGAGCGCTACGGTGAAAAGGATGTGATCCGTTACCTCCGCACACAACAGATGAACCGTTTATTGTTCAGGAAGAGTATATGGCGGTAAGATGGCCAACTTGAACAATGTCCTGCATCCCAACGCCGCTAGGAGACGAGCTTTGTCATGAATGGCCCGGGTATCATTCTTACTCTCGTCCTCTGCATCATGTTGTTGTCGGTTCCCAGACCTCTCGCGTGCTTGCCGTTGTTCCTGGCCGCGACCTACGTAACGTATGGCCAGAAAATCATGGTCGGAGGTTTGGACCTCACCGTCGTAAGGATACTCGTGACTGTGGGGTGGGTGCGTGCTTTCATTCGCAGTGAGGCGTACGGTTTCGGTTTCAATCGAATGGACAGAGCTGTCGTATTGTGGACGATCTCGGGCATAGTCATGAACACGTTGCTGTGGCGTACAACAGGTGCATTCACCAACCGTTTGGGAGCCGCATACAATAGCTTAGGGCTTTACTTTCTATTCAGGTTTTTTATTTGGGAGCTTGACGACGCAGTACGCGTATTCGAGTACCTTGCTGTACTCATAGTCCCACTTGCTCTTCTCATGACTTTTGAAAGCTTCACTGGACGAAACCTGTTCGGACAGATTTTTGGTGGCGTACCCCTGTATTCGATGGTACGATACGGAGATGTGAGGGCAATGGGGCCTTTCCGTCACCCCATACTTGCGGGCACGTTTGGCGCAACACTTATGCCGTTTATGGTTGCCCTTTGGTTCCAGGAACCAGCTCGAAAGGCCCTCGCTGTCATTGGCTTTGTTGCTTGCTCACTTATTGTCATGGATTGCGGCTCAAGTGGCGCCTTGCTGGCTTACCTCTTTGTTGGTGTGGCATTGGTAACATGGTTCTTGCGCTTCCAAATGAAGGCAATACGTCGCGGAATAGTAATGACGCTTTTGGCGCTGGAAATAGCGATGAAGGCACCGATATGGTATTTGATAGCCCGGGTGAGTACGATCACCGGCGGGACTGGATGGCACCGTTCATACCTCATCGACCAAGCGTTCTCACACATCAGCGAGTGGTGGCTCATGGGAACTAAACAGACCTCTCATTGGATGGCCCGCTCTTTGGCAATTGATGACAACAAAGCTGATATAACAAATCAATATATCGCCGAGGGGGTCAAGGGGGGACTACTAACAATGGGCTTGTTCATTTTTGTTCTTGTGAGGGCGTTCCAGGGTGTTGGGCAAGCTCTCGGATTTGCCCGTGACCAACCCCTGCCCTCTCGCTTCATGCTGTGGTGCATGGGAGCTTCGCTATTCGGACATTCCGCTTCTTTCATTTCGGTGTCCTATTTTGATCAGATTATCGTTGCTTGGTTCTTTCTGCTGGCATTCATATCATCTATGAGCAATGGTCCGTTTGTTGCGAAGGAGCATTCTGACGCGGTGGCCGCGCAATAGTCCCTAAGGCAGGCTGCGCATGGCCATACTGGTATGCTCAGAAACCAAATGGAAAGGCTGCAATGGACGACTCCCAGAATCTCAGGTTGACGTTTGCAGGTGACTTGTTCCTAGGCGCCGAGTACATATCCTGGGCCGAAAGGAAAGGAAGGAAACACCTTTCTCCCTTCGGCCCGATTGCGGGGATTCTGGGGGATAGTGACATTGGCGTACTCAATTTTGAGGCGCCCTTGGGGCATGGCAGCGCACGCCGTCCGGATGTTTCACTCCACCTTTACAATCACTCGTGCGCTCTTGATTTCTGCTCCCGGTTTGGGTTCAACCTGCTGTCCATTGCAAATAACCACATCCTTGATTTCGGGAATGAAGCAATGCTCAGGACGAGAGAGCTGATTCATGACCGTGGTCTGAATTGCACCGGGGCAGGGCCGAATCGGCCAGAGGCACAAAAACCCGTGATCGTTATTCAGAAGAACCGAAGAATCGGTTTCTTGGCAATGACCAGCGATGAAACGTTTGTGGGCGCTGTTGCAGCCACCGATGACAAGCCTGGATGTTCTACATACAGAAATACTGAGGCAGCGTGCGCCCAGGTGGAAAACCTTGCCAGGATCTGTGATGTAGTCTGTGTGTCGCTGCATTGGGGCCGTGAGTACTATCGCTATCCAAGTCCGGACCAAGTTGCCGTTGCACATGCACTTGTGAACGCCGGTGCAGCGTTTGTGATAGGCCACCACCCACATGTGATACAAGGAATTGAGGTATTCAAGGGTTCCCTTATCATGTACAGCCTTGGTAACCTCTTCTTCTCTCCGGTACGTTCCGATTCCGGCAGGATGCAGTATCGTAAAGCAATTACGAAGGAGTTCTTGCTGGTGCACGCGGAAATTGATCGACGCGGTGCAATTTCCTTTTCGCTTACGCTTGGTCGTGAACGACGCAACAGAATGCTCGTCCCGAACTTTGTTTGGGCAGGCTTGAATGATGTGCCGTGGGTGGCCGCCGTTTCAAGAGAACTGCACCGGAGTGACTACGTAGCATTCTGGGAGGCCTACGCGAATCGGCGAGATCTCCAATTGGAACACGAGACTCTCTGTGAAGTTCCCTGGAAGCTCCTCGCAGAATTCCCGGACAATATGCGGAGCATTGATGTTAATGACATGAGGAGGAACCTTGGTAGGCTCCGTCGGCTGCTCACAAGGAAGCCACGGCATTAGACGGTGTGCCAGTATTCGTGGGACAAACAGACAGCATGGCAAAGGAACCAATGGACCCACATGACGCCTCTAAGAACTCCAGCCTGCGCTCGCGGGTAGCTCGCGGAGGAGCTTGGTCCGGCTTGGGCTCCGGCTTGGAGAGGTCGGCGCGCTTCGTGCGAAACGTACTTCTCGCCCGCCTGCTGGCGCCGGATGCCTTCGGCATCATGGCTATTGTTATTTCCATAAATGCCCTGTTCGAGGCATTCACAGAAGTGGGTATTCGACGCGCTGTAGTTCAGCACCCTGAGGCGGATCAAGATACGTATCTCAATGGCGCATGGTGGTTCTCCTTTTTCAGGTCGCTCACTTTGTACGCTGCAGCCTTCTTGTGCGCTCCATACGTAGCACGATTCTATGAGAAGGAACAGCTTGTACCTCTCATGCGCGTGGCTTTTGTCGGGATGGTTTGCTTTGGGACCATCAGCCCCAAGAGCTACCTCGCCTTGAAGCGGATGAGGTTTCGAAAGTGGACTCTTGTGTACAACGGAGGCGCAATACTCGGTCTTGTTGGGGCCATCGTTTTAGGCTTTGCATTGCGAAACGTATGGGCTCTTGTAATTGGGTTTACCGCGGAAAACGTAGCAAGGTGGTTCCTCTCGTACATTCTTTGCCCATTTTTTCCTCGCTTCAAGTTCAATCGAAATCACAATCGAGCCCTGCTGAGGTACGCTTCGGGTACCTTCGGAACACCGATCCTGTATTTCCTTTTCATGCGGGCGGATATATTCGTTATAGGAAAGGTGATGAAAGCCGAGCAACTGGGCCTGTATTCCATGGCTGCGCATTTAGCTCGAATGCCGCTGCAGTTCATCGGATCGCTTTTCTCCGAGGTTCTGTTGCCGGCATTGTCTCATGTTCAGGATGACCGGGAGAGATTCAACCGGGTTTTGATGCACGCTGTTTCCGTGGTCCTCTATGGAGGCTTTCCTGCCTTGGCATTTGCTGTATTCTTCGGGAAGGATGTTCTGCACGTTGTTTACGGCGAGAAATACGCGGCGGTTGCAACGCCGTTTTCAATCATTTTCGCGGTAGAGATGCTCAAAGTGAGCAGCGCACCTATGGCGGCCGCGTTCATGTCCGTGGGCAAGCCTGAGCAACAACGGCTGTTCATGTTAGTGAGAGCGCTTCTGCTGCTCACACTTGTCTACCCCATGGTCAAATTCTATGGCCTCCCCGGGGCTGCTTTATCTGCGTTGATTGCCATGGCTGTGGCTTTGCATGTTCAAATCAAAAGAATTAACGCAATGAGTGGACTGCCCGTACCGGCATACTATGCAGTCCTCTTCCGGGCTTCCTTCACAGCAATCTTCGTATTCGTTTCTTGGGTCCCGGCTCACCTTGCTTTAGAATCCTATGTGAGTCGTTTGGTCGTGGGAACCTTCGCGTGTGGGTTTTCGTATGCCTTTGCCTTGTGGCGTTTTCCGGATCTGAGGCGCGCAATCAGAGTTCCGTCAGTCTCGCGAAGATTGGCAAGCATCCCAGGAGGAGAAAGACTCCTGAGATGGGCAGCGCAGTGGTGAATTGGGCGATTCGAATGGCTGGCCCTGTGCCTGCGCGTTTTCTCCGGAGGCGGGAGTTCAGTTCCTTGAGGAGGCTTTCGTTGAGCACCCGAAAAGGTTGCCGAAACAACCGTGTCGAGGCCAGCACAACGTTGGATCAGGCCATGAGAATCCTTGAGAGATGATTCCGAATCGTCCTCTGTGCGCGGCTCACAGCCTCTTGTATTGAAGGCGCTGTCTCGGTACGTGTTTCGTAAGCTTCAATAACGCGTTCGACAGCCTCGCCGGTAGTGACTGTGCGTCCGTCAATGACGAGATTTTGGCACCCGAGCGATTGAAATACTCCCATAAACTTTTTGCTGTACGCAACGCCAACAGTGCAGATACCTTGGGAAAGCGCAGCGATACACGAATGCATTCGTGAGCCCACGAAGAAGTCGCAGGATCCAATGACTCCCTTGATTTCGCTTTGGTCGAATTGTCTGGTTATAAGATGGACTCTGCTGCGGCATGCCACGGGAACCGAGTTCATTACCTGGCGGCAAGCGTCGGGGTCGCTGTTCACATCGCCGGGAAGGGCGAAGGTGTGCGGGATCAGCAATACCTGAGCGTCTGTTGCTTCGTACAACGTTTCAAGAAGTTCGGTGAGAAAAGTCTGGTAATCCAGCTTGAGGCCGAACATGTTCCCACGACTATAACCTCCATTGAACATGAGCCCATTGATATTCAACCCAATGATCGGTTGTTTTCCCTTGGCGAGACCAGGCGGGTCTGTGTCGACGCTTTCCGGGACCTTCACATCTAGTACGAGTGCGACATCGGGGCAGAAGATGAACTTATCGGTACCAGCGTTTCCCTTAGACAAGTCTCGAACGACTTTGAGACTCTCATCATCCCTGCTCATCACTCTTTCGGCTTGGCGGATTATCCACGCCGCCACGGATTGGGAAACAAATGATTTGTACGGCCCGTAGGTCTGTGGCAAGAGATGGAGTCTCTTGCGCATCAGCAATGCGGAAATGCCCGGGAGAGAGCCCAGTAGGAACCTTGCAACCCCGTATATGTCGCTAAAGCTGTCTCCGCCCCGTATGTCTCCAACAAAATCCGCCGTGTCCAGTGTTTTAAGCCAGGAATTGGAGTTGGCGATTCTGCTTCGGGCCCATTGGAATGGGATGATTCGGTGAATGAATGCCAAAAAGACAATAGTGAACAGATGCTTGTCGAATGCCGAAGCAAGCGACATCCTGAAGTTCTCCACGTACAGTTCATGCTGCGTATCGAACACTACCACCTTTTGCGCTTTTCCCGTTCGGTCTCCTATCATGAGTGTGATACGGGCCTCCGGCCGACACTCAAGCGTTAGCTTGACCAGCGAAGAGCAAAGTGCGGAAACACCTCGATTGCGTGTGGACAGGGAACACCCCATGAGGCAAACATTAAAATGATCTTTCACTTTGAATTCCTCCGGTATTGTACTGTTTGCTTTGGGAACCCATCAACAACGATTCTCACCTCGCCGCTGAAAGCCCTTGCTTATCGGGGTACAAGAAGATACAATATGGATGGATCGATTGTCCGCTATATCACAGTCCTGCGTTTCAATACTCTTAGCCAGGAGCAACTGCCATGATTGCCGGCCGAATACTGTTTCGGCTCTACTCGTTTGATAGACGATTCCTGCGAGAACGAGTGCTCAAGATTGCGAAGCAGATGGAGGGTGGAGAGTGTTTTTCACGAACACTCCGCCGCATTTTCAAGAGTTATCACGGAGTAGAGATCGGCGCCTATACCATGGGTGGTTGCTTCAGACCGGGCGCCTTCGACTCCAATACAAGAATAGGCCGGTATAGCTCCATTGCACGAGTTGTCCGGAGCTTCAACAGGGATCATCCCAGTTCGCACAAGTCAACTCATGCGTTGTTTTTCAATCCAAACCTCGGAATCACGGATCGCGATACACTTGAGCGCTCGTCGCTAGAGATTGGAAGCGATGTCTGGATTGGACACAATGCGATTATTCCTCCTCATGTGCGACACATCGGGGATGGTGCCGTGATTGGAGCGGGGGCAGTACTCAACAAAGATGTGCCGCCATTTGCGGTTGTTGTTGGTAACCCCTCTCGGGTCGTAAGGTACCGTTTCTCTCGTGATATCATTGACAAGCTCCTTGCAGAAAAGTGGTGGGCAAAAGACCTGGAAGAGCTTCGCGCTGTTTGGAATGAGTTTCAGCATCCGTACGCCCAAGAGGAACTGGATGCATGAGGCCACGGAACCACGGGGGCTTTTTCGTGACTTCCCCGCAGCAAATCGATTTCCTGCGTGGTCGTTTGAAGAAATCGCTGAGCCCGACAAGAGGTGGCCTCCATGAGGGGAGAAGATACCCGGAAATCGATCACGGATTTATTTTTTGTGTGTGGGTTTTCGTGATGTTTTGAATGCTCAATGCTTCATGGGCGCAGCAGCATTCGTTGGACAGCGGGGGGCAACCGGCGGGAGTCACGCAAGCAAGTTCAGCAATGGACCGGTTTGACAACATGAAACAAGGGCGGAGAGCCTGAGGAGAAAACAAACAGCCTCTTTTTGCATTGGATTCGTAGCGCCGATCCATTCGACTGGAGGCAGAATGCGGAGGTTGATATGGGCCTGCACAGAAAGCTAGTAGGTGTGTTTTCGGCAGTGGTAGTTTTCTGCTCTCTCAATTGGGCCGCGTCCGTGGTTGCGGATCATACGGTAGTGGATGCCTACGAGGACATCCCGGAAAGATGGCTGGACAGCGTGAAGACAATGCTTGTCTGCTATGTTGGCGAATCGCACGGAATGGGTTTGCTATACGGTCTTCGCCAGTTGGCCGAGCAAGAACCGGAATATGCCGTGTCCGTGACCATCGGGGGATTCCCAGAGTCTCAAACGGACTCAGCTTTGAGGATACATCGTGGCCGCTACGACAACACCGAGGCGTACTCGCATAGTCTCGATTCCGAGAGGCGCTGGCGAGGGGGTGGGGGCGAGCAGCACATGTGGACAAGTTCCGTTGCGGTGGAAGCTGTGAAAGCTCAATTAGAGTATGCACGGGATGACCTCCAGAACCCATACCGAGCCTATTGCTTTGGATGGTGCTGGGACATGTGCTGGCAGAGCAATTGCTCTAATGTAGGAGAGTGGGCCGGGCGAGCCTTTCATTGGAACGACCCTGAGTGCACCGGCAGAAGTTGTTGGCAGGGTGGAGCGGTCGATCATTGGGACACTTCCTCAACGGAAGTCAACATGAGCCACTACATCGGGGCTTGGGAACACATTGGCGATGCACATCAAGAGGTACGGATGCTGCACAGCACCGGGCCGGTGGATGGAAGCTGCGATCGCGGCTGCAGGGGGTATCAGCGTTTTCAGAAACACGAGTACATAAGAAGGAAGGTGGCGGAGCGGGACGGGTATTTGTTTGACTATGCTGATATTCTGTGCTGGAGCAACGAAGGTGAACAGCACACAACCGATTTTTCCGGTCACACGTTTCAGATGATTCACCCCGACAACGACGGTGAGTACGATGGTGGAGATGGTGGATGTCATATTGGTTTGACCGGGTGCGTACGGCTGGCCAAGGCAATGTGGTGGCTGCTTGCCCGCAGTGCGGGCTGGGAAGGATCATCCGATCAAACGGGCAGCATATCCCCCTATGAAAGGAGAAAGGGAGAGGAGTCTGATCACTCGAACCCAATTCGGATCAAGCTGGCCAACCGCGCGTATCATCAAGGATCCTCAGGTATCCTGTATTCGGGCCGGGCCCGAGATTTCAGCGGACGTGTGCTGAGAGTTCATAATGCCGCTGGTGAGATGGTGCTGGAGGTTAATCTTGGTGAGGAAGGGCAGTGTCTTGACTGGAATGGCCGATACGAAAAGGGCATCACACTGGCCGACGGTCTCTATATTTGTTCAATCACGGGAGAGGGCACGATAGGGTCGCTTCTGCTCACCAAGATGTAGAATTTCCGCCTTTCTGCAAAATGTGTTCAACTACGATCAATTGAGCATTCGGTTCTCAAGAGAGTGTCGGCTTGCTCCGAAGGGTCCAGGAAGGTCTTAAGCAATAACTGGGCCACCGGCACTTGTCTCATCTTATGGAGCGCGGAGTCTGATATCCAGAGCATCGCGGCCATTCCAAGCGCCTCCCTTGAAATACCACTAATCCCCATGTCGAGAGGGCTGGTGGAAACATGATATCAGCGGCTCTCAAACCTTTGAAGGTTGTGTCAGAGAGGAAACCGAATGAAAGCTTATCCGAACAACACATACACTACGGAGGTTGACCGGATATCGGAAGAGGTTTGGGATTCGAGCCTGTCGAGATTCTCGGACTCTACAGTTTATCAGACGTGGGCCTACGGCCGGGCACAGTGGGGCGAGAAAAGCCTAAGCCACCTTGTCCTATTGCGGGAGCAACAACCTGTCGCTCTGGCCCAATTTCGCTTGGTGTCCCTCCCACTTTGGGGGGAGGCAATCGCGTACTTGCCTTGGGGCCCGATATGGATCAACCGAGAGGCACTTAATCGAACCGAGGTGCTCGAAGCTGTACTAAAGTCGATTTACAGCGAATATGCTGTGAAGAGACGACTGCTGGTGAGAATACGTCCTCATGTTGTAGCCACAAGTGCACAGCAGAGGATGAACCTGCTGACTTCATTCTCGGTGTGCGGGTTCACGCCCGTCAAGAGGGCCCCACTGTACCGGACCCTTGTTCTTGACCTTACACCACAACTGGACGCTCTGCGCAGGGGGTTGAATCAGAAGTGGAGAAACCGGCTCAACAAGTCAGAACGCAATGGGCTGGAAATAGAACAGGGATCCGATATCCCGCTGTTCGAGTCCTTTCGATCGATGTACCTTGAGATGCTATCGCGCAAGGACTTCGCTCCCGGTGTTGACATCGACAAGTTTCTGCAAACCCAAATCGACCTGTCTCCACCACATCGGATGCAGATCTTGTTGTGCAAACAGCGCGGAATCCCGGTAGCAGGCGCCGTAGTCACACTGGTCGGTAATGTGGGCATCTATCTCATGGGTGCAACAGCCGATGCAGGCATCAAGTCCCAGGGGGCCTACTTGCTTCAATGGAGGATCATTCAATGGCTCAAGGAGTCCGGCGCCGAGGCATACGACCTTGGCGGTGTCAACGAGGATAAGAACCCTGGTGTCTTCCGGTTTAAGAAGGGAATATCCAGTAACATCGTGTCACATCTGCCGCAGCACCAGGCTTCCGCAGGGATATTCACCCGCCTCCTGGGATTTGCAGTTGATTTTCTGAATCGTCAGTAGCCTTAGTTGAGTTTTCCTCCGTACCCCAAATCGGATATCCTCATGCACTCAATAGGCAGCAACTTGGCAATTATCATCGTTAGCTGGAATACTAGGGACATGCTGCGGGGGTGCCTGTCGTCCATAGGACGGACAGCAGCAACCCTTTCCCCCTTGACGGTCGTCGTGGACAACGATTCTCACGACGGTACTCCCGAGATGGTTCGGTCGGAATTCCCCAGCGTCAGGCTCGTGAACACCGGGGGCAACCTCGGATTTGGCCGTGCAAACAACATCGGGTTGCGCGAAACCAATGCGCGGTACATCTTGTTCTTGAATCCCGACACAATCCTTCATCAGAACTCCCTCCAAACAATGACCGGAGTGCTCGACGATGATCTGTCAGTAGGCGCCGTCGGAGCGAGAATGGTCGGCGCGAATGGAGAGACGCAGGACTTGGGATTGCAGTGGTTTCCCACTCCGGGACGAGAGTTCATACGCACAGCCTTTGTGGCAAAGGGGACAAAGAAACTGCTGCAGGAAATGGTCCCCTATCGGTCCGCACGCACGAGCGGGTACGTTGCCAAGCTCTACGGCGGCTGTCTGATGGTTCGAAAAGAAATTCTCGATACGATCGGCGGTTTTGATGAGCGCTTTTTCATGTATTGTGAAGATGTCGATCTCTGTCGGCGTATCGATGAGCGCGGAATGAAACTTTACTATTGCAGCGAAGCGTGCGTCACGCATTTGACCGGAGGGGCCGAGAAACAGGCTGTTAGTTCGTTTGGGGTGCTCATGCGTTGCGAATCAATTGCGAAGCTCATGGGCAAGTACTATGGATGGAGTGGTTTTCTGGCATATCGAATAGCAGTGGTAGCCGCCGCCTTGATTCGGTTGGCGGCGTGCTCACCGGTGTTCATCCTTACAAGCATATCCGGCAGTAGACCAAGATTTGACGCAGCCAAGTATTCGCTCATGCTTCAGTGGGCGGTGTTCAACAGGAAGGCAATCGTCAAGTAACCTGTTGTGCGGCTGATTCCGTCAGCAGGGCTGAAATACGCCAAAGGACCATTCTTCATGAATGGGTTCGATGGAACCCGATAGTCGTTCACGAGAACTCGCGCCGTTCATCCGGGCCATAGCGGTGCAAGCAGATCGTTGATGGGCAGTGCAGGATTATGGTAGTACGCAAGGGTGCATGAACGCTTTCTCTACCCCGACTTCTGAAACTGCCAGAATTCAATATCAATGCCTTAATGAAGGAGGGAATTCACACTCATGCTCCCGACATTCACCGTCATCGGCGCAATGAAAGCCGGAACCACGAGCCTGTATCATTATTTGAACGCTCACCCCGAGATTGTCATGTCTAAGACCAAAGAGGTCAACTTCTTCTCGTCCGCTGAAAAATACGGTATGGGCATCGAATCATACGAAGCAGAGTTTGTAGGGGAAGGGAAAGCATGCGGCGAGGGATCGGTCAATTACTCGAAGTACCCGCTCTTCCCACATGTCCCCGAGAGGATGCATAAAGTCTTGCCTGGGGCTAAGCTGATCTATATCGTGCGCGATCCAATTGAACGCCTTCGTTCACAGTACCTCCATCGATGGTATGACGGCCTCGCTGAGGCCAGCATGGAGCATGCACTCGCGAAACGGGAAAAAAACCGGCTCGTGCTCAATGAAGAGGAACCATGTATACAGTTCAGTCGCTACCATATGCAGATTGAGCAGTATTTGCGGTACTATCCAGTAGAGCAGATCTTGATTACTACAACCGAAGAACTCAAACGGGATCCACGGAAGACGATGCAATGCGTGTTTGATTTTGTCGGCGTTGACAGCGCTTTTTATTCCGAGGACTTCACGGTGGTGCACAACTATACGTCGGGGAAGGGAATGCGGCGATTTCTGTCGAGATTGGGGCTGAAGAACATTGTGAAAAGGCTAGTGCCACCCCGGCTGCTTAACGTGCATCGTCGAATGACGGACGAGAAAACAGTGAAACCCAGCTTCAGCAGTGAGCTCCGAGAATCGCTTGTGAACTACTTCAGGTCCGATGTGGAAAAGCTCCGAAGCCTTACGGGTCAACGTTTCCCCGATTGGTGTGTGTAGGTCGAAAAACAGCGTAGTTAACACGGTGTGGACTACCTGTCTCGGTTGTTGAATGTCGCATCCACGCTGCGGCTCTATTGAACAGATCCTTTCCCACCCGACACATCGCATGCGGTTTCTTAACTCCTATTCCACCGGCTACGGGAAATCGTGAAATCTACTGGTACAGAGAGTCCAACACTACCTGTCGGTTCTTGACTTTCTTAAGCTGCATTCTGATACAAACACCGTTCACCACGAGATCCCTCGCCGCCTGAAATCGTTCCCCCGGGCACACAGCACCTTGGTTGAGTATGCAGTGGCCCGCGCGCCGCGGCGCCTTTGGGGCAGCCGCACTCCCAGAGAAGGCCATGGTAGGCAAGGACCCAACCGCCCTTCGGACCGCACGACATTGCCATACGCTCAGTCTTCTTCGGGTGCGCCTCCTTGGTTTTGCCCCGCAGCCCACCCCGCTTCTCAGTTGAGTACTATGAGTTTCGCCACCATTTGTGCAGCATCTGCTTTGACGCAAACATAGCAAACGCCGTTGGGAACAGTTTTACCGTCGCGTCCGACACCGTTCCAAACCAATCGTCCGCCGTCTCGGCTTTTCTTCAGGACAGCACCGTTCGCGCCATGGATTGAGATTTCAGCAGTTGGATCGTCAAAAGTGACCACGATTTTCCCAGCCGGTGTCCAAAGTGGATTGTTCGCTATGGTCAGTCTCGAAGTGGGATGCTCAGTTCCGTTGTTCATTCCTCCCCTTATCGGTTCATAACCGTCACAGTCGTATGGGCATGAATCAGGGGTCTCATCTCCACTGCAGATGCCGTCATAGCATGAGGCGCCGCGGTGCTGTTCCCACATCTGGTTGATGAAATTGCTTTTGTAATAATGTTCGTTGGCCTGTGTGCCGTGAAATTCGGGGTAGCGTCCGCAGTCGGCACCCTCACGGCATTTGAAATCGTGCGGTCCGTTGTAGTACTCGAGGTCGCGGTCCCGGATACACTGGGAAGGGTCATTGGGATCTGGGCCAAACGTCACTCCATAGTTGTCCATGTTCCCATCATGTGGAGCACATGGGTCGGGCTGTGTCCACCTCCCTATATTGACGTATCTGTCAGCGTAATCAAGGAGCAGGTCATTGTTCCAAAGGGCTTTCATGGCCGGGAAGAGATGTGCTGCCAGAGCACTACCTTTCCATGTCGTGGGAAAGCAGCAGAATGCATACCCGCGTGTCTCAGGTAGTTCTCCGTCAATATACCCGTATGGATCTCTATATGCGGCCGTCGATACCGAAGACCCATTGTCTTTGTCAACTATGTACTGCCAGTACTTTTCTTCTGTCCAGTGCTTTTCCGTGCCGTATACCGCTCGATCCGGAAGCATGCGGTTCGGTTGGAGGTACTCGTATTCAGAAAAGCCTTTCAGTGTCGACACAGTCCCCTTGAGATCATCATTGTCAAGAACCGCAGCTGCAAATACAAGCGTGATTCTGAATCCGGGCTCGATTCCGGCGCCCTGGCCAGTCCAAGTCCTGCCCGATTTCGCCTCGTGCACTGCATCTAGCCCCGCTTGGACGTAGTTTATGAGCGCTGGAAGTTTTGCCTCCGTTGCATCATTGAACATCAACGCAAACGCGCCCTCGACGTTGTCGTTGCCCACATCGGGCCCGTAGCACGTCTCGTTCTGGTAATTGTCTATCGGACGGAGGCTACGGCCTACACGTCCACGCTTATGATCCAGTTGCACACGCTTAAAGCGCGACTCAACCCACTCGAGGGACTTCCTCTTCGATACGTGAGAAAGCTTCGGCAGCAAGTCCGGGCGCAGTTCCGTTGTGGAATAAGCAGGTTTTTCATTGCCGACGAAGGGTGGGCGGAACTGGGTGGCACCGCCGTTGGAAGGTTCAGTCGAGACCACGGTCAGAACTGCAGCCGTTCTGCAGCATTCGTACGCGTTGAACCCCCCACACGCTCCATCGAAGTAGCTGATCACCTTGACGATAGAAGCAACGGGTCGAGCATCATAGGGTAGCAAAGGAACGAGCGACCGGTCGAAATCCTCTATTCGCGAATCGAAGCCCTGCCTCCCATCGTGTGTAGGATTCACTTCCCAGCCATGGTGATTGCCGTCAAAAGTAGGAGTCACGCTGTCGATTCTGACTGGCCCTAACACCCAATAATCCCCGTTTGCGTACTTGCCAAACTCGGCTGAATCCGCAAGATACCAAGTAATCCCGTATTGCGAGATGGTGTTAGTTTCCGCGCTCATGAGTCCTGCCGGAAGGGCAGCGAGTACTATGGTGGCAAATTTCACTTCGACTCTCCCTTTGTGGTGTGAAACAGGGAAGGCATTAAACCGATTAAATAGCACGATAGATGATGTACACATCCATATCCACTATTATGCCATTTCCGCCTCCTGCCAGTCAAGCCCATTTGAAATGCTGAGTTTCTCCGATCGAGGCGCCCGGCACGCAGAACTATGCGACGGAACTCTCACGGGACATAGTTTTACTAGACACAAATAACAAGAAGGCTACCGGCTCTTGGCTTCTTATTTACCTGCGCTCCGAGACTCACCGAACCAAGGCAACTCCCGGATATCAACTTTCCTCACACATCTGGAGAAGTGTGCTTTGTAACCTAAGACTCCCTCTTGATGTTATTTACGTGCATCAGACCTGCAGTATTGACATGAATGAGAATGAAGCGGTTGCCCGCCCAGTTTGGTTCGCTTTGGTGCACTTTGAGTTGCTTTGCCGGTGCGTTTTTTGGCAGGCAGCCAGCTTTGAAATCAGTTCTGTATATTCCGGTTGTTCGTCACCGTTTCGTCCATTTCGAAGTCTCCTGCTTAACGATGCTTATATATTCTTGATGTCCTGCCATTGGATTAACAAGGATCATATTAAAACACTTAGTTTCATCAGCGACCCCTATGCTGCAAACAC
>CAZNDN010000039.1:0-5394 GCA_964571815.1 uncultured Fibrobacterota bacterium | reverse complement strand
ACAAGGATCATATTAAAACACTTAGTTTCATCAGCGACCCCTATGCTGCAAACACAATAAGCTTGCGAAAATGTAACCATAATGTAACTTCCTTCCGCGCGACTTTTGCTGTATATTTTGGACACGCTCTTCGGTTCCCCCCTTCTCCAGGAGGAATTAGATGATTTCCACCGGCAAGCTGGGTTTGTTGGGTTGTGCATATCTCGCGGCAATGTTCGTCTCATCTAGCAATGCTGACATTGTCATGGTTGACCCCGATGATTCAGGTTTTTGTGACCTTAGCCACAAATACTGCTATGCCTGGGCGTTTCCGATTTCGATGCAGAAAGACGTTTCGATCCTGGGAGCTACGCTTACCATTGAGGCCATCCACAATTGGAGAGCCGAAGAGAATGCGCTTTTCATTAATCTCATTCCAGAAGCCGATGTTGGCGTGTCGCAAACCATTGACCAGTCATTCCCCACATACACCATTGCAAACGAGTTCGCCGCCGAGGGAGAACTGCTTGTCGAGTATCGCAACATAGGGACGGTACCGACTACGCTCACATACGAGGCAAATGCAGACCAACTGTCGGTGATGACTGCATACGCGCACGAGGGACTTCTCGCTTTCGGCATTGATCCGGACTGTCATTTCTACAATGACGGATTCACCCTTACGCTGGAAACCGATGGGCCTGTGAGCGTTCCCGAGCCGGCCTCTCTGCCATTGGCAGCAACCGGTTTCTTATGTATGTTCCTGCTGGGCATGACCCGGAATCGGCTCCGTTGTGCAGGTTGACGCCCTCGCTCTCTCTCGCTGCGAGTGGATGGGGTATTATTTGGTATTTTGATTACGGGCACGGGCAATCAGTAGTGGGGCAAGGACCTTTCGAAACACTTCTTTGCGCAAACAATGCCGCTTCGTTTTGCAGGCGTGCGGTCATGCACCAGAGTTCTTGGCCCTTGTGATCAACTCCCGCCCCAACGCCTATTCCTTCTCTTCCGTAACCGTCATCGTGTCGGCTTCACCGGGTGCGCTCTGTGAGGGGGTCGAATCCGCTCTGCCTGATGCTACCTCAGCAATCCGTTCACACAGCAACGGCGCCGCTTTCCGCGAAAACATCTCATTAGGATGTGAGTCCCGCGGCCCCTTCGCATACTCGGGTTTCAGGTACAGTCCGCCTTCGGTTTCCAGCTCGTGGAAATCCCAGATGAAAATATTGTCGCCGGGCTGGTCCCATTCGTTCTTGACCCATTCGAAGAAGGTCCGTGCTCGTTCTGCTTCGGCCCGGGTCGTTGCGGCTTCCACGAGTGCCGCGCCGGTCCAAACGATGAACTTCGTGTTCGGGAACTCGCGCATTTTCTTTTTGAGGGCCTCATACTGCAGCTTGTAGTTCTCGACTCGTTTCTCACTGGAGGAGACGTCGGGGTTGCCGGTATCTTCTTTGATCTTGCAGACCGGGAAGCAGTGCTTGAAGACAACGATGTCGTATTTGTCGGTGAGCATTTCCAGGGTGGGCTCTTTCTTGTACGGTTTGGCCCCGGCGTTTTTCACCCAGATATTCCAGTAGTCGTAGGGATAGTTGTGCCATCCGTACGGACCACTGGCGGGAAACGTTTGCTCGACAAGGTGGATTTTGTGCTCCGATGACGCGTTGTACTCCTCAAACCACTGCTCAACTCCACCGTTCCAGATATTCTGGCCGGTACTGTGATGAAGGAAAATGACTTTGGTCCCGCTCCCGGCAGGAGGCTCCTTGAGCACGGTTTTGCCAAGCCCCTTCACGAATTTCTTCGGACTGAAATCGCATCCCATGATTGAAAGTGCCATGCACGCTCCCGTGATGATGAGTGTTTTTTTCATGCGTTCCCCTTTCCGTACCGAGATTCTCAACCCTTTGGACTAAAATACTATTTTTGCCTCAACCACGGAGAAACCCCGCATGACAAAAAACAGCCCGGTTCGACGACCTCTCATTGCCTGTATCGGTGCGGGAAATATCGGCGGTGAGGTTGCTTCGCATTGTGCCATGTACGAGCTGGGGGATATCGTCGTGATCGACATACCCGAACGGGAGAGGGTTGCGAAGGCCAAGGCTTTTGATATTCAGCATGCCTGCGCGCTCACCAGCAGTGACATTCGTATCACGGGTTCATCGGAGCTGTCGGCAGTGCGGGGCGCGGACGTGTGCATTGTGTCGGCCGGGTTCCCCCGGCACGGGAACATGAGCCGCGACGATCTGCTCAAGAAGAACGTTCCGGTGATCACCGCGACAGGGGAGGCAATCAGGGAACACGCGCCCGAGAGTTTTGTCATTGTGGTCACCAACCCTCTCGATATCATGACTTTTGTGATGTGGAAGAGCACGGGTTTCTTGCCGGAGAAGGTGGTGGGGATGGCCGGCATGCTCGACGGGTCCAGGTTCAAGGCGTACATTGCCGAGGCTGTGGGGTGCAGTGTCAAGGATGTGCACTCCATGGTTCTGGGAAGCCACGGGGACCTGATGGTTCCCCTGGTGAGCCATTGCACGGTCAACGGTATACCGGTGAAAAACCTGCTCGGCAAAGAGCAAATCGAGGGGATTGTCACCCGCGCGCGCCTGGCCGGGGGCGAGTTGGTAAAGATGATGGGCACCAGCGCCTTCTATGCCGCCGGAGAGGCCATTGTCATGATGGCCAAAAGCTACATCCGGGATCACCGGCGGATCATGCCCTGCTGCACCTACCTTGACGGCCCGTACGGCCTGCACGATGTGTACGTGGGCGTTCCGGCGCTAATCGGTGGGGGCGGTGTGGAAAAGGTCATCGAGCTTTCCCTGAGCGCGGATGAAGAGAAGCAGTTCAACGAAGGCGCGGAGCATGTAAAAGCACTGTATCCCAAGGCGCTGGCCATGATGGAATCCAAATCTCCGGCGCCTTCGGCGACCCAGTGATCCCCCGGGGCTTCGCCGGAGAGGCGGGCAGTCAGAGGAGCAGGGGTGCAGAGGGGCAGCAAGAAAGAGGTGCAGCTTGCCACGGCGAAGTCTACGAAGCCGGGAGCAGCAGGATCCAAAAGGCATTGGGCGGCAGTATGAATCGTGCTCGTAATCGATTGAATTTTCTCCACATTGCACCGAGCGACAACGTGTTGTCGTTCAAAAACCGCTGAGCGCCCAATCCCGCGGGGCGGCAGGAGTCGAATACCATCCGTTCACATTCCGAGGAAAGGCGTACCATGGCATCTCCCGGTAACCTGGTTCATTCATTTCTGGAGGCGCAGGCCGACGCGCGTGGGGGGAAGACGGCCCTGGTGCACGGCACGGTGCGCGCGACCTATTCGGAGATCAACTGCGCGGCAAACGCCGTCGCCGGTCGACTGCTCGCTCTGGGCCTGCACAAGGGCGACCGGGTCGTCCTGCTCTTCGAAAACAGCTTCGAATATGTAGCCTCCTACTACGGCGTTCTCAAGGCCGGTGGCGTGGTCGTCTCGCTGAGCACGGGGTTGAAGTCCGAGGGCATCCAGCCGCTGGTGGACGAGCTTGAGCCGTGCGCCTGCATTGCCTCGCAGCGGCTCGCCAACGAGCTTCTGAAATGCCGACTTCAGGACCGGGGCGTGCGCGGGGTGCTGGTCTCAGGCAACGCCGATATCAGCAACCAAGAGGCTATCGAGCCCGAGTCGCTTGATAGTCTGCTGCAAGGGGCCGCTCGGGCGGAGAATCCAGGCCAGGACGTTCTACCAGGCGACCTGGCGGCCATTATCTACACGTCGGGTTCGACCGGCAGGCCCAAAGGCGTCATGCTCACCCATGGGAATATCGTCGCGAATACGCAGTCGATCTGCAGCTATCTGCAGCTCACCGAGAATGACATCCAACTGGTGGTGCTGCCGTTTTTCTATGTGATGGGCAAGTCGCTTTTGAATACGCATTTCGCGGTCGGGGGCCGGGTGGTGATCAACAACAAGTTCGCCTTTCCCGCGGCCGTGCTCAAGGAGATGGCCGATGAGCAGGTGACCGGTTTCTCCGGTGTCCCTTCGACCTTCGCCTACCTCCTGCACCGCTCGCCGTTGGCAAAGTACGTGGACAAGCTCCCCATCCTCCGCTACGTGTCTCAGGCCGGCGGGCACATGCCCACGCAGATCAAGAAAGAGCTTCGCTCCGTGCTCCCGTCGCATACGAAAATCGTGGTCATGTACGGCGCCACCGAAGCCTCGGCGCGGCTCACCTGGCTCGATCCCGCACATTTCGAATCCAGAATCGAGTCGATCGGACGGGCCATTCCGGGGGTGACCATGCGGGTGCTGAAACCCGATGGGACTGATGCCGGGCCGGGCGAAACCGGAGAACTGGTAGGCTCGGGCGATAATATCATGCAGGGCTACTGGAAAAACGAGGAAGCCACCGCAAAGGTCCTGGATCATAACGGCTATCACACCGGAGACATGGGGTATTGCGATGAGGACGGGTTTCTGTTTGTGACGGGCAGGCGCGACAATCTGCTCAAGGTGGGCGGGCATCGGATCAATCCCCGGGATGTCGAGGATGTGCTCATGGCATCGGAGCTGCTCGTCGAAGTCGCGGTGGTGGGCATGCCCGATCCGATCCTGGGAAACAAGCTGGTGGCCCTTGCCGTGGCCCGCGACAAAGCGTGCACGCCCGATACTGTCCTGCGGTACGCCTCAAACAATCTCCCTCGCTACAAACTCCCCGAGCGGGTGCTGTTCACGGGCAAGCTCCCCAAAACCGACAACGGCAAAGTCAACCGCGGGGCGTGCCGGGGAGTGTTGGAGGAGGAGAAGTAGAAAACCCCCCTCCGATTGCGGATTGGGGATTATTCGCGGAAAGCACTCACCGAGTTCGGAATGCGGATTGAAAGAAGTAGGGGAGAGTTGGGGGAGTTGTGGGGCAATACCGGAGTTCGGTTTGCGCTCCTTGTGTGGCGGGTTCTTTCACACCGGGCGAAGACTGCAAACCGTACGGGGACTCTTGCGGCTTGTTGCGGCTACTGACGACCTTCAGCCATTGGTTCCACCTAACCGCTCATGCTGACTCCTTCGACAGGCTCAGGATGTACCCTTCGTCGAAGAATGACTTGAGTCCGAGAACTCAAGCACCCACAAACCGGAAACGGCACCGGTGGCACTCTCCGTGCACCATAAACCCATTGTCTGGTTGTACTTGTCCTGAGGCCCGTAGGGCCGGCATGTCTGTAGCACACGAAAACCCCGGAAACGACATCCGGAGCCCCGTAGGGGCGGCATGAAGCGTGACCACGATCCGAACAACATGCCGCCGGGCCTACGGACCTCCTGAGCGTCTGTTGCACTGGTATTTCTACAGACATGCCGCACCTACGGCGCTCTTTCGGTGGGGAACCTTGATGCTGGTTTCTGGATGCTGGACAAGTTGGATTACCGCTTGCTGCCGCTGT
>CAZNDN010000038.1:6280-30254 GCA_964571815.1 uncultured Fibrobacterota bacterium | reverse complement strand
CGGTACAAAGCCGTTCTCATGGCTTCGCAGGAAGCGCGCTTCATTAACGACCAGATGCGTCTGGGTATCCTCAAGAATGAAGCAAACAAACCCACCAGTATCGCTCTCCGGAAGCTGTTTGAGGGACGGGTTGTCGTGGCCGGTGAAAGCGGGCTTGAAGAGTAGCAGTGCGTCTGCCGGGCCGAATTGTCCTTGGTGTATGCGGCGGCATCGCCGCATACAAAATTCCTCATCTCGTGCGCCTTCTTCGCAAGGGAGGCTCGGACATCAGGGTCGTGCTGACCCCTTACGCCCGCGAATTTGTCGGCATCGAGGCCCTCCGAACCGTCTCCGGTTACCCGGTATACCTGGATCGAATGCCGGGGAATACCCGTGCGGGAGATTCACCACCCGAGCGAGTTGAGCATGTCGGCCTGGGGCAATGGGGAGACATGTTTCTCGTATGTCCCGCCACGGCAAATACGCTCGCCAAATTCTCCCTGGGAATCGCCGACAATCTCCTGACCACTACCGCATTGTGTTTTGACCCATCGACACTGGTAGTGGCTCCCGCCATGAATACGGCGATGTGGTTGCATCCAGCCACTCGGTATCACATCGATGTCCTGCGACAACGCGGCGTACGTGTTCTCCCCGTGGAGGAAGGCGAACTGGCCTGCGGCGACGCTGGGCCGGGAAGGATGCTTTCTCCCGAGGCAATTGTCGAAGAGCTTCGAGACGGAGTCCCGCGGGGGCCCTTCCAGGGGAAACGAATTCTCATCTCTTCCGGACCGACTGTCGAACCGATCGACCCGGTACGCATGCTTACAAACCGGTCTTCGGGAAGAATGGGCGCCGCACTGGCCGAGGCGGCCGGTGCCATGGGGGCCGAAGTAACCCTGGTCAGCGGGCACTCGATTGCACCTCCCCCACCCGGGGTCCGCCTGGTACGGGTAGCCACGGCGCGGGAAATGAAGGACGCATTGCTGAAGGAATTCCCTTCTCATCAGTACTGCCTCATGGCCGCGGCCGTGGCCGACTACCGCCCGAAAGATCCCGCCGACGAAAAGATTCGTCGCGACCCCTCTGCTACCCTGACCCTTCGGCTGATTGCCAACCCGGACATCCTCGCACTTCTGGGAGAGCGCAAAGAAGGGCGCTTTCTGGTGGGCTTCGCCCTTGAATCCTCAGGCGACCTTGAGCGGGCGCGGGAAAAAATGCGCCGAAAGGGGTGCGACATGATGATATGCAACAGTGTCGAGGGGGCGCTTGAGCGGGACGACACGCAGGTGACTATTTTATATGCCGACGGCGCCTCGACGCGACTTGAGCCTATGGACAAGCGCCGGGCCGCCCGGGAAATCCTTCTTCGTGTCGCTCGGCAGTCGGGGCCGCCGGATGTTTGAGCTTCAACAGCTTTTCGCTACCTACCTCAGACAGCAGCTCGAGCTGGGAACACCGGATTACTACTTTTCCCGCGGTCTTGACTGCTCAAGCCTCGTGCGTGAGGGCGTCCCGGATGCGGACAGGCGGGAGCCCCCTCGCGAAGAAGAGGAAGACGCCCGGGCGCGGATGGCCGCGCTCTTCCACGCCTGCCGTGACTGCCACAACTGCCCGCTTGCCGCTTCACGGGGGAAACTCGTGTTCGGCGCGGGAAATGTCCATGCCCGCCTGATGGTGATCGGGGAGGCGCCGGGTGCCGAGGAAGACCGGCGCGGGCTTCCGTTTGTCGGCGCCGCCGGAGAACTGCTCACGAAAATGCTGCGAGCGATCAAGCTTGACCGCAAAGCGGACACGTTTATCGGCAACGTCCTGAAATGCCGTCCACCCGGAAATCGCAGCCCCAATTCCGAGGAAATCCGGGCGTGCATCCCCCTGCTCAAACAACAGATTGAGATTATCTCACCCGACATGCTGCTTCTGCTGGGAAGAAGCGCCGCGCAGGCAGTGTTGAACACTCCGGCAGGCATCGGCAGACTGCGAGGAGAAATTCATTCGTACGAAGGAATTCCGGTGGTGGTAACCTACCATCCGGCAGCGCTTCTGCGAAACGCCGATCTGAAGCGGCCGGCGTGGGAAGACCTCCAGAAAGTAGAGAAACTGCTGGCAGGACGGGAACACAATGGCACGTAACCCCCCAACTACGCAAGACCTCTCGGTTCGTGTCCCTCCCCAGGCAATGGAGGTAGAGCGGGCCGTCATCGGATCGATGCTTATCGACCCCGGGGCCGTGGCCCGGGGAATAGAACTCCTGTCGGAGGAGTGCTTCTACTCCTCTGCCAATCGCCGCATCTTCATCTGCATGAGCACCCTGTTCGGCAAAGATGTACCGATAGATATCGTGACGCTGGCCGAAGAGCTTCGCAAGCGGGAGTGGCTCGAATCCGTCGGCGCGGAGCCCTACCTCAGTGAACTGGTGGAAAGTGTAGCGACTTCCGCCAATATCGAGCATCACGTCCGAATCCTGGTCGAGAAGGCGACTCTGCGCCAACTGATCACCACCTCCGGCGAAATCACCTCCGAATGCTTTGAGTCCGCAAACGATGCCCAGGAAGTGCTCGATAGAGCCGAGTCGAAAATCTTCTCCATTTCCGAAGCCCGGATCAAAGGGGGCTTCGAGTCCATTCACAACCTCCTGCAGACGACGTTTCAGGATATCGAGCGATACGCCAGAGAAGGAGGCATCCAGGGGATCCGAAGCGGGTTCACGAAGCTTGACGAGATGATGTCGGGCTTTCAGAAGGGAGACCTCATTATTGTTGCGGGCCGACCCAGTATGGGCAAGACCGCCTTCGCGCTGTCGGTCCTCATGAACGCGACCGTGCGGTCGGAAAAGACCGTTGCGACGGCGATATTCTCCCTGGAAATGTCCAAGTCACAGATCGCACAGCGGCTGCTGTGCTCCGAAGCCAAGGTGAACATGCATGCACTGCGCAGCGGACGCCTTCCCAAACGAGACTATCCCAAGCTCTCTCTGGCGGCCGGCCCGCTGTCGGAGGCGAATATATTCATCGACGACACACCGGCAATCACGGTGCTTGAGCTGCGGGCCAAGGCACGAAGGCTGAAAGCGCAGCAGGGACTCGATCTCATAGCGGTTGACTATCTCCAGCTCATGGGCAGTCCCGGAAACATCGAAAACCGGCAGCAGGAGATCTCGCAGATCTCGCGGGCACTCAAGGGAATAGCTAAGGAGTTGGACGTCCCGGTAGTTGCTCTTTCGCAGCTCTCCCGGGCCGTGGAACAGAGAGGGGGCGATCATCGGCCCCAGCTTTCCGATCTCCGGGAGTCGGGCGCAATCGAGCAGGATGCCGACGTTGTGCTTTTCATTTTCAGGGAATCACGGTACAATCCTGACATAGACGAGTCGCGCAAGGGCATCGCCGAGATCATTGTGGGCAAACAGCGAAACGGTCCCACCGGCAAGGTTGAGGTTGCCTTTGTCGAAGACTTCGCCCGGTTTGAGAATCTTGCCGAATTCAAAGTCGACGACCTGGGGTTCTAACGGTGCCGCTGAAAATCCTGGCCTGGTTTGGACAATTGGCCTTTCTCTCGCTGGAGAAGCTTGCCGGCTTTCTTCGCGGCACCGCCGGCTGTGCCGGGCTGGTGTGGAAAACAACGCTTCGGCTGCCGCTCATGTTCAAGAACGTGTCGCTGTCCGTCGAGCAAATGTACACCATCGGCATCGAATCGATCCCCCTCGTGTCGGTAACCGCGATCTTTCTGGGTGCGGAAACAGTGATACAGGCGGAATACCAGTTCAGAAATCTCGTTCCTTCGAAGTATCTGGGGGTAGCGGTCTGCAAGTCGATAATCAACGAGCTGGGCCCCGTGGTTACCAGCCTGGTGTTTTCCGGCCGTGTCGCCACAGCCATTGCGGCCGAAATCGGGAGCATGCGATCCACCGAGCAAATAGATGCGATGAACATTCTCGATCTGGACCCCATCCGCTATCTCGTGGTGCCCAAGACCATCGCCTGCATCATTATGGCGCCGGTACTGGTAATCTGGAGCGAGCTGCTGGCGGTGCTGGGTTCGATCGTAACGGTAATGGTGGGGCTCGACGTTACCCCGTATGTATACATGACCGGACTGAAGCTCTTCTTCAATCCGATCGATTTGTTCACGGGATTGCTCAAGTCGATGATTTTCGGTGCTATCATTGCGCTTACCGGATCGTATTTTGGGTATGAAGTGAAGGGCGGTGCGGAAGGCGTGGGGAACGCGACAACGCGTTCGGTCATGACCGCCGCGGTGCTCATTCTGATTGTGGATTTCATCATTGCTTCGCTGATATGGTAGACACACCCCAGCAGCATCCTTCCGGCGGAGAATCAGCGGACAATTCTCCTCTTCTGAAAATCGAACACCTGAAGAAGCGTTTCGGGGGACAGCTCGTGCTGGATGATATCACCATTGATGTCCAGCGGGGACAGGTCCTCTGCGTAATCGGCGAGTCGGGTGGAGGCAAGAGTGTCATCCTCAAGCATATTATCGGCCTGATGATTCCCGACGGGGGGAGGATCCTGTACGAAGGCCGGGAGATATCCTCGCCAACCATGAAGCTTTCCGATTTCAACCCCGTGCGACGGCATTTTGGAATGCTTTTTCAGGGCGCGGCCCTGTTTGACTCCAGAAATGTCGGCGAAAATATCGCCTTTCCTCTTCGCGAGCGAACGGACATGAGCGAAGATGAGATCGCGGACACGGTAACCGACGCCCTGGAGAAGGTCGGGTTGCGGAAGGACTTTCAGTACAAGATGCCCGCCGACCTCTCCGGTGGAATGCGAAGCAGGGTCGGGCTGGCACGGGCACTGGTCATGAAACCGGATATCATGCTCTACGACGAGCCGACCTCGGCGCTGGACCCGATCATGACCGACAAGATCAACGACCTCATCCTCAGCCTGCGCGACAAACTCAACATGACCTCGGTCGTGGTCACGCATGATATCGGAAGCGCCTACAAGATAGCCGACGTGATCGCCATGTTGTACAAAGGGAAGATCATTTTCACCGGGAGCCCGGCTCAGATACGGGCGTCTCGAAACCCCTATATCCAGCAGTTTATCCGCGGGCAGCGCAAGCTGCACTATGCGCTCGAAGAAGAAGAGGCCTACGGCGGCCAGGTAGAGCTACAGCGGCTTCGCCGCCCCACCGATGTCGCCGCGTTGATAAAGGAAGGACAACGCAAACGAGTGGCCGGCGGCTCCGGCAAAGGCGACTCCGAACAATGAGTGCAAAGACCGGGACCGCCTTCGTATGCGGCTCGTGCGGACAGGACTTTCCCAAATGGCAGGGACGATGCACCGCCTGCGGTTCGTGGAATACGATTACCGAACTCCGGGTTCCCCGCCGGGCGCCGACCCGCGGCAAGACTCCTGTTCAACCCTCCGAAGTAACACTGCTTTCCGCGGCCCGTCCGCGGGCCGCCTCACGATTCTCAACGGGGTATGCCGAAGTTGACCGTGTTCTCGGCGGGGGTGTCGTGGCGGGGGCGATGATCCTCCTGGGTGGTGAGCCCGGCATCGGCAAGTCGACCCTGCTGCTGCAAATCTGTGCGAAAATGGCGCGGGAGCCGGGGCGCGTCCTCTACGCCTCGGGCGAAGAGTCTCTGGATCAGACGCTGGTGCGGGCAAACCGACTCGGGCTCGGTGATACAGCGGTGGGGATGCTCACCGAAACGCGTGTCGAAGCCGTGTTGGAACACCTTCAGTCACGAAAACCCGCCCTTGCGGTGGTTGACTCGATCCAGTCGATGTACTCCGACGGGCTGGAGAGCGCTCCGGGCAGCGTATCGCAGGTTCGTGAATGCGCCGCAATGCTGGTACGATATGCCAACGAGCACGGCACGGCGATCTTTCTGGTGGGCCACGTAACCAAGGAGGGCACCATCGCCGGACCACGACTCCTGGAGCACATGGTCGACACGGTCCTCTACTTCGAAGGCCAGTCGCAATACCAGTACCGCCTCCTTCGAGCCGTAAAAAATCGCTTCGGCCCCTCAGGTGAAATCACGGTCCTCTCCATGTCCGATTCGGGGTTGCGCGAAGTAACCAACCCCTCCGAGTTCTTCATGCTCAACCACGCACGGCCCCAGCCGGGAACGGCCACGGTCCCTGTGCTGGAAGGAACCCGGGTGCTGGTCGTGGAACTTCAGGCCCTGGTCAACCCCTCCCACTTTGGATTGCCGCAGCGTGTCGCCTCGGGCATCAACCCCAGGAAGCTTTCCCTGCTTCTTGCCGTTCTTGAGCGCTATGGCGGGGTGTCGCTGGGAGACCACGATATTTTCTTCAACATCGCGGGCGGGCTGCGCGTCGACGAGCCGGCGGCCGACCTTGGCATTGTCGCGGCCGTTCTTTCCTCTTTCCGCAATCGGCCCGCGGCAACGGGTACGGCATTTCTGGGAGAGCTGGGACTCAGCGGCGAAGTGCGGCGGGTCAGTCGCACCGACATTCGACTCGGGGAACTGGCGCGACTGGGGTTCACGACATGTGTGGTGGGACCTTCGCGAACCGGAAAAAGCCGCCGAGCGCCCACCGAAGGGCTCGCGGTCGTCACCTGTCGCAACGTGGCCGACCTGGCCGACCTCATGTGGCGCTGAGACCCCTGCGACACCCGCCGTTGCTTTGCCCTCGGCACCTTATGTATAATTGTTTCCACGGTACCAACAACGACAAACCCTTCGCGAGAGGGAGGCAGTGATGCGACATCTGCTGGTGGTGATTGCCGCGCTGGGGCTCTGCGCAGGCTCCGGTTACGCGGAGGAGCCGGACGAAATCGTGGCCGAGGGACTGGGGGAAGGCGTGAATCGGCAGGAAGCACTGACGGCCGCGAAGCGGTCCGCGGTCGAAAAAGGCATCGGAATGATTCTGCTGTCCCAAACCGAAGTGGAAAACTTCCAGCTCAAACGGGATCAGATCATCACCAGGACGATCGGTGCGGTGAAAAGCTACGAAGTTCTCTCCGAAACCACTTCCCCCGAAGGGCTTCACCGGCTGAAAATCAGGGCGGTTCTGTCGCGGGTGGCAATGCATGAGGACCTGGCGGCGTTTCACATCCTTATCGAATCCATGAACAAACCACGCGTCATGATCATCGTCAACGAAAACAATGTCGGCAACGAGGAGCCTGCCAACAACGCGGCTGAAACCGCGCTCATCGCCTTTCTCAAGGATCCTTACGATTTCGAAGTGGTCGACCAGCGGGTGGTTGCCTCGATCCGCGCATCGGAGCAGAAGATGGCCGAAGTCAGGGGGGATGCCGCGGCGGCCGCCGCCCTGGGCTCACGCCACGGCGCCGAAGTCGTAATCACGGGCCAGGCGGTCGGTAGAGTGGCCGAAGGGATCAGCAAGAGCCTGGGCGGAATGAGTTCGGTACAGGCCGACATTACCCTCAGGGCAATCAACTGCACATCCGGAAGGATCATCGGCAGTGCCGACGCGCACGCGGCGAAGGTCCACGTGAGTCCCAACACAGCCGGAACACAGGCTATCGCGAAGGCTTCTGTTGAAGCCGGCAAGGAGCTGCTCGACGCCGTCATGCAAGACTGGCAGGACCAGCTCAACAACGGTATCCCGCTGGTGGTAAGCGTGGAAAAAGTATCGACCTTCCGGGTGCGCAAGAACGTTCTTGCCACCCTGGAGGCGGTCGCGGGTGTCGATGCGGTTCGGGAACGCAACTGGGACAGCCACAGCAAGGTACTTAAAGTGGACATCCAATACAAGGGAAACGCCGCCGGTTTCTGCGACAAAGTCGATGCGCTGAAAATGCATTCGGGAGGGGGGAGCCTGGGGGTCTCCGGGCTCGATGGACTCAATGTTACGCTGGTGGCCCAGGTAATGTAACGCGTAATCCCGCGGGCACCTGCTCAGGTAGCCACGGTTGTCCCGACGCCTGTCCTGAGCAATGTCGAAGGGCCTGTCCTGAGCAATGTCGAAGGGCCTGTCCTGAGCTGTGTCGAAGGGCCTGTCCTGAGCTGTGTCGAAGGGCTCATGCTTCGAGCGTGCTCAGCAGAGCGCCGCGGCAAAATCGACAGGTCGATATCCACGCAGTCGCTCCTGGAAAACGTATTTTAGGCACATAGTCTTACGAGGACGCGCACAAACGTCCCGCACGACGGGATCTCCCCCTGCTGCTGCAATGATTACTCGCCGTCGCACCAGAGAAGTAAGAATCGGCTCCGTCGCAATCGGGGCGGACAACCCGATTGCCGTCCAATCCATGACCAACACGCCGACCCACGATGTTGATGCGACGATCGCCCAGGTTGCCGCCCTGGCCGGGGCCGGGTGCTCACTGGTGCGTGTTGCCGTTCCAGACAAACCGGCCGCGAAGGCCTTCCGGAGAATCCGCGACGCCTCGAGCGTTCCGCTCATTGCCGATATCCATTTCAGCGCTACCCTCG
The DNA here is from genome assembly GCA_964571815.1 of uncultured Fibrobacterota bacterium. Classification (GTDB taxonomy): domain Bacteria; phylum Fibrobacterota; class Chitinivibrionia; order Chitinivibrionales; family WJKA01; genus CAZNDN01. The sequence goes on along the minus strand of CAZNDN010000038.1, from coordinate 21,868 downwards.
CGGTGGCGGCGATCGAGGCGGGTGCCGACAAGATCCGGATCAACCCGGGAACGCTCGGCGGTCCCGGCCGCCTGGCCAGGGTGGTCGAAGCCGCGCGGGCGGCCGATATTCCGATACGTATCGGCGTAAACAGCGGCTCTCTCGAAAAGGACCTGCTCTCCGCCCACGGCGGACCTGCGCCCGAAGCGCTGGTCGAAAGCACGATGCGCGCCGTGGCGCGAATGGAATCGCTCTCCTGTGACAGGCTCGTCCTGTCCATCAAGGCAAGCGATGTCCCGGTGACCATAGAAGCCTGCGGCCTGCTCTCCTCACGAACCGACTACCCCCAGCATATCGGCATCACCGAGTCGGGCACCGTTCGAACCGGCACAATCCGATCGAGCGTCGGACTGGGTGCGCTGCTGGCGCGGGGAATCGGCGACACGATCCGGGTGTCGCTCTCCGGCGATCCGCTCGACGAGGCGTTCGCGGGAAAGGAAATCCTCAAATCGCTGGGCCTTGCACCCGGCGTGACCGTCATAGCCTGTCCCACCTGCGGGCGCACGAAAATCGACGTGGCGGGGCTGGCGCGCCGGGTCGAGGAGATGACCGCCGCCATTGAGCGCCCGCTCAAGATTGCGGTCATGGGATGTACGGTCAACGGGCCCGGGGAGGCGCGCGAAGCCGATGTGGGCATTGCCGGCGGAGCGGGAAAGGGTCAGGTATTTGTCAAGGGGGAAGTCACCGCTACGGTGGCCGAAGAGGAACTGCTCGATGCGCTCATGAGGGCAATCGGGGACATCGTCGATCGCGGGTGACGTCCCGGCAGTGAGCGCGCATCCCTCGTCGCACGAATGTGTCCCTCACCAGCCCGCGAACTCAGAACAACTCCACGCGGTTACGGCCGGCCTCCTTGGCCCGATAGAGTGCCTTGTCGGCCTTCCGTATCAGTTCCTCGATCTTGTGTGCGTGCTCGTTGTACACGGCGATTCCGAAACTCAGCGTGATACGGATTTCCTCCCCCCGTGACGTGCGGAAGACCCGCTCGGATACGGCCCGCCGAATTCGTTCGGTTGTTTCCACCGCACTGCGTGAGTCGGTCTTGACCAGAATCAGCGCAAACTCTTCTCCCCCGTAGCGGGCGGCAATATCCACCAAATCCCTGATACTCTCCTGCAGGCAGTTGGCAACACCCATAAGGACCGTATCGCCGAACGGGTGTCCGTACGAATCGTTCACATGCTTGAAGTGATCGATATCACAGAGCACACATGCCAGGGGTTCCCGGTAGCGGTTCGCGCGGGTCACCTGGTCGCGAAGCAGCTTCTGGAACTGACGGTGGTTGTTCAGCCCCGTGAGACCGTCGTGCGTAGCCAGACTTCTGGCCTGCTCAAGCACCTGGATCTTCTCCACGGCAAGCCCCGCCGAGGTTGCAAGCCGTGAGAGAAGCGCGCGGTTTGAGCCGGAGAAAGCATCGGGCCGGTACGATTCAAGGAGAATTCCCCCCTTGCAGGTGTTGACCCCTAAGGGAAACGCCAGAAATGAAACCAGCTCGCGCTCACGCGGCTCTTCCCGAAAATAGCGTACTTCGTAGTGGTCCCGGGCGAAATTGCGGAAAAAGCACATGTTCCTGGCGTACACCAGACCGATCAAACTGCTTTCCTTCAGCGAAAAACTCCTGCCGAGCAGTGTGTCGCTCCGCGGCCCCTGCGCCCTGAGGATTACCGCGGTGTCGGAAGTCGGACCGGACTGGCGCAGGCTTATCGTGAGACGGTCGCAGGGTATCGCAAAGGGAATAATCTCAGCCATCTTGTCCAGCACATGGTCCACTTCGTTCTTCTGAAAGAAATGCTTCTCCGACATGCTCATGGCGGCCAGTCGCCGGTATTTCAAGCGGTGTTCGGTCGACAGATAAGCATAGTACACCGCTGCCCCGCATAGTTCGGCTACCATACTCAGCTTCCGGTGGTCTTCGTCGGTAAAATGCGCGGGCTCCCTGCTGTCGACGACAATGGCGCCGCGCACCTCCCCCTCCACCATTATCGGCGTTGCCATCAGCGATCGGATACCGGCGTCCCGTCGATAGTAATACAGGGTCATGCTGTCGGTGACAATCTCCCGAAGCGTAAGCTGCTTGAAACCCTCCTTGAGAAACCCGCCGATCACGCCAACGCCGGGATGGATGACCGCATCCGCATTGATATCTTCACTGGGTGAAACAAACCTTCGCAGCCGATAGCCCCCGTCGGCCGTGGGGAAAAACGCTGCCGCGGTGTAGCAGTCTACCCGCTGCTTCACCAGCTCCAGACCGCGGTCCAGCAGCCTGTCGACAACCGATTCCGCCTCCCCCCAGGCCTCGCGGGAATACCGCGAGCCAAGAACCGCCAGCCCCACGTCCTCCTCGGCACCGGCGGGCACCTTCTCACGCAGGCAAGCGGGCCCCTCGGCAGGAGGTTCTCCGGGACGCTCCGCCTCTTGTGCCCTCCGCCTGGACCGATGGACCGCCACCGCCGCGCATGCACCGGCGCCGAGGACTCCCAGCGGCACAATCAACCCTTCGATCCGCTCGGCTCCGAAATGCCAAACCACCGAAACGGCCAGCAACCCCAGGCCTCCCGCTGTCCACTGTCTGTCAAGTTCTCTGAGTTTGATCGCCATGGCTGCGCCTCGGGGACATGCTCGAACCTGGTTCAGGCCCGGCTCGGCGAGTCCTTCCTTTCATCGCCGAGAATTCCCCGTATCGTCGAAAGTACATCCTCCCGGCTGAACGGCTTGGTAATAACGTCGCGGAAGCCGACGTTCAGAAGGCCTTTCACCGAATGCTTTTCGGTAAATGACGTGATGGCGACAACCGGAATGCCCGCGGTCTCGGGCTGATGACGAAGGCTGTTGATCAGCTTGATCCCGTCCATCACCGGCATCATGATATCGGTAAGGACAAGGTCCGGCTGCTCCTGCTGCGCACGCGACAACCCCTCGAAACCGTTGAGGCACGTGCCGAGTTCATAGTCCTTGAAAAGAATCACCTCAAGAAGATCCAGCGTGTCGTGATCGTCATCCACCAGGAGAATACTGCGCTTCGCGCTCATCGGTCAACCTTCCTGTACAGTGCCACCCCCAGGAACAGAAAGACCACATTCCCCAGCCATGCACCGGTCATGGGCGAAAGGTGGTCGTTCTTTCCCAATGTCAAGGTAAATTGCGAGAAGATCCAGTACGAGAAGACCAGGAGAAGCCCGATGCCGAACAGGACCGCTCCCCCGCTGCGCCCGGTCCGGGCGGTGATCGAGATCCCGAGAAGTATCACAATGAAGTTCATGAACGGATACGCTATCTTGAAATGCAGGTCGGCCAGGTACTGCTGTACGTTTTCGCCCTGTCGCCTGCTCTTTTCGATGAAGTCGTTCAATTCCCAGTAGCTCATTTCCTCGGGGCTCTTGATACGCACCACCATCTCCTCGGGTTTCATCCGCAGCACCCTGTCCGGGAGCGTGTCGAAAGCCGTCACCGAAAACGAGTCACCCCGAAATCGTCGTATCATCCCGTCAACGAAGTACCACTCTCCGTCCCGGTAAATGGACTCCCGGGCCTGCACCCTCTCGACAATACGATTGTCGACCAGCGACTCTCGCCAGACGCTTTTCGTCTTGAGCGGGCGCGTGCGGAACTCCCGGAAACAATACACGGTGTTCTCGTTGCCAAAATAGTAAAAGTTGCGCCGGAATTCCCTCGATGGAGCGCCTTTAACCTTCCGGCCTCCGTGCTTGATCTGCTCCAGAAGCTCCCTGCGCTGCATGTTCGCCCGGGGAAGTACCCTCTCGCCGAAATAGAAACTCAGGCCGGCCAGCAGCAACCCCAGCATCAGCAGCGGCATGGTAACCCGCCGGATGCTGCGTCCCGCGGCCTTCACCGCCACCAGCTCGCTGTTCTTCGCCAGTTGCCCGATAGCAAACATCGAGGCCAGCAACAGCACTATCGGAACCATTATCTGTACGATCCACGGAAGATAGTACCAGTAAAACAGCCCGACGTCGGCCAGCGGAACGTCCGCGAACCGCCGCGTGTTCGACACGTAGTCCACCACAACGAAAACCACGACAAGCGCGGCCAGCAAGCCCAGAAGGTATCCGACGAAGATTCTGAGAACGTACACGGGCAGGATACCGGTGAGATAACGAAACAGCACCAGCGGAGCGGTGGCAATGCGGCCCGGCAGTCCCAGTAGCATCCGAACGAGCCTCCAGCCCCGCCGCTGTTGAGCCGAATCCGTCACTGCCCGCCCCAGACGGAAAAGCCACCCGTAGGAGATGAATGTCGTCTCGCGAACCATGCGCGCGATCAGTATTATTCCGCACACGCCGATAAGGATGTTTCCGGTCCACATGGCGGTGAACGGTGAAATGACCAGCCGATCGGCCATGTTCTCGCCCTTGATCAGGAATGCCCAGTAGAGAATGAAAAAGAACACGCTGTAGCTCGCCCCGACGGCAATACCGCCGCGGCGAGCCATGATCCCCAGGGGGGCTCCCACCAGGACGAATACAATACACGCCACGGGGATGGCGAATTTCTTGTGAACTTCAACCAGGTACTTGCTGACCTGCTTCTTCTTGGACCGCGCCCGTCGCACGAGCCGCTCCAGGGTGCGTATCTCCCCGGTTAACTGCTCGACACCCGCCGACGGTGGCGTCGGTACGGTACGGAGCCATTCCTCGAAAGAAACGGCGCCTGCCGGGCCGATCGAGTCCTCCCCCGCGCCGGCGGCGGGAGCGATTGTGTCAAGATCGGTGATATACGCCGTAAACGAATCGATCAGGGCATGATACGTGTCGATATGACGTTTGCGGGAAGCACGGAACTCCTTGATGTCCTCAAGCATCATTGCCGAACTCTTCTCGCGGTCCCCACGATGGCCGCTGTCGTCTCGACGCAGTTCGCTGTCGACATTCTTGATGAAAAGAACCTGCCGGTCGAAACGCGCTACGAAATAGTCCTCTTCATTCTCCGTCCCGACCGTGTGCGTTTCGCCGTGGTGCAGCGTCAGCCGGAGATACCCACCGTCGGGCGTCTGTCTGATCACGCCCGAGTCCGCCAGGGTCGTCGACGGCCCTTCGCCGGGCTCTTCGGAGAATATCTTAATCCCCCACAGCTTCCCCGTGCGCCCGTCCACATCCTTGACATGAATGGCGTAGTGCTCGAAATCCTTGATCAGTACGTCGGGCTCGATGAACGCGGCGGGCTTCTTGCGGGAAACCGCCGACATGAGATTGGCGGTACGATGATTGGCATCGGGAAGAATCAGGTTGTTGAAATAAATCAGAAGCACGCAGAACAGCGCCGCCGCCGAAAGAACGGGTGTAAGGAGGTGGTACAGGTTGAGTCCCGAGGCCTTCACCGCAACAATCTCGTTGTCGGCCGACATTCGGCCGAATGCCATCAGGGTAGCCGCAAGCACCGCCGCGGGTACGGCAAGCGCAACAATCCACCCCAGATTGATCACGAAAATCTCCAGTACCACCCCGGCATCCAGCCCCCGCGAAATAATCTGATTCAGAATCTGGATGGCGTACTGAAGAATGAATATGAAAACGAGTATTCCCAGCGAATACAGGAACGGAAGGAGATGTTCGCGGATAATATGCCGGAAAAGTATCATAGAGGTGCGCTACGGGGCAGCCCCTGCTCGGGACGGTTCCCCGGCCAGAAAATACGACCTTTCCACCGAGGCTTCAAGCACCGAATAAAATATGTCGATATTTCAATAATGTAAGATTCCCCCACAGGGGTCGGCCCCGTTGCCGTTGCGGATCGGTTCATGGTATACTAAAAGACGATCGAGCCGCGGGGGGCACGGCGGCGGGAAGAATCGGAAGTTTCATCTTATTCAGAAGGACACACTCGATGTGGTATCGTTTTGTTGCGGGACTCATTGCCCTCGTCACGGCAGCGGGTTGCGCCGGGTCGAGCGGAGGAAAGAAGGCGGACTCTCTTCTACCCGAAATCGACGTCGTGCAAGTCAAAGAGAACTCCGACGAAGCCCTGCGGCTTGCCCGGGAGGCCAAACTCGACGTCGAAATGGCGAACACCAAACTGATGGAGATCGACAACCGCCTGGTCCTTCTCAGGGAAGACGTCTCGAGCGTAAGCATCGCCAAAATCGAGGAACTGGAGCACAAGATAGCCCTCCTTGTGGAGGCGCTGAAAGATATCCAGAGTCAGATCGACGCCCTTGAAGTCTCCCCCGGAGTCCGGAAGAAGAGGAGCGGGCCGGCCACCTTCAAGCCCGCATCCGCCTCCGGCATCCTCTCCACGACTCCGGAGTACGATGCCTACCAGCATGCGTTGCGCGTCTTCAACGCCCGCAATTACACGGAGGCCGGGAAATTGTTCTTCACGCTGCTCAAGGAGCATCCGCGCGGGAAATTTGCCGACAACGCGCAATACTGGATCGGCGAGTGCTACTATGCCCTCGGAGACTTCGCTCAAGCCATCTCCGCATTCAAGAAAGTCTTCGGCTTCACCAACAGCACGAAGGCCGACGATGCGCAGTACAAAACGGCCAAGGCCTACCTTTCGATGGGGCAGAAGGCAATTGCACGATCGGAGTGGGAAAAGCTTCTAACCCGCTATCCATCCTCGGAATACGTTCCCCGGGTCAAAAAAGCCCTGGCCGACCTCAACTGACAATCCCTTCTTGTATTTTACAGGATCGTCGCACGGCACGAAACAGCGTGTCCGGCGACGTTTCGTAGTCCAGGGTCTGTCGGGCGAAAGCCGCCGGAGAGAGGAGATCGTGCGGGAATGACTTTGAAATCCGTGGTCATGGTATCGACACTTGTGGGGTTGGCGCTCGGAGTGGGCATGCCCGTCCGGGCGGGAGCGAAGAAGGCGGGCAGGCCGTACAAATGCGGCGAGAAGCTCACCCGAGTGATCAAGCTGTACGACAGGGGCAAGTATAACCGGGCGCAGAGTATCCTCAGCGAGACGAAATTCGAGTGCAGCGGTCACCAGGCCATGGACTCGATTATCTACTACCTCGGCATGACCTACCTTCGGGGGAAACGTCCCCGGGATGCACGCGTAGAGTTCCAGGAGCTGATTCGGGACTTCCCCCGCTCCGCGTTCCACGAAGAGGCGGCCTTCCGGATCGGACAGTGCAGCATGATGGCCTCCGAATCATACGAACGTGACCAAACCGAAACCAGGGATGCGATCCGGGAGTTCAACGATTTTCTCGTGGCCAATCCTCAAAGCCCGTTCGCGGACAGCGCCGAAGTCTACTTGAAACAGTGCCGTGGAAAGCTGGCAAAAAAGAAATTCATGAATGCCCGCTTCTACGAAAAGATCGACCAGTATGAGGCAGCCGTGATCTACTACCGTTCGCTGCTGGAGGAGTTCCCCAACACAAGCTTTGTTCCCGAAGCGAAACTCAACATGGCACGCGACCTGCTCCGCCTGGAGCGGCTGAGTGAGGCCGGAGAATTGGTGGATGAGATTCTTGCGGAGGAGGGCAACGATGAGATTCGGGAGAGGGCCCACAACCTTCGTGACCGAATCCGGCAAATGGAGTAGGCCATGTCTTCGGCGCCGGTAGGCATCCTTGGCGGAAGCTTCGATCCGCCTCATACGGCACATCTTGCCGTAGCCCGTCTGGCCCTTGAACATTTCAATCTTCAGAAAGTCTACCTGATTCCGGCGGGTGCTCCTCCTCACAAATCACAATCGGTTCGCGCGTCGGCCGAAAACCGGCTGGCAATGCTGCGGACGGCCGTTTCGGGGGAGGAGGGAATGGAAGTGTGGGACGGGGAGGTTCGACGCCGAGGCCCGTCGTACACCATCGATACGCTGCGGCAGTTGCGGCGTCACCATCCGGGCGCCCCCCTCTACTTCATTCTCGGCTCCGACAACCTGTCGGAAATCAAGACCTGGCACAAGGCGCCGGAGATTCTTCGCAACGCCGTGCTCTGCGTCACGCATCGCCCGGGAAGCTCCATGCGGCGCCCACCCGAGCTTTCGGCGGCTTCCGTTAAACACTTTCCTTCACCCGAGTCGGCCGCAAGCTCCTCCCTCATCCGCCGGCTCCTGTGTCGAGGATACTCCTGCAGGCATCTGGTGCCGGACGGTGTACTGCGGCATATTCACCGGGCACGACTCTATGGAGTCGGGGAGAAAAGCGATGGACCTCGTAGTCGGTGAAGAGCACCGCGAAAAACCGCGCCGAAGACCTTTCCTCGGAGTGCGCTTCAAATGCTGCAACATCTATGCGCGGATCTATCGCAACCGCGGGGGAACTGCCTACGAAGGCTCGTGTCCACGGTGCGGAAAATGTGTGCGCATTCCTATCGGGGAAGGTGGAACGAGGGAGCGGTTCTTTGAAGTGTCGTAGCCGGGCTCCGGCGGGCACCCTTCTGTTGACGTGGTGCAGTTCCGCGGAAAACCGCGGCCTGATCCCTCGCGCGCCCATCATTTCCCGAAGCCTCAGAGCAGCTCAAAAACCAGCTCGCCCTCCCGCGTATCAACCCGCACCGAATCACCCTCGTTGACCCGGCCGGCAATGAGCATACGGGAAATCGGGGTCTCCAGTTGCCGCTGAATCGCCCTTCGCAGGGGACGTGCACCGTATACGGGATCGTAGCCCACTTCCGCAAGGTGCTTTCGCGCCTCATCGGTGGTCTGCAGCCCGATACGCATGCCCTGCAGGCGTTCCGTGAACAACCCGAGTTGAATCTCGACGATCTTGAGAAGATCTTCCTGCGTCAGGGCATGGAACACCACGATTTCGTCGACCCGGTTGAGAAACTCGGGCTTGAAATGAAGCCGCAGCTCATCCATAACCATCGAGCGCAGTTGGGAGTACTCGGCCGACGGGTTTTCGGAGATGTGCCTGCTGCCGACATTGGACGTCATAATGATAATCGTGTTCTTGAAGTCGACCGTGTGCCCGTGTGAGTCGGTCACGCGCCCGTCGTCAAGTATCTGCAACAGCACGTTGAAAACATCGTGGTGAGCCTTTTCGATTTCGTCGAACAGAATCACTGAGTACGGCCGCCTCCTGACCGCTTCGCTGAGCTGCCCCCCTTCCTCGTAACCGACATACCCCGGAGGAGCGCCCAGAAGGCGGGAGACGGTGTGCTTCTCCATGTATTCCGACATGTCGATACGCACCATCGCATGCTCGTCGTCGAACAGATTGTACGCCAGAGAGCGAGCAAGTTCGGTCTTTCCCACGCCGGTGGGTCCCAGGAAGATGAAGCTGCCGATCGGTCGCCGCGGGTCCTTGAGACCGGCGCGGGCACGAAGCACCGCATCGGAGACCGCCTCAACCGCCTCGTCCTGTCCAACGACCCGACGGTGGAGATGATCGGCAAGGCTCAGCAGCTTTTCTTTCTCACCCTGCACCAGTTTGCTCACCGGAATATTGGTCCAGCGGCCGACAATCTCCGCCACGTCCTCTTCATCCACCTCTTCCTTCAGCAGCCGGTTCGATTCACCGGCAAGTTCGGCCTCCGCGGCCTGAATTTCCTGCTGAAGCCGTGGGATTTCGCCGTGTTGCAGCTCGGCGGCGCGGTTGAGTTCGTAGTTGCGCTGCGCCTGCTCCAGCTCCTGCCTGATGTGCTCCATTCTCTCGCGCATCTGCTGCAGCGACACGACTTTCTCTTTCTCGGCATCCCACCGGGCTCGCAACGAAGAAACCCGCTCTTTGATTTCGGCCAGTTCGCCGTTGAGCTGCTCAAGCTTCTCCCGTGATGTCTTGTCTTTCTCTTTCTTGAGCCCGGCGATCTCGATTTCCAGTTGCATCTGCTTCCGCATCGCTTCGTCCAGCTCGGTGGGACTGCTGTCCATTTCGGTTCTCAGCCGCGCGGCGGCCTCATCGATCAAATCGATCGCCTTGTCGGGCAGGAAACGATCCGAGATGTAGCGGTCCGACAGCGTTGCCGCGGCCACCATGGCGCTGTCGCGAATTTTCACCCCGTGGTGAACTTCGTAGCGCTCCCGCAGTCCGCGCAGGATGGAAATGCTGTCCTCTACCGTAGGCTGATCGACCACCACGGTCTGAAACCGTCTCTCCAGCGCCGCGTCCTTCTCGACGTTCTTGCGGTATTCATCAAGCGTCGTCGCCCCGATACAGTGCAGCTCCCCGCGGGCAAGCATGGGCTTGAGCAGGTTGCCGGCATCCATGGCCCCTTCGGCCGCACCCGCTCCCACGACGGTATGGAGTTCGTCGATGAACAATATCACCGTGCCCTGCGATTCGGTGATCTCCCTCAGTACCGCCTTCAGCCGTTCCTCGAATTCCCCCCGGAATTTCGCGCCGGCAATCAGCGCACCCATGTCAAGGGCCGCCAACGTGCGATTTTTCAGCCCTTCCGGCACATCTCCACGCACAATTCGCTGGGCCAGCCCTTCAACGATTGCCGTCTTTCCTACGCCCGGGTCTCCGATGAGCACGGGGTTGTTCTTGGTGCGGCGAGACAGAATCTGAATCACTCGCCTGATCTCGTCGTCCCGCCCGATCACCGGATCGAGCTTGCCCTGCGACGCCATCTCGGTGAGATTGCGTGCATACCGCTCCAGTGCTCGAAACGTGCTCTCGGGATCGTCGGACGATACTCTCTGAGAACCTCGAACCTCCTTGAGCGCTCGCAGGAGCGAAGCGGGATCGATCCCCTGCGACGCGGCCGCGTCGGCACATGCCTTGTCTTTCTCGAGCGCGGCGAGAAATACGTGCTCCACGCTCACGTAGTCGTCCTTCATCCGGGAAGCCTTCTTGCGCGCCTCCGCCAGAACGGCAGTCAGCGACCGGGAAGCGTACGTTTGGGTGGCGCCCGAACCGGTGACGGCCGGGATGTTGCGCAGTGACTGCTCCACCGCCCGCTCAACCGCGGCGCGATCCGCATGCATCTTGCTCACCAGCGCCGGCACCACTCCATCTTTCTGACGAAGCAGGGCCGCCAGCACATGCAGCGGCTGGATCTCCTGATGATTGAGTTCAACGGCCAGCTCATGGGCTCCCTGAAGTGCCTCCTGAGTTTTTCGTGTCAACGCATCCATATTCATTGTTGCCCTTGCCTTTTTTCGGTATACAAAGAAATTTTTTTTTGGACTATTACATAGCGGTAGCAATGATCATGCCACACGCCTGGTTGGCCGTGTGCTGCCGGGGAACGTGACCTTCCGACGGGGAGTCGTGCCGGATTCGAACGCCTGTTGTTTAACAATGCAACGCCATTGCCCTCCGGGTCCGGCCGTTGCGGACTCGTGCCGACGGTGGAAGAGCTGAAAGGATGCACAGCCAGTTACTATATTATAGCGCAGAAACACAACGTATTCTCAGCCATTTTTATCACCGGAGAGACAAAGATTTCCGAACTGCTCGATATCATAATCACGCCCGTAAACGACTCCGCCCCCACGGGAGAGAATATCAGTCACGATCCCGATTTTGACGCGTTGAAGGCTGAGATCGGCAAGCTGGGTGAGAGCGACTACGATCTTGTCGAGGAGAAAGCGAGGGGCATTCTCAAGAGCAAGTCCAAAGATTGCCGTGTTCTTTCTTTTCTCAGCCTTGCCCTATTGCGCAAAGAGCGATGGGAAGCGTTCGCGGACCTGTTTGACGGCTACGCGCAGTTGGCGCAAAAGGATTTCGACGCGTTGTTTCCGCAGCGCCCCCGGGCCAAGCAGATGGCGCTCACGTGGCTTTCGGAGGAGAAGTTTGTCGATGCGCTGGGCCGGAAGAATCCATCGGAGCGGGACCACGAACATATCACCCGTCTTGTGCAGGCCCTGGGTGTACTTCGTGAAATCGCGGAAAAGCAGTTCCCCGATGCTCCCCCGCTACCGTCGGCACTTATCAAACACGCCCTGGACTGGGAAAAGAAAACCAGGCCCAAACCCGGGCCGGAACCCGCTGCCGCGGGCCCCGCGGGCGGGGCCTCGTCGGGCGGCGAGGCCGAACCCATGGATACCCCGAAGCAGGCGCAGACGCTGGTACGCAAGGCAGCCAGGTTCCTCATCGAAAACGAGCCTGAGAAAACCATGGGGTACCGTCTCATGCGGGCGGCTCGATGGGACGTGCTGGAACAGGCCCCGCCGGCGCAGGACGGCAAAACACAACTGCAGGGACCCAATGCTCAGCAACGAAGCTTCTTCCAGAACCTCCTCTCGCAGAACGACTGGAAAACCCTCCGGGAGAAGGCGGAAGAGGTCTTCGCCGGCGGCGGAGCGCACCTCTGGCTGGATCTTCAGCGATACGGCGTACTGGCCTGCGACAACCTTGGTGAGTCGTGGAAAAGAGTAGGAGAAGCAATCATGCGGGAGACGGGGATGCTTCTGCGGCGGCTTCCGGGACTGGCCGAACTTCGGTTTGCCGACGGCAGCCCGTTTTGCGACGAGGCAACCAGAGACTGGCTCGGTTCCGATGTTCGGAAGATGCTCGGGGACGACGGGGAGGAGGTGCCGGAGGGCGGGGCGGATGCGGGGGATCCGTTCGAGGAGGAACGTAAAGAGGTCAATGCGCTGATGTCGTCGGGGCAAGTCGAAAAGGCACTGGATATGCTTCAGCGAGCAATGCGCAATTCCGACAATGAGGAATTGAACTTCAAACGCTCGATACTGCTGGGGCGTGTTTTGTTGAAAGGGAAACAGCCGGACATTGCCGTGTCGGTTCTGGAGTCGCTGGATGAAAAAATCGGCGTGCACGGCCTCGACAAGTGGAACCCCGACCTTGCGATCGAGGCCTGGTCGATGCTGGTCCAGGCCTGCAAGGTCGGAAGATCACAGAAGCCGCAGGCGGTCCAGGTTGCCATGACCGAGAGGCACGATACTATATTAAGACGGATTTCGCAGATCAACCCCAGGAAGGCCTTCGATTTGAACAAGTAACCGGAAAGGCGGTGTTCTATGGCCGGTAGTTTTCAAAATGAGATTCCCGCGGCGAGGATCAACCTCAAGCTCGACGTGGGCAAGGGGGATGCGAAGAAGAAGGTGGAGTTGCCCCTGAAAATGCTCGTGATGGGTGATTTCTCCTTCAAAGACAAAGACGAGCGTGTCGCCGAACGCGAAAAAATCAACATTAACAAGAACAACTTCACCCAGGTCATGGAAAGTATGGATCTGCGTCTGAAGTATCAGGTCGACAACAAGCTTACGGGCGAGGGAGCCATTGATGTTGATCTCGGGATGAAAAACATGAATTCATTCAAACCCGAGAACGTTGCCAAGGAGGTCCCGGAACTCAGCCGCCTGCTCGCGGCGCGCAACCTGCTTAAGGATCTCAAATCCAACCTCCTGGACAACCGGAGTTTCCGCAAACGCCTCGAGGAACTGATCAAGGATCCCGCCACGGCCAAGACACTGCAGGAAGAGTTGAGTAAAGTCGTTCCCGCACAGGAGAGCGGGGAGAAGGAATCCGAGGAGAAGTAAACCGGCAGGTTCGGCTAATTCGGACATTCACCAGAAGCGGGGAGTTTGAGCCATGGCAAAACAGGAAACCAAAAAGGCCGCCGAGTCTCAGGCGCAGGAAGGTGGAGGGCTGGGGTATATCTACGAGACCATGAACCTCGAAGTCCCCAGCGAAGCGGTCGAGGTGGCACCATTCAAGAACGCCGAGGCCCTGGCCGAAAGCAATGCCAACGAGCGGATCGGGGCCGCGCTTGCGTTCTTCGTTGAAAGCGTGGTTGAGTCGGGGCAGGCCGTCGAGAAGATCGACAAGGCTCTGCTCGATCACCATATCGGCCAGATTGACCAGAAGCTCTCGATGCAGCTCGACGAGATTCTTCATCACGAAAAATTCCAGAAGATGGAATCGGCCTGGCGAAGCCTGAAATTCCTGGTGGATCGGACCGATTTCAAAAAGAATGTGAAGATCGACGTGCTTGACGTTTCCAAGGACGATCTGAGTGAAGATTTCGAGGATGCTCCCGAGACGATTCAGTCGGGATTGTACAAGCAAGTCTACACCGAGGAATACGACACCCCGGGAGGAGAGCCCTACGGTGCGATCGTTTCCAACTTCGACTTCGGCAGCGGTCCGGCGGAAGTCGGCCTTCTGCAGGAAATCTCCAAGGTGTCCGCATCGTGCCACTGCCCGTTCCTCGGCGGTGCCACGCCCCGGTTTTTCGGCAAGGAAAGCGTGCAGGACCTTCCGAAAATCGAAGATCTGCATACCTACATGGAGCGCTCCGAATTCCTGAAATGGAATTCGTTTCGCCAGACGGAAGACTCGCGGTACGTAGGCCTGGTGCTTCCCCGGTTTCTTCTCCGGCTGCCCTACGGCGAGGACTCGCAGCCGGTCAAGGAGTTCAACTACGAGGAAGGGGTTACCGGCGACGAACACGGGAAATACCTCTGGGGCAATGCATCGTTTGCTTTCGCCGCAAACATGGTCCGCTCATACGTCGACAACGGCTGGTGCGTCCAGATACGGGGCCCCGAAGCCGGCGGCAAGGTCGAGGACCTTCCGATCCACATGTTCGATGTGGGCAAGGGGAAGCAAATGAAAATCCCCACGGAGATTCTCATTCCCGAGACTCGTGAATTCGAGTTTGCCCAGGAAGGTTTCATCCCGCTCTCGTTTTACAAGAATCGCAACTACGCCTGTTTTTTCTCCGCAAATTCGGCACAGAAGCCCGAGGAGTACGACGATCCGACGGTAACGGCGAACATGAGAATCAATTCGCGCCTGCCGTATATTTTCCTGGTCTCCAGGATCGCTCACTACCTCAAGGTGCTCCAGCGGGAGAATATCGGCTCGACCAAGAGCAAGAAGGTTCTTCAGGACGAGCTGCAAGGGTGGATCAACGGGCTGGTAACCGAGATGAACGATCCCGGGCCGGAGCTGATCGCCACGCATCCTCTGAAAGCCGCGGAGGTTACGGTCGACGAAGTGCTGGACAATCCGGGCTTTTTCCGTGTAGGACTGGCGGTTATGCCGCATTTCCAGATCGAAGGGATCGATATCAACCTGTCGCTGGTGTCGCAGATGCCGCGTGCGAAATAGAGCGCTGTCCGTGCGGCGAGGTCCAGGAAGGCCCGTCGCGCAACAGGATTGCCGTCGGAGGCTGAGAAGGGGGACATGAATCTCAAACCAATCATCATTTTTTCAAGAAAGGGGTGACGCATGCCTATTCCCGCCTATATGTGGATGAAGGATGAGACCGGCGGCGATGTGAAGGGTTCGGTTGACGTTGCCGGGAGAGAGGGAAGTGTGGAGGTGCTGGAGTTCAAGCATGAGGTCCGGATTCCCACCGACCCGGATACGGGGCGGTTGACCGGAACCCGCAAGCATGAGGCGATCACGCTCGTGAAAGCCTACGATGCCGCCTCTCCATACCTCTACAAAGCGGTATGCGAGGGCCAGACGTTCACTGAAGTGGAGCTGAAATGGTATCGTATCGACGATACGGGGAGTGAGACCGAGTACTTCAACCACAAACTTGAAGGAGTCAAGATCTGCTCGGTCAAGCCGCTTATGTACAACGTCAAGGATCCCGCAAAGGAACGCTACGTACATCTTGAGGAAATCAGTATGAGGTACCAGAAGATCACCTGGACGTACCTCGACGGCAACCTCCAGGCGTCCGACGCGTGGGCGGAAGGGCGATAGCCGCC
>CAZNDN010000038.1:0-6180 GCA_964571815.1 uncultured Fibrobacterota bacterium | reverse complement strand
ACAACATTCAAAACCGGGAGGAGGGTCATGATGGGATGCTGGATCAAGGGAGTGGTAACGGGGTTGTGTGCGGTAGTGCTGACATCGTGCGGAACGATGCCCAATGCGACGAAACACGGCGACGGGGTTGGATCGGTCTCCGTAGCGGTCCGAATCAGAAGTGCTGCACTCGCCAAGAGAGCGCGCACACAAGCCACGAGTTGGGACAGCCTCAGGGTAGCCGTGAGCGGCGAGGACATGGCCTCACGTGCGTTCGCCTTCGGGCGGGACGGGGCCTCGGACGGCATGCTTGAGCTTGTGCTTGACGACATTCCGGCCGGCGAGGACCGGCTGGTGGAAGTATGGACGACCGATGAGGGGGGCGACACGATCCACGGAATCGAATCGAACACGTGTGATATTGCGCCGAATGCAGTGGCCGAGATTTCGGTAGTTCTCATGCCCGGATGCGGCTCGCTCTACCTTCACTTCTCCGGTGTTCCGACCTCGATAGACTCGGTATTCGCACAGTTTGTCTCCGATGCCGACGGGTCGAAGTGGGAGGCCCGGGTTCGCCGCTCCCCCAAGATCTCGTTGAGTATCGACCGTATTCCGGACAACACCGCGGGAGTCTTGACCGTCGCGGCGGTCGACACCACGGGCGATACGCTCTACCGGGCGAGTTTGGAGATGACCTATGAAGTGGGAAAGATGCTTACGGTACCCATTGATTTCAACCAAACTCCCGGCGAGCTGATTCTGGTGGCCGACATCGTGGAGCCCGGCGTAACCGTCGCCCTGGGCGGTTTCGATCAACCTCCGGTCGATACTCAGGAACTGGGCGAGTTGATTATCACCGAGATCATGTATGCCGCCGACGATTCGGAATATGTGGAACTCTACAATCCTTCGACGGTTGAGGTCTCGTATGACACGCTTATTCTGGAGATTGACGGGACATATCGCTATTTTGCGGACATCAGCGTTTCGGCGGGAGGCTTTTTTGTGGTCGGCCGCGGCCCGCTGACCTGGGCCGATACCTGGCATACCACGCAGGGCGCGTTGAACTTCTCCACAACCACGGGGAACTGGCTGACCCTGCGCACGGCCGACAGCACGGTACTGGACCGCGTGGTGATTGCACCCGGCGATGACGACGTGGAGTGGCCGTCGCTTTCCGGTCCCGACCGATCGGTCGTCCTGGATTCATTGTGCGCAGACCCCCGCTACAACAATTTCGGCCGCCACTGGATCGGCGCGGAAACCACGATCGAGCAGTCGGTAACCGACCAGCGTGGAACCCCCGGCGAGCCCGGCGCATGAACTCTTTGTTGTAGGGCCACCACCTCAGCTTCTATTTTCTCTACGGCCTGTCCCCCCGACCCGGACGGGCCTTCGAGCACATCCACGGCATCGGCGGCAGGCATCGATGACAACCCGGGTTGTTACACGGCGTCCCGAAAGCAGGATCGACTTTCTCTCTCCACTGTCGGTCATCCCCGGTTTCGGCCCACGACGCGTTGAAGCAATGAAAGCCGGGGGGTATTTCACCCTGGGCGACCTTCTCGCCAATTTTCCCCTGCGATACGTGGATCGCTCCCGCGTGGTCTCGATCGGCGATCTACCGTCGCATCAAGGGAATCAAGCCACGATAGCCGGCGAGATCAGCACCACCCGCGTCGAGCGAGGACGAAGGCCACGCCTCCGCATTCAAGTGAAGGACGCAACGGGAACCATGGATGCGGTGTGGTTTCACGGCGTACCCTATATGCGCAAGTCAATGCGGACCGGGATGAGGCTTGTCCTCACCGGCACTGTCGGGTACTACCGTGGCCCACAAATGATACATCCGATCAGCGAGACGCTGCCTAAGGACAGGGACGCACCCGACGTTCCGTTCATGCCGCGCTACAGCCTCACCAATGCCATGCGTGAAGCGGGCATTACGCAGAATGTTCTGCTGAAAGGGGTGCGGTGGGTCCTGGATCATCTGAGGAACTACCCGCGCACTATACCGGGTGCGGTGGAAAAAGAGAAAGGGTTCCCCCCACTTTCCCAGTGCTACCGGGAGCTGCACCTCCCTTCGGACCTTTCGCAACTCGAACGGTACCGACGTCGCATTCGCTACGAAGAACTGTATCACCTGGCAATTCAGCTTCAGTGGAGCCGGCGTAAATTCGCACTGCCGGGGAGATCGATGAAACCGGGTGAGCTTTACGAGCGCTTCCGTGAGGGACTTCCGTTCGCTCTCACCAACGACCAGCGTGAAGCGATTGATCGACTGCATGAAGATTCCGCGAGCGATCGGCGAATGCACCGTCTCCTGCAGGGAGACGTCGGTTCGGGCAAGACCCTGGTTGCGTTCTGTGCGTGCCTCCCGGCGCTCAACGAGGGGCGGCAGGTCGTGTGGATGACGCCCACGGAGGTGCTTGCCGATCAGACGGCCCGGGTAGTCGGACAATGGCTCGATCGCCTGGGACTTTCGTGGGGAACACTGACAGGCGGCATGGCAGCGGTGGATCGGCAAAAGACACTCACCGGCCTTGCGCGGGGAACAACCCGTTGTGTGGTCGGCACGCACGCACTTCTGGCCCAGTCGGTCCGGTGTGCCGCTCTTTCCATGATCGTCATCGACGAACAGCACAAGTTCGGTATTCGACAGCGTCTCCTTTTGCAGGAGAAGGAACCAACCTCCGATTTCCTTCTCATGTCCGCCACGCCGATTCCTCATACGCTGGCCGGCTCCCTCTACGGCGACCTCGACGTGGTCACGCTTCGCTCGCGCCCCTCAGGGAACCCGGCGGTCTCCACCCACCTTGTCCCGGAGACAAAGCGGGACGACATGCAGGACTTCCTTATGGACCAGGCACGCAATCACCGCAGGCAGATCTTTTATGTGACCCCGCGGGTGGACGCGGAGGAGTCGGAAGACGGTTGGTCCAAATCCTCGGCCCGGAGAACATTCGATCGGCTTCGCGCCTCTGCGCCGGCCGGCGTCCGCCTTGGTTTGCTTCACGGCAGACTGGGTGCCGCCGAGAAGAGATCGGTACTCGCCCGCTTCGCCTCCGGTGACATCGACCTTCTGGTGGCCACCACCATTGTCGAAGTGGGAGTCGATGTCGGCGGGGCGGGGATTCTTGTGGTCGAAGACGCCGAATGTTTCGGCCTCTCCCAGCTTCACCAGTTGCGGGGCCGAATCGGCAGGGACGGGAGGCGCGGGTACTGCTTTCTCCTGACGAACTCGGCCCCTGAGTCCGAAGCACAAAAACGGCTCCGGTTCTTCCGTGGAGAGCACGACGGGTTCGCCGTGGCCGAGGCCGATCTTCAGCTCCGGGGGCCCGGCGAAGTGCTCGGAGTCAAACAAACCGGCTGGGATGATTTGAAGCTTGCCGACATGGTTCGTGATGCCTCGCTCTTTCGGGAAATACGACAAACCATCGAAGCTCTCGCGGCCGATTCTCCGGCGAAGTTACATCACTGGTAGTTTTTTTCCCCTCATGCTACTCTCGATAATTATTTTTTGAACCCGGGCCGATGCGGGGGAAGCAAACAGGTGACCAACCCCCGCCCGGACAACTTGTCCCTTGCGATGGAAGGGGTCTATGGGCGTGATTATCTTTTTGATCGTTCTCTATGTCGTATGCTCGGTCACTCTCCTTGCCTACGGTATCCAGTGCTACCTGCTGACCTTCCTTTTCCTGCGCGCCCGCAAGGACCGCACCCGCCGGCATCGGCGCACCATGGACAACGGTCGAGAGACGTTGGAAGAGGCGGATTGTCCGCTTGTGGTCACGCAGCTTCCCATGTACAACGAGAAAAGTGTCGCCGTACGGGCCATCAAGGCGGTGGCATGCATGGAATATCCCCGATCGCGCCACGAGATTCAGGTGCTTGACGACAGCACCGACGACACCCGCGAACTGGTTGATGCGACGGTGAAAGGGCTGCAGGATGAAGGAGTGAATATCTCGGTTGTCAGGCGGTCCGATCGCACGGGTTTCAAGGCGGGGGCGCTTCAGAACGGGCTCCAGCACACGAAAGCGGAGCTGGTGGCGATATTTGACGCCGATTTCGTCCCCCACCCCGATTTCCTGAAACGGGCCGTGTGTTTCTTTCGGGACAGGCCGAAGCTGGGACTGGTGCAGGGGCGGTGGACACATTTGAACCGGAGCGCTTCCCTGATCACCCGGGGGCAGGCAATGGGGATTGACGGCCATTTTATGGTGGAACAGGCGGCCCGGAGCTGGAACGGGCTTTTTATGAATTTCAACGGCACCGCGGGGATGTTTCGACGATCTGCCATTGAATCGGCGGGAGGATGGCAGCACGACACGCTCACCGAAGACATGGACCTCTCGTATCGCATGCAGTTGAAGGATTGGGAAACCGAATACGTGCCCGAAATAGAGGTGCCCGCCGAAATCCCCGAAGACATCAATGCATTCAAGAATCAGCAATTCCGGTGGGCCAAGGGTTCGATCCAGACGGCGATCAAGATCGTTCCGCTGCTCTGGAAGAAAAAGGTACCGGTGTTCAAATTCATCCAGGCCATGCTCCACCTCACGCATTACGTGGTCCACCCCTTGATGCTCATGATGGCGCTGCTGTCTATGCCGGTGCTTTTCTTTGTCAAAATCTCCCCGGCGCCGATTCTGTTTGCGATGATCGTGTTCGCGATGGTGCTTGCCACCAGCGGACCGTCGACGATGTACATGGTGTCGCAACACTGCCTTGGAAACCGGGGGCTGAAAAAATTCCTGCTGGTCCCGGTCATGATGCTGATCGGTACCGGGCTGGCGGTCAACAACGGCAAGGCGGTGTTGGAAGCGGTATTGCGGATGAAGTCTCCGTTCCACCGGACCCCGAAGAAAGGGGAGCAGCGCAAGGCCGCATACCGTCCCTTGAAAGATATTACCTGCATGGCGGAGCTGTTTTTCGGCCTCTATTGCCTCGCCAGCTTCTACCTGTTCTTCGGCTACACCAATTTCGTCGTGAGCCCGTTTCTTATGCTTTATGCATCCGGGTTCATTTTCGTTGGCGTGCTTTCATTGGTGCACTTTCATCGCCCGTCGTTTGTCGACTTGAGACTTCACCACTTCCTGCGCGGTGGAAAGGCCACCTGAGGCAGTGGCCGGCGCAGAGAATGACGCGCCGTTGAAGTACTGTCCGAAGGACAGGGGGTCAACTTTATCCGCCCGAAGGACTTGCGCCGGTGATGCGCCGATTGTATACTTATCTGTTCAACCCTTGAACAGAACGGCGACATGATTGAATACAAGCTCATTCGCGAATTGGAAAAAAACCCCAACCACACGCAGCGGAGCCTGGCAGGCACGTTGAACGTGAGCCTGGGCAAAGCCAACTATGTCCTGGCCGGACTGGTGGAACAGGGGCTGATTCGGGCGCGGAGACTCAGGAACCATCCCGGACGGATTAAGTGGCAGTATGTGCTTACGCCTAAGGGTATGAAGGAGAAGCTCCGCATTACGCGCTCATACCTGAGAGCACGCATGCATGAGTTTGACCGGATCGGGCGTGAGATTGCGGAGTTGAAGCAGGAAGTCGGGGCGTTGTCCGACGAGGGCAATCACGGGGCTTCCTGAAGACCGATAATCAGGGACGTTTCTTCTTGAGGAGGACTGGTGTGGACAAAATGCACCGGTACCGCCGACGGGGGGAAGGTACGTCCGTACTCTATGACCTACCTTTTCAGGAAAGGGGCACGTGAATGGTGGATCCACACGGAGGGACGCTTGTCGAGCGATATATCGACGGGGCCGAGCTTGACAAAATAACTGACGGTGCACGCATGCTGAAGCTGAGCGAACGGCTCGTGTTCGATGCGTTGATGATAGGAATCGGCGGATTCAGTCCGCTCAAGGGGTTCGTCTCCCGGGAAGATTACGAGGGAATTCTTGAGAGCATGCGTCTTTCCGACGGAGCCCTGTTCGCGGTCCCGATCGTGCTCCCGGTGGACGAGTCAACCTACGGCGAGGTGAAGGAAGGCGACAGAATCGGATTGAAGAAAGATGATGGGACGGTGGTCGGTATGATCGAAGTGTCGGGCAAGTTCAAACGCGATCTTGAGAAGGAAGCCCTGAGCGTGTACCGCACGGACGACAAGGAACATCCCGGTGTAGCCAAGATCAACGAAGAAGGCCCGTGGGCAATTTCGGGCCCCGTCAAGATAGCCCTGGAGCG
>CAZNDN010000037.1:0-30755 GCA_964571815.1 uncultured Fibrobacterota bacterium | reverse complement strand
TTCAGAATGTTACACGGGAAAATGCTGCTTACGGTGGGGGGAACTTCGGGTTAATGCACCCGAATCACACGAGTTATTAAATATGAATCTGATAGTGCACCCATTCTGAAATAGCTTGCTTATGGAAACATCGCTGTACCTTGACTCGTTCCCATGCTGGACTTCGACCAGTAAGTCCCCACCTGCGCTCCAAAGCGCCTCCCCCGGTGTAGAAACCGCCTCGCTTTCCGGGTAGAACTCCAATGCCGCCTGCGCCAGCTCCCGTGCCTTGGCGATTCCGCCCCAGTCACTGCCTCGGTTCGTGAAAGCCTTATGGGCCAGACGCGTTGACCCGGTACGATAGGCGTGGTTCGCATCCAGTGCATTGCCGATCCTTTCCACTTCCAGGCGATCTGAATAGAAGCGGCTTATCCAGATATTCCACGTTCTGATCTTGCCGCTGAGGTCAATCCCGTTCCCCACCATCTTCCAGTAGGGCATGTCGGTATTCCTCGAGTACTGCCCCTCGTCGTTCCTCATGACCGGCACGGGAATGTGCCCGACCAGTAGAGCACCCTGCAGGTCATCGTTGTCGCAGGCATTCCTGAGGTGTTGCCGGACATCGCCGGCACTGCGACCCGCGGGCCAGGACGTGATGCGGGCGGTATAGCCTTCGTTTCGAAGGTCGGTTGCGAGCCGGTCGAGTCTGGGCCGCAGCTCCGTCATGATATTTTCGGCCACAACAATATCCACCATCGTGCGGTCCGCAACCGCCAACGAAACGGAAACAGCCAGAATTGCAGCCGCCCTGACGGTTGACGGCACCCATGATTTTCCTGTCATTGCTCTGCCTCCCGACATGGTTCCGGTGAGGAGTACCCGCCGCGAAGAGCACTACCGCACCGCTCAATTGCGCCTTTCGCTCAACGAATGCCCGTCCGCACCAGTCTCCTCCACCCCACGCCGCCAATTCGAACAATACAGGCCGTACCGGCGGGAGCGACAGTGCGTATATCAAATGCCGCCCTTCCTCCGGCATTCACGCTGCGGCACAGCCTCGCAACCCTTCGACCATGAACGGTGAACACGGTGAGCGAAACCGGAACCGCCCGTACCGGTACGGCTCCATATCCCACACATGCCGCTGATCCTCTCCCGCACTGTCCACTCTGACCAGGGCCTTGTCCTCCGTGCTCTCGGCAACCAGCATCAATCCCGGATCGAGGGCCGACACAAGGGTCTTGAGGTTCACTTCGGCGGGATCGCCCACCTTCAGCTCGAGCCGCTCCGATCGTCCGCCCGTCATCCACGGGTCTCTCACGACAACATACGGCCGTGCCGTCCCGGTCTCCCCGTATGAATAGGAAAACGTAACCGTGTCGTCGGTGACGTTCGAAAGCACATACTCGGTTGCGGCGTCTCGCGTCTCGCCGACAAACCATTCGATTTCGAGAGGATCCCCGTCGGGATCGTCTACGACAGCGGTGAACCGCACCGGCTCCCCCACTATCGGGCGGCCGGGAACGGGCCGAAGAAGTGAAATCGTGGGAATGCCGTTCTCCGGGGCCACCTCATTCTCTCCGGTATTTGACGAAAGCGAGAGATCGCCGTACATGATAGTCATCTTCTGCGATTGCCGGGAGAATGTGTACGAAGCAACCAGGGCCTTGCCCCGGGGCATACCGCTGTTGATTCTGCTTCTGAAGGATCGGTCCGATGATTCCATGATCCGGAATCCCGGCTGCCACAATCCCCCCGTAGCGCCGATACTCAAGACGTTGTGCGTACCGTCCACGATATTCTGCGTGTTGGTGACCCCGCCCAGACCCCCGGTCCTGCATGAACTGGCCGGAACGAACCGAATATTGCACCCGTACTGGTGCAGCTTTGTGATGGAAACGCTGCCCTTTGCATACGAGCTGTTGGAGCCGTACGAGGTTTCATCCAGAATATCCCCGCCCAGCTCGAAGACCGCCCCGGCCAGCCCGTCGGGATCGACCGCTTCACTTGTCTTCCACGTATCCAGTGCTTCCGCGGCCCACGTCTCACCCGCCGATGTGCCCCTGCAGTAGCCGTTGTCGCCCGTGGCACACGAGTGCACCCGGGCTTTGTGCGGCAGCCTGCTCTTGCCCGTTCGGTAGTAGTGGTTCGCATCGAGCGCATTGCTCAGCAGCGCCACACTGTGAGGATCGTCGATGTCGGCAAGCGCCTTCACTCCCACCGGAAGCACCACGCCCTGGAATCCGTCGATCCGCTCGCGGTTCCGATCGAGAAACTCTCCAACATCCCCCAGCGCGCGCGTGCCCTCCACACGCGCCAGGCTCCGTATCGCCGCGCACACAACACCGGGTTCCGGGTGATCGAGCTTGTCCCGAAGGTATGCGGCCACATCGATACCCGCCTTGCGGGACTTGGCAAGACCGCCGTTGCCGCCCCCGATCTCCCCCAGCGACTCGATTGCCTTCACCTTGACATACGCATCGGCGCTACCCAGTGCCATGAGGGTCCGGACGGACTGAGCGTCGCCTCGTGCGCCCAACTCCTCGATCTCAGCCTGCCGCTGCTTCAGCGGCCGCCGGGTGTCGGTATACCGGTGAAGCTCGGCCTTCACGCCCTGCCCGACGATAATGTCCACAAGGGTACGTTCGGCCCACACCCGCGGACCGACTGTCAGCATAACCGCGGCGGCGAGCCGGGCCGGCAATCCGGTGAAAACCCTCGATGTGTTCACAGGTCCTTACTCCCGACGTTGTATCCGCACAAGCATAACGTCCCCCGCCGGCTCGACTACGGAGCAGATGGTATCCCGGTGAATGCTTTGCGAAGCCGCGTAGTACCGATGGTTACGGTCACGATATAGATACCGGAGGCCCGCGCGGGCAGTGAAATCGCCTGCAGGCCCGGGACCTTTTCGATCGGGTCGCTGCACACGATTCTTCCCCGGACATCGCCGACGGTTATCACCGCCCGGCCGCCTTTCAGGAAGCCGCTTCGCAGCACGATATTCCTGCCGGCCCGGGAGAGGCCCGGCGCCGAGAACGTCTGAGCCGAACGGACCAATGCTTCTACGGCATCATTTGTTGTCGTGAAGCTCCACACTTCACCCTCGGTCGTGCCGTGCTCGTTGACTTCGTCAACGCGCCAGTAATACCCAAAACGGATTTCTTCGGACACACCAGGAGAGAGTCGACTGGGGGGTGGGACAAGATAAATACAATAAATATTACCCCGTCCCCGATAGGCGCTTGAACACTTGAACACATTAAAAGCTTTGAGAAGGCACATAAAGGCCGGTAATAATGACAGAAAGCTGGTACATTATCAATGCAAGATGGGAGCCGACACGTGGGAAAAGGGTTTCCCGGCAATTCAAACCACGTTCGGAGCTGAATTTCGTGTCAGCTTCGGCTTCACAAGGAGGCATGATGAAAACCCATCTCTCATTGCTGTCCGCGACGCTTCTGTTTTGCTCATTCGCTGTCCACGCCGCGGAAATGAACAAGGTTGGGACCCTCTTTACCCCGGTACTGGAGTGGAGTCTGGACAATCCCGACTACGACGGCAATCCTTTCGACCTCGTCGCTTCGGCGACATTCACGCATACCGCAAGCGCGGAACAACGAACCGTCGGCATGTTCTACGCAGGCAGCACGGTGTGGAAATTCCGATTCTCCGGCACACAGCTCGGTGATTGGACGTTTACGACGGCAAGCGACGATCCCGACCTGAGCGGCCACAGCGGCACGGTTACCATTGAGCCCAATCCGGACAAGGATGCCTTCGGGTTCGTTACCACCGTCCCCGCGCCGGGTCTCGCGAAGGCTTCTCAATCACCCGGAGCCGGCGGTGCGTGGCATGTCGGCAACAAGTGGGCGCGGTACAATTCCTCGGGAGACCTCCAGACCTTTGTCCCCCACTTCAGGATGGGATTCGAGAAGAGCAATTTCAACTGGAGTTCCTCCGAGATCGACGGGTGGCTCGATACATGGATGGGCGATGAAGGGTTCAACGGGGTGTTCGTGTTCATGGCCGGTTACTGGGTCAACCGTGACGGTGATTCGAAGTTCGAAAACAGGGACCCCGATACGCGCTCCTTCGATGTCCTTGAAGAGATGATCAACAAGGTCCGCAATCGTGGCGGCGTTACGCATATATGGTATTGCGGAGATTGCGCGAGAAAGCAGTGCGTGCAAGCCGGTTTCAGCGACAACGGGGCGGCAACCGAAGGCGAGAAAAAACTACTGCGCTACATCGGCTCCCGTCTGGGCCCCGTACCCGGATGGATCATGGGCTACGGCTACGACCTTCCCGAACACGTCAGCACATCGGAGTTGAGAGGTTGGGGCAATTACCTCCGAGACAACATGGCCTACGATCACATGCTCGGCGCGCGTGATCAGGGAGGCAATATCAACTACTCCTTGTGGCCCGAAGCGGATTTCTACTCGCGCGGGCACTGGTTCGGTGGTCAATCCTATTCGGATATTGTCGGTGTGCTCAACTCCAATTCAAACAAGGCCCACTCCAACGACGAGCGTTGGTACGACAGTCGTCTGGGCAACGAAGAGAACCTTCGCCGCCAGATGTGGGACTGCAATATCGCCGGCGGGATGAGCGCCATTTTCGGCCACGATGGAGGCTGGAAAATGGACCCCTATTCAAATCCCCACTATTTCAAGACCTGCATCACGTTCTGGAAGGACCGCCTTTTTCCCTCCATGCAGCCCGACAATGATTTGACGGACGGCTACTGCCTGATCACCTCCGACGAAAGCCGCGCGATATTCTACAAGGAAAACACCGACAAAATCCGGATGAACCTCTCGGGTTTCAACGGAAAGCTCAGTGCCGTCGCGGTGGATGCAAAGAAGAACTACAAGGAACTTCCGGTGAGCATTTCACAATCCGATATGACATGGGGGGCCCCGTATTCATCGGACTGGGCGGTTGCGGTGGGGGAAGGAGACGCACCCCAGCCGCCGCCCGAGGACGACACGCCGCCGTCGGCGCCGTCAAACCTCAATGCCAGTGCGGTGGGCAAATCGCAGATCGACCTGAGCTGGGACGCAGCCTCGGACGGCGAGAGCGGCGTCGACAGCTACAAGATCTACCGCAACGGCGAGGGAATCGGCACAAGCAGCAACACTTCTTACAGCGACGAAGGCCTGAACGAGGGTACCGAGTACACCTACCGGGTATCCGCGGTCAACGGCGAAGGCATGGAGGGTGACAAAAGCGACGAGGCGGCAGCCACAACCGGATTGGATCAGGACCCGCCTCAATTGGCATCGATTGTCGCACAGTCGGAGACATCGGTGAAAGTCGTGTTCAACGAGCCGGTGACGCAGGCCTCGGCCGAGGAGACCTCCAACTACCAGATCAGCGGGGGCATCACGGTAAGCGGCGCATCGCTTGAGTCCGACCAGACGTCGGTCATGCTGACCACTTCGGCACTCACGCTGGGTACGACGTATACGCTGACCGTTTCCAACATTTCCGACAAGGCTTCAACCCCGAACACCGGCGGCGATCAGATGGAATTCTCGTTCTCCGGTGAACTCACGATCACCAATCTCACGGTGGCAAGCGGAAAGACCTACGAGATCGTGGAGAATATCGCGGAAGGAGACAAACGCTACATTGACCGCGAGTACACACTTGAATCGGTTGACGATCTTGCGGGAATGCACTACATTCGCACGGCCAACAACGACGCCAATGCCGAGGACGAAAACTTCCTCAGTTTCGATGTCAGCCGGCCGGTTACGGTCTATGTTGCCTATCGTCATGGAACCGACCTGCCGTCCTGGCTTTCATCGTGGGAACAGACCGGCGACGAGGTGTGCGGCGACGAATGCTCGGATGTCTACAAGGAGGATTTCGATGCAGGCACGGTCACCCTCGGCGGCAACAAGCCGGGGGGTGCGGGGAATATGTATGTGGTGTTTGTCACCCCGCAGGGCGGTGCGACCGGGTCGTTCACCGCGCCGGACCTGAGCATCGACGCCGTACCGCGCGTTCGGGTGTTCTCCGGCGGCCTGCTGCGCGTATCCGGGTTGTATCCGCAAATGGAGTACACCATTACCCTGACCGATACGCGCGGGAGGGTGTCCAGTGTGCAACGTATCGCCGGAGCCCGCGGCACCGTGTCCCTGCCCACGGCACATCGCGCCCACGGCGTATATGCACTGGAGGTTCGCTCCAGACAGCACGTGTTCACTACGACCACTGTCCTGCCGTAATGTCACTGCTCACAGAAGAGCGCTGTCCTCCGGCGTAGTGAACTCCGGGGGACAGGGAGGTGCTCTTCCTCAACTCCAGAGGCACGCAAAGCCGTCATCACCGGCATGGCTACCTTTGATCACGCCTGCCGTTGCCGGACCCTACTTCGCTTTAACCTCTTCCGCAACGAACCGCAAAAACTCATTCAGCGTCTCAACCTGCATGGCGGAAACGGAAATGTCCTTGTCGAAAATCGTCTCCAGCCGCGCAATCAGGCTGATGAACTGCATTGAGTCAACCATTACCTGCTCCCGCAAGGGTTTGTCGGGGTCCACCGTCGAGGGGTCCGCACCGATCTCCTTGCGAATCGCCTCAAACACTTTTTCACGAAATTCGTCGGTCACCAATTCCTCCTTTTGCCGCGTTGTCACGCATCCGCACTTCACCGTCCCTGCCGCGCCCCTCATGACTTCTCCCTCCCCTCGCGCGGCGCCTCACGCCGAAACCGTCGCCATGTGCTTTCGTATTCTTTGAGTTCATTACTGGAATACAACCTGTCGCCGGTGGAAAACTCGACGGTCACCCCCGCGGACGCCCCGTCGAGAACTCCGAGATAGGCCCGAAGCTTCTCCATCGTAATGTTGCCCCGCCCCCACGACCCCGGAAGGGCCGGATCGACGGCAGTCAGTATTCCCTCGGTCATGCATCCATACATGGTGTTGGGTGCGGCCAGGCCGATATCAAAACCGGGGTCCAATGCGAACGGCAGTCGTGCCACGCCACCGTGATACAGAAACACTTCGGAACGTCCATTCCCATTGATCTCAACGTTCAGCGGAGCCGAGGCATCGCAAACAATAGTACCCCGACCGAAATCTTCGAGCCTCAGGATTGACCGGTACGCGCTGGTGACCAGAATCACCACATCAGCCTCTCCGGCAAACGCACGATTGCAGTCTTCTCCACCGATCCTGACCGGGCAGCCCACGTGCTCCCGCTGCTTCTTCACGATCCCTCGAAGCATATCGACGTTACGCGCCGTAACCTTCAGCTCCCCAACCCGGCTCCCGAAATACAGCATGCAACCGCTGCCGATATCCCCGGATGCCCCGATAATAGTCATGACGAGATTCTCAAGTCGCAGTCCAAACCTCTCGACAAGCTCTTCGATCGAGCGGATAATCAACGCCGCCGTCATCGTGTTGCCCGAGGTGATACGCAGCCCATACTTCTTTGACAGTTCCGGCTCACGCCCCGAAAGTACAATCGAGGTAAACGCTCCCAGCGCCGCGGTCGCACACCCTTCGTCGGCCGCGATCGCAAGCGCCCCCTCGATTTTCTCCACTACCCGGCGCAGCTTGATATCCTTCATCTCAGGCAGGAACGGCACCATGATCATGATACCGTCGGCCACACCCTTACCCGGAATCTCAAGGGCTTCCCATTGTCTGACCTTGTAGGCTGGGGACCATTCAAAAAGCTTGAGAATCAACTCGTCCCGGAACGTCTTCTCCGGTTTGAGGTGCCTGACGTAGGCACGAAACAGGGGCAGATCCGGCGGGTGCCCGATGAGCGCGAATTTCGCCGGCGACTCTGGATGCTGCATAATATTATATCAGATCGGCAGTTTCAACTGCGTAGAACCGACCAGGGAGAGATCCCCGAGCTTTTTGAGCAAACGCTGATACTTCCCGGCCGGCACCGAACGGTCAAAGACAACCCGCGTCGCGAGGGCGGCCTCGTCTTGACAAATCCTGCCCATCCCCATGGTCGTCCCCGCCAACGTGAAGCCGTTCTCAAGATTGGGCACGGCCTCGGATTTCACAAGCATGCCGCGCGGGGAAATGTCGATCAGGTGAATGACCTGGCTGTGCGTACCGGCCCGCAACTCGACGTCTTTCTCCATCACCACCCGATCTCGAGTGCGCACGGCACTCCCGTGGAGCGTCTTGACCATCCTGCTCACGTCGTTCCCGGATAGCTCGTCGCGGAAAATAATCCGGGTACTCCGACCGTTGCCCTCGTTGAATATTTTTCCCGCCCGGGCCTTCACCTTCCCGACGCCGACCACAATCTCCGGGGCACTGAATTGCGTGTCGCAGTAGAACATCATGCCGCGCCCCGACACGTTAACCACGTACGCCCTCACCGGTGTATCGTTCAGAAGCAAGGTGGCATGCGTACCGATCGGAACGCGCGCACTTCGGCGCTCCTCAATCTGGCAACCCGCAAGCTCCTTTCCGATCGCCCCGAGCATCATGTCCATATTCCCTTTCATCTTCTCCCGCAAGACATGACCCAACACGTCTTCGATAACCGGAATACCCAGGTTGTATTCCACATCGAACAACACCTTGATACCTCTTCCCTCGTGATCCCGCAAACGCCAAAGCCCGCTGATCTCGTCAAAGTCCCCGTCGACGGACTCGAACCGGATCTCATGTCTCTCCCTGTCGAAATGATCCCTCTCCAGCCACCGAAGCGGGGCTTCCTCGATCGTCACAAACCACTCCGACATGCCTTCAGTCGGCCCGCTCTCCCGCGTCTCCACTTTGTCCACGTTTTCCATGAACCCCGGGTAGCGTGAAAAATCCGAAATGACCTTCCAGGCAAAATCCTTACGGATCTTCCCCGCCAGCACTGCTTCACTGCTCACGCGTTCGTACGCCATGTCAACCTGCCTCTTTGCGGTCCAGTATGGTGAAATGGAAAACGGTCGAAGGTTCATCCCGGTCGCCGTCAACCCAGATTTCTCCGCCCAGGGCCTCCACGGCCATCCTGCTGTAGGTCAGACCGAGACCGAAATTCCGCGCTCCTCCCCCCCTCGTTCGCAATTGCACGCTGGAAAACTTGTTGAAAATCGCCTCTCGTTCACTTTCCTCGACAAAAGAACCCGTATTGCCCACGCTTACCTTCACGCGGTCGTCCCCGGTTCGGCCAACGGATATCTCAATACGTCCCCCCGTGGGAGTGAATCGCAACGCGTTACTCACTATATTGAGCACAACCCTCGCCACCATATCTCCGTCGGTGTGAACCGGTCCGCCGGACTCCGAATCGGCGCGAATCTCCAGTGTGCGCTGCGAGGACTCCGCATCGCCGCGAAGCGGCTCAACGGCGCTGCGTATGAGATCCTCGGGCACATGAGGCGCAACCGAGGGCACAAGAGCCCCGGCTTCGAACTTCGTGATGCTCAAAATGTTCTCAATCATCATCCCGATCTGGTGCAACCCGCTCCGCAGCACCTTGATGTAGCGGCGGCCGGTCTCCCCACCCTGAGAAGAAACCAGCGTATCCAACAGCTCCGCCGCACCGCTGATAACCTGAACCGGATTCTTCAGATCGTGAACCAGAATCCCAAGATAAAGATCATTGAGCCGCTCAAGCCGCTTCTTCTCCGCAGCGGCGGCAACCTTCTTCAAACAGTCTTCTTCATCAAACGGCTTGATGACATAGTCGAAAGCGCCTCGACGCATGGCCTCCACACCGGCCTCGATCGAATCCTGCGAAGTAAACATAATAACCTGGACGTACTTGTACTCCTCCCGAATGGCCGTGATAGCTTCAAGCCCATTCAACCCAACACCCAGCATGATATCCAGCAATACCACGTCGGTATCGGGATGAGCACTGAGGTACTCCAGCCCCTCTTCGGCGGAACCGACATACTGCGCACGATGCCCCGACAGTTCCAGAAGGTCCCGGACAGCCATGCACACGGTGGTCTCATCATCGATCACCAGAACCCTGGCCGGTACGGGTGCGGAAATGTCAGCCATCTGCGCCGCGTCCGCCTTCCACACTGCAAGCCTCCTGTACGTTGCCCCGCAAAGCGCCGGACCTCTTCCAGAGCCCGTCAAACAAAGCCGATCACACCCATTAACACCCCTAATATACTTTGTGGCCGAGAAAAATCAAACGCTTTCCCGACACCGCTCCCGAAACGTCGTTGTTACCTCTTGTCAAGGTGCCCTGCTTCGATACAAACCCGCCCCTTCACCTCGGTGCCGGCACATACCCGCTCACCACCGCCTTCCGGCAATTTCTTCACATTTCCTCCTCCTCGACCAACCTGCGCCCTCGCCCGTCAACCCCACCAAACCACCTTCACCAACTGCACCAAAACACCCCTAACTCACTTTATAGTAATGTGTTACAATATAGCAAAGCACCTTGCCCCAGAACTCCTGTGGAAATCCCGGGCCGTGCGGCACCCGCGGAATCGGGCTAAGCCGCCCGCCGGGGACGAGCCCACGCATCAGCCTGTCCGACCTCTCCACATCGACGTGTCCGGTTGCCGACAGGTTGCCGCCCCGGCTGTGTCCTCCGCACCGAACATATTTTAGTACCGACGGCGACCAATTTCCCTGTTGTAAACAAGTCCCCAGGGGCTACTTCCTTCTGAAAGGCAGCAGCATGAGTTCGTATATGTCCGACAACGACAACCGATTTCGTCCTTTTGAGGAGAAGATGGCCGGTGAAGGGCTGCCCAAACCGGTCATCGACAGCTTCAGGAAATACTTCGACCAACTTCTGCGCGGCCGGAGGGGAATGATTCCCGAGTCCGAAATCACTCCCCTCCGGGACCGTGACCTTGTCGACCTCGAAACCCTCCCCCCCGCGCCGGGGGACGAGGCCAAGCTGCTCAAGGCAACCGTCGTGCTGAGACTCAACGGCGGTCTGGGAACATCAATGGGCCTGAAAGGTCCGAAAGGTATCCTCAAGGTCAAGCAGGACCGAAGTTTTCTCGACATTGTCGCCGAACAGGTAAAGGACCTCAACCGCCGCGGCGGAGTCATAACACCGCTGGTTCTCATGAACAGTTTCTCCACTCATCGGGAGACAATGGCCGCACTGCGGCGCATCAGCGATCCGCAAACATTGCGCGTAGAGACGTTTCTCCAGCACAAGTTCCCCAAGATTCTCAGAGACACGCTTGCCCCGGCGCAATGGCCCGCCGATCCGACCCTGGAATGGAACCCGCCCGGCCACGGAGAACTCTACGTCGCCCTCCAGACGTCGGGGATGCTCGATCGGCTTCTGGCCGACGGCAGCCGCTACGCATTCATTTCCAATATCGACAACCTCGGTGCACTTCCCGACATGCGCATTCCCGCCTACCTGGCTCGAACCGGAACCCCGTTTCTCATGGAAGTGGCCGCGCGGACCGAGATGGATCGCAAGGGAGGACATCTTGCCACGTCCCGAGAAGGCGGACTGGTGCTTCGAGAGTCATCCCAGACCCCGGATGCCGACAAAGGAATGCTCGGCGACATCACTACGCACCGCTATTTCAACACCAATTCCATCTGGATCGACCTGAAACAGCTCTCAGAGAAGCTCGCCTCACGCGGCGGGTCACTGCCGCTGCCCATGATCTGCAATCCCAAAACCCTCGATCCACGCGATCCGGATTCGCCCCCTGTCTTTCAGTTGGAATCCGCCATGGGGGCGGCGATTGCGCTCTTTGAGGGTGCCGGGGCAATCCGTGTGCCACGCACGCGGTTCTTCCCGGTGAAAGACTGTGGAGATCTGCTGTTGACCAGATCCGACTCCGTTCGACTCGAAGCCGGCGGCCGGCTTTCACCCGCCCCCCGGCGGCGAACCGACAATCCGCTCGTGGAGCTGGACAAGAAATTCTACCGGACGATCGACCAGCTTGAGAGCCGATTCCCCCACGGGAGCCCCTCATTGGCCGAATGCGAATCGCTGCGAGTTGAAGGCGATGTCACCTTCGGCGCCAACGTTGTTATCCGCGGCCGGACACGAATCATGGCCCCGCGGGCTGCGGCGGCCCGGGTGCCCGACGGTATGGAGATTGAGGGTGACTATACCCCCGTATAGTATCTCCCGCCGCGGGCAGCCATACGAATCGAAACCGGCTCCGTTGCCCTCTCTCCGGCAGCGGCCGCCACGCTTTTGTATTTTCTTTCCGTTCGGATGAACCACGGTATCTCGGATCGATCATGAAATCCTACCATGCCATAGTACGAAAAATTCTCGGCGAGGGCAGCCCGAAATCGTCTCGAACCGGCATCGACACCATCAGCTACCCCGGTGTCATGTTCGAGCACGACATGGCCGAAGGCTTTCCGCTGCTGACCACGAAAAGGGTTCCGCTCAGACTGGTGGCCACCGAACTGGAATTCTTTATCAAGGGCATTACCGACAAGCACTGGCTTCAGGACCGCAACAACCATATCTGGGATGAGTGGTGCAGCCCCGACAAAGTGCCGTACGGTCACGAACCGGAAACGAAAAAAAAGATGGCCGAGGAACGAGAACTCGGCCCGATCTACGGATGGCAATGGCGCCATTTCGGCGCCTCGTATACAGCATACGATTCACCGCCCGAAGGGAAAGGTGTCGACCAGCTTGCCGCGGTGGTCGGTACCCTCAAAGCAGACCCCGGAGATCGCCGCATGATCGTCTCCGCATGGAACCCCGTCGATTTTTACCGCATGGCGCTTCCGCCCTGCCACTTCTGCTTTCAAGTGGTAGTCTCCGACGAA
The DNA here is from genome assembly GCA_964571815.1 of uncultured Fibrobacterota bacterium. GTDB lineage: Bacteria > Fibrobacterota > Chitinivibrionia > Chitinivibrionales > WJKA01 > CAZNDN01. The sequence continues at coordinate 18,042 of CAZNDN010000037.1, read as the reverse complement.
CGCCTGCACCTTCTCTGGAGCCAGCGCTCGGTCGACGTGGCCCTCGGACTGCCGTTCAACATCGCAAGCTACGGCCTCATGCTTCACTTGCTGGCCCGCGAAGCCGGGCTTCGTGAAGGCCGCCTTGTCGGCTTTCTGGCCGACACCCACGTGTACGTCAACCACGTCGACGGGCTCAATCTGCAATTGGGACGGGAGCCCTTCGAACTTCCCGCGGTGGTAACACACCCCTTCACTTCGATCTTCGACTGGACCGCCGAGCATTCCACCGTGCACAACTACCGCCATCACCCCCGCATCCAATTCGAGATCGCCGTATGATGTCGATCGCGCCGACCAGGATCATAATCATCGCCGCCCTGGCCCGCAACCGTGTCATCGGCAGCGGGAGCAGAATACCCTGGCGGCTCTCCGAAGACTTCGCGCGGTTCAAGGCACTTACCATGGGTCATCCCTGTATCATGGGTGATCGGACTTTTGAATCACTGCCCGCCTCATCACGACCGCTGCCCGGACGCGAGAACCTCGTGCTTACCTTTGATAAAGGATACCACCCACGGGGCGCAACGGCCTTCTTCTCGCTGGACGATGCTGTCGCGCACTGCCGGAATAAAGACGCCCCCAAAGCATTCATTACCGGAGGAACTTCGGTCTACCGCCAGGCCCTGCCGATCGCCCACACGCTCGAGTTGACCGTAATCCACGAGGATTACGACGGCGACGTCCTGTTTCCCGAGGTCGACGACCGGGAGTGGCGCGTTGCCTGCAGAGAAGACCACCGCGGCCGCGACCGCCTGAGTGGAAAAGACGTGAGCTTCTCCTACCTGACGTACCGAAGACGAAAAGGAAATGATGAACGGGTGCCCGGTCGCAATTGATGAGTTCCGAATACTCCCGAGGCCCGGCGTGCACCTGTACACGAGTATGAACGGACCGACCATGACACGCAACCCGGCCGTCCCGGTCGGCGCGGCGCACTCGGTTGAGAGTTTCTCCGAAGGCGCCGGGGGAAAAGCACGGGAACGCCCGGGCTCCGCCCACCCCGAAACCGTCACCGCCTCGACCGACACTGCAGCGCACCGGTGGAGCAGCCATTGCCGTATCACCCCCAACGGAGCATAGCCATGCCCTCAGACCAACCACAGCTTGATTTGTACGCTCAGATTGCGGCTCAGAGACAGTCCTATCGGGACAAGACGCTCGTGGCTCCCTCCCCTCCCGAACTCCACCGAAATCCCCTTCCCGCCGCACACGAGCCCGCAAAAACCGTCTGGACTCCTCTCAAGAAACTAAGCTCAAGACGTGAGCTGAACGTCCTGCTGAAGCGACGCAGGGCCGAATACGCCCCTTTTCTCAGAAACTTCGCCCCACGGGACGTCCCCGGGCGAAACCGCATGCCCATCACCCAGGCCGATTGGCGCATCGAGACGGACGAAGACCGCCGTGACTTCAGCCGTGCGCTCGCCGGAAAGGGAACCTGGCGCCGGGTCAAGCTGCCCCACTACGGCGAACCGCTGGGCAAGGCAACAACCTTGTACCGGATGAAAGCCGATGTCGGTCCGGGTATGATGCGCGCCGGCGCGGTCTACATCTGTTTCAAGGCAGTCGACTACAAGGCCCACGTCTTTGTCAACGGTGCCTTCCCGGGCTCCCACGAGGGTTTCTTTGCGCCATTCGAGTTTGACTGCACCCCCCATCTCCACACCGGAGAGAATGTGGTACTGGTGAAGGTCGAGAATGACTTCACGATGCAGCAGGGAAGAGGGGAAAAGGTGTACGCCGCGACCGGGTTGGGCTACGATGACCCCGAGAAGGGGTGGCATCATTGCCCGGCCGGCATGGGCATCTATCAAGACGTATTTCTCGAAGCGCGACCGGAGATGTTCGTCGACGACATTTTCGTACGGCCCGATCGAAACCTTCGACGGGCGGAAGCGTGGGTGGAAATCCGGAATACCACGCGTGAGGAGAAGGACTATCGCGTTCGACTCTCGGTATTCGGCCGCAACTTTCGCACGACAGTGTTCCGCAATCGATCCTTTCCCACCATCGAACCGCTTCGCTCCGGGGTTCACTTCCTGCGACTTTCCTTCGACATGCCGCGGGCACGTCTCTGGTCACCCGACCAACCGTGGCTGTACCAGCTTCAGGTCTCGCTCTGCGACGGCACGGGGAAACTTGTCGACAGACAGAGCAGGCAGTTCGGCATGCGAAGCTTTGTCATGGACGAGCGGAGTACGCCGCGCGGGCGTATGTATCTCAACGGCAGGGAGGTTCGTCTCCGGGGCGCAAACACCATGGGCCACCTCCAGCAGTGCGTCTTCCATAAACGTTGGCGCCGGCTCCGCGACGACCTTCTCCTGGCAAAGATAGCCAACATGAATTTCCTCCGTCTGACGCAGCGGCCGGTGCAGCCCGAAATCTACGACTACTGCGACCGTCTGGGCGTGATGACCCAGACCGACCTTCCCCTCTTCGGCAAGCTTCGGCCCAATCAGTTCTGCGAATGCGTGCGGCAGGCCCACGAGATGGAACGGCTGGTCCGAAACCACCCCTGCAATGTCGTGGTAACGTATATCAACGAGCCCTTTCCCTGGAACTGGCACCATATCAAGCGTACGCGTGAAGCGACGCGAGAGCAGCTCGAGAGCTTCTTCGCCGCCGCCGACAGGGCGGTTCGCCTGGCCAACCCCGACCGGGTCATCAAGGCCGTCGACGGCGACTACGACCCTCCCGCGCCCGGCTACCCCGACAATCACTGCTATTGCGGGTGGTACAACGGCCACATGCTCGACCTCGGTAAGCTCCACAAGGGTTTCTGGATGCCGATCAAAAAGGGGTGGATGTACGGATGCGGGGAGTTCGGCGCCGAGGGGCTTGACCCGTTGAGCGTCATGAAGAAGTACTACCCCCCCGACTGGCTCCCGAAAACGCCCGACGAAGAATGTACATGGAGTCCCCGACGCATCACCGGGGCGCAGGCCGGCACTCACTACCGTCTCTGGTTCGATACGCAGCACACAGTCAAAGACTGGATCCGGGCAAGCCGGGCACATCAGGCGTGGGCCGTTGGAATCCAGACCGAAGCGTTCCGTCGCAACAGCAGCATGAACAGCTTCGCCGTGCACCTGTTCATCGATGCGTTCCCCGCGGGATGGATGAAGGCGATCATGGATGTGGACCGCGGCCCGAAGCCGGCCTATTTCGTGTATCGCGACCTGCTGCAGCCGACCATTGTCAGCCTCCGCACGGATCGACACGCTTTCATCGAGGGAGAAACCATGTCCTGCGAGGCATGGGTATGCAACGACCGCCCCGACAAGATGCGAGATTGCGAGATCCGTTACCGCGTGGAGTGCGACGGCGCTACCCTGCATGCCGGCAGGACACGGGCACGGGTTCCCGCCGGTGACAGTCTCTGCCAGGGCACGATTGAATGCACGGCCCCGCCGGTCAAGCGGCGAACCACGGCTCAGGTCCGACTGGCTCTGCTGAAGCACGGCACGGTCGTCCACGAAACGGACATCGCCCTGGAAATCTTTCCGCGCCGCGCATGCCGCCCCGCGCTGTGGGAAGATCCGCCCGTTGCGTATATCATCGGCTCGCCCGGAGGCAAGGCATCGCGGCTGGCCGACCGGCTGGGCATGCGACGCGTCTACTCCGGAACTATCACCCCGTACCAGGTCATTCTCATCGACAGCTTCTCCATGCTGCAACGAAAGCGCACACTCGTCAAGGCCGCCGTCGCGAAAGGAGCCCGCGCAATCCTCCTGGAACTCTCTCCGGGAACGTACCGTCTCGCCGGGACGAAGATCGAAGTCAGGGAGTGCGGCATGTGCCCCGTTCACTTCGTTTCCCGCGACACGGGCCACCCCCTGGTTGAAGGATTCAAGCCGGAGGATTTCAAGTTCTGGTACGATGCGGCCGACGATCGGCCGAAACCGCTCGCATCGGCAATAATCGCCGACACCGGGGACTGGAACCCTATCCTTACATCGGGCGACGGCGGCTGGCTTCTGCCCTGGGGCCCGGCCCATGCCGTGGTCGAGCGCCCGGAGGGCAAAGGATACCGGCGAATCTGCCAGGTCCACCTTGCGGGAAGAATTGATGGGAATCCGGTTGCGGAGATTTTCGCTCGACGGCTGCTGACCATGTAGGACGGCACACGGCGTCCCGTACTGCTCAGGGCCGCGGCGGTATCCTCAGAACCACCGCCATATTGTACCCCACGTCACTGCTGCCCAGCGCCAGAAGCGTACGCCGACGAGCCGGCATCGGCCTTGTGTCGATACGCGATAACCCGGTTCGCTGAGGCCACAAGCCGCCGGCATCATGAACGGCCGCCAGTAAGGCCCCGATAGTCACAAGAATTGATGCCGATTCGATATATCCGGTATTGAATGTCGTGGTAACCAGCGGGACCGTCGTACTTCTTTTTCCGAGTACCGTTTCGAGCGTCTCCAGCATCTTGCAATCCTGTGCGTTCCCCTGCGGCGCCCATGCGACCAGGTCGACATCCCCGGCTGAAACCCCGCCTCTGGTGAGTGCGATCTCCACGGCGTGCACGAGCCCGTCCGTTTCCATACATTGCTCCGAAAAAGCTCCGGCATCCATGCTCATGCCGTACCCCGCAACTTCGGCAAGCACCTCCGCGCCGCGCTGCTCAGCATGCGCAGCGGTTTCCAGAACCAGAACACCCGCTCCTTCTCCGAGCACTTTACGCCGCTTTTCTTCGGCCCTCAGCCGGTAATCCCGCTCCTCCTCACCATGAAACAAGTACCCGATCATATCGTAGTTGAAATACGTCTGTGGGTAGACTTCATCGGCAGCAGCAGCCAACACCGCCTTGCTTCGGCCTCGATGAAGGGCAAGATGGGCGTACGCAAGGCTCTGAAGGCCCGCATGCGGTCCCGGTGCAACCGACGTGTTGACCCCCTTCAGGCACAGCGCACTCGATACCCATCCCGCCGTCGAGTTCGCGGTTATGTTTGAAAACGAACCGATATCCGCGCCGTAGGTATCCGACTCGAACACTTTGTCCATGTGGGCGGTCTCCGGCGGTCCATTGCACACTCCCATGGCAATACCGACATCTTCCGCATTGCGCCTCGTCACCTTCAGCCCCGCGTCACTCAGGGCAAGGGACGAGGCGGCAACGGCAAACCTGCTGATAGAATTGAGCCCCGAGAAATCGAGTCGCCGGTCAACCTCCGAAGCTCGAAACCGCGGTACGAGCCCGGCCATGGACGATTTCGTGTGGGGCAGGCCCAGCCTGCCCGTATCGCCGATTCCTGTGTTCCCGCTTCGAAGCGCGGCCAGCAAGGGGCCACTGCCGAGGCCCAGCGACGTTACCGTGCCGGCGCCGGTCACCACCGTCCGCTCCTCCGCGGGCCGGGGTGCCGCGCTCCTCTCGTCCCACGAAGATATCACTACCGCGGCGTTGTTGCCGCCGAATGCGTAGTTAGAGGAAATGAAACATCGATACCGTTTCTCTCTGGGCGTGTTGGGCACGTAATCAAGGTTGCAGCCCGGGCGCGGCTCGGTGAAGTTGATCGTCGGGGGAACAAATCCCTCACGCATCGCATAGAGGCCGCAGGTAGCCTCCAGCAGCCCGGTTACCCCCATACAGTGTCCGAAGAACGACTTCAGAGATACGACGGGGATTTGACGGGAGCCGATCAGGCGCGCGATGCCCCGGCTTTCGGCCCTGTCGTTGGCCTCGGTACCGGTACCGTGAGCATTGATGCATCCCAGATCTTCAAGCCCGATCCCCGCATCCTCAACCGTGTTTCTGAGCGTCCGATACACACCCTCACCGCGAGGGTCGGGCGCCGTCGGGTGATAGGCGTCACCGGTATCGGCATGTCCTTCGATCGTTCCCAGACAGCGCGCATGACGAAGCAGGGCCTGCTGCATATCCTCAACCACCCAGAAACAGGCTCCCTCACCCACGTTGAGACCGACCGGCAGCGAAAACGGGGCCGCCCGCTCCGTCGACGTCGCCTTGAGCCCGTCAAAGCCCGCAACGTTTGACACGCACATTGTATCTGAAGCGCCTACCAACACCGTTGAGTAGTATCCTTCGCTCACAAGCATCCGGGCAATACCCAGGGCATTGGTCGCCGCCGAGCAGGCGGTCACCACCACCCAGCATTCGCCTCCGATACCCAATGCCGCGGCGAGCGCCTTGCCGAAACCGTAATACTGGGCCTGAAGGTTCATCTTTTCGTCAAATGCCCGCTGCGCCTTGCCGTGTTTCCAGCCATACTCAGCTTCGGCCGAGCGCAGTCCGCCGTTGCAGGTGCCCAACACCAGCGCCACGTCACGCCGCACCTCTCCCACCTTCCACGCCAGCCCGGCGTCAGCGATCGCCCGCCGCGCCGACCAGATCCCGTAGCGAAGGTAGTCGTCCTCGTATTCTTCCATCTCCCGCTTCGTCAGGAGCGACTCGGCTCTGAAATCCCGCACCTGTCCACCAATCGACGTGCGAAAGTGCGACGCATCGAAAAGCGTAATGGGAGAAAGACCGTGTCGTGCCCGACGAAGGGCGTCGAGAATCTCCTCGTGATCGTTACCGATCGGGCTCAGGAGACCAACACCCGTGATAGCCGCCCTGCCCTGCACACCTCTGCGCTCCAGAGGTTTGCCCACCACCTGGATACCCTCACGATAGGTTGCCGGCTCCAGAGCGGCAGCGTGGCTGCGCTTCCGGGAGCGGAAAAACTCGTTCCACACGGTCGTGAACTGCTCCGACAATCGGTCGGCGGTCATTTTCAGCGGTCGACTCACCACATGTGCACCGTTGAAACGGCTCCAGTCACGATCGATGATTCTTCCCTGACGCTCAAGCCGGTCCCAGTGAACCGACCCCGGATACGGAGTGAACAAGAAGAACTCGGCCGTATGAATATCCGCATAATCGAACAGCTCCAGAATTCTCTCCCCTATGCTCTCGTCGTCCCAGTCTCGCCCCAGCGCGCAGGAGCCGAAGAACCGGATGTCGCGATCGCGCAAACTCGCGACCAGCTCCCGCAGCCTGCGCCGCTCATTGGTTCCCCCCTGAAGCGCACGAATCGAAATCGGGTCGACATTCATCGTGCAGTAGAAGTTCTTCACCCCCGCCCGCGCGGCCAGATCGAGGAAGGCCGGGTCGGCGTTGAGCGCCATCGTGGAAGACACGAAGTACTTTTTCCCCAGCGGTGCGAGCGATTCAAACAGCTTGCGGGCATACTCCCCGAGCTTGCGATGCGGAAAGAAGAGCGTGTCATCGGCAAGATACACGTTCTCGTGCCTTAGTTCCGCTACTTCGCGGACCACATCTTCCACGGGCCGCAGCCGTATTCGACTTCCCATGTGGGCGGGAAGCGAACACATTGCGCAGTTGTACGAACAGCCGCGACTCACCTGCACCAGGTCCTCGTCCCAATCGTAGGTGTCCCGGGCGTAGAAGATCTCCCGTTTCGGAACGGGCATGGTCGACAGGTCCATACGCGCTCCTCCCCGATAGCTCGTGCGAAGCAGGCCGTTGCGAACATCATTCAGTATGCGACCCCACACGGGCTCTCCTTCGCCGAGCGCCACCGAATCCGCATGAGCGAGGCACTCATCAACCATGAACGACGGGAACAGTCCTCCCATGATCACTTTCGTGCCCCGCGCACGAAACCCGTCGGCTATCTCAAATGCTCGTACGGCTTGCGGCGTGAAACAGTTAATTGCCACCAGATCGACCGGCTCATCGTAATTGATCGCATCGCCGCTGTTGTCGTCGATAAGCTCGATGTCGACATCCGGAGGTGTCAAGGCGGCAAGAATGGGAATGCCCAGCGAAGGCGGCGTGGTGAAATCTCCAAGGAAATAGTCCACCAGGCCGCTGTCAAGGTCGGTGTTGGTCGAAAGGAATTTCTCGAAACGAGGATAGACGAAGGTAACTTTCATGTGATAACTACGAATATTCGTGGAACTCGGACCGGTCTCGAGTTTTCGGGCATTCGCCCCTCTGTCGAAAAAAAGCCGCGGGAGCTTCAAACGTGTATTTTCTCATACGTATGCTCGGGCGCCATAACTTATCAAAATACATGAAAAGGAGACCGGGCGGACAATCCGTTCAACGGCCATGGACACGAGGAGACGCCGAAAGGCCGGAGCGGCGCCCGGTCCGGCCGCGAAATCGGGTGTGCGGTTTTCCGAGTACGAGCCCGAAAGATACCTCGACGATACCGTCGAAAGCCGAACAGGGCTCGCGGCATTCCGCGAACGCTCCGGACAGTCGTATTCATGCATATATTTGATATACTGGCGGCGTGTGTCGGTCTCATGCTGGTCGTCATCGGCGTGAAACGGGGCTTGATCGGTGAAGCGACCCGGCTGATCGCGGTGATCACCGGTTTCGCCGCCGCAATGGCAGGCTACCGGGCATTCACACCGTGGCTGGAGTTCCTCCCCCTGGCAGCCGCCACGCGGACGGCACTGGCGTTCCTTTCGGTTTTTCTTGCCGCAACAGCAGCCGCTCTGGCCCTCGGATGGGTTGTACGCCGAATTGTCCATCTTACCGTGCTGGGCTGGGTCGATCGACTCTGCGGAGGCCTGATAGGTCTGGCAAAAGCGGTCCTTCTGGCCACGCTCGTGGTAACCGTACTCTCGGCCCTTCCCCTGCGCCGGCTTCACCGAAGGCTGGAAGACTCCCGGCTCTACTCCTTTCTGTCCGGACTTCCTCCTTCTCTGGCACCACCCTTTCGAGGAAACAAGCCGGGATTGCACGAAAATATCATCGAAAGCCAACCCGTGAAGAAACTCCTGGAGACCGGAAACCGAATTGAACAATTTCGCCAAAAGGTCGATTCCGCCAAGGCCGCGTACGATTCAGGCACCGCCGGCATCTCCGAACGGAACCGGAGCAACTGAGCATTGAACAGGGAGCACAGGCGAAATGGAGTGGTACTGGATTGTTGTGGCCTTATGTTTCGGACTCGTCGTTGGTTCGTTCTTCAATGTTCTTGTCTGGCGCCTTCCCCGAGGCGAATCAATCATACACCCCGGCTCCCATTGCCCGGCATGCAATACGCCTATCCCGCCCCTCCACAATATTCCCCTGATCAGCTATGCAATCCTTCGAGGTAAATGCCCGCGATGCGGTACGACAATCGACCTGCGCTATCCTCTGGTTGAACTGGGAACGGGGCTGGGGGCAGCGGGGATATGGGTATTCATGCTCAGGCCCGGCATCGACTCGGCATCGGGTCCCTGGGAAATCGTGCCCCTGGTGGTGCAGGCACTTTCACTTCTGGTGCTCATTCCGGTCTCGCTCATTGATTTGGAGCACTACATTATTCCCGATGAAATCACGCTGCCGGGCCTTGGTATTGCAGTCGCGGCGGCGTTTGCCCCCGGCGGCGTCACACCGCTTCAGGCCCTCATGGGTATCGTCGCGGGGGGCGGTTCCCTCCTGATGGTCGGGGCGATCGGCCAATGGGTCCTTCGCAAGGAAGATGCCATGGGCGGCGGGGATATCAAGCTGATGACGTTTCTGGGTGCCCTCTGGGGATGGCAAATCACTCTGGTGGGAATCGTACTGGCGTCTTTTTCCGGCGCACTCGTGGGGGGAGCGCTGCTGCTGGCACGAAGGCTCGGCGAAGAACACCGCATACCGTTCGGACCTTTTCTCGCTCTGGGAGTATGGATTGCAGCCCTCTGGGGAGACCAACTTGTCGGACTCTATCTGTCCCTGGCATTCTGAACCGCCGGGCCCGCGCGGTTGAACACGCCCCTCATCATATCACCCTCTTGCCTCGTTCCTGAGTCTACGCCCCGGCGGTGACGGCCTGCCGGCCGGCATAGGCACTCATCTCATTTCTCAATTTGGGAATCAACCGCGGAGCCACGCTCATGGATGAGATCCCCACATCAAGGAAACGAGCGGCCATCCCCGCACGGCCGGCCATCTCTCCGCAAACCGACAGCGGCGTTTCGGTAGTCCTCGACGCCTGGGCCAGGCGGGAAAGCGTCTCCCACAATGCCGGATGCTCCGGATTGTAGTCGGAGGAGACGAGGCTGTTGTTTCTGTCCACCGCGAAGAGGTACTGTATCAGATCATTGGAGCCCACACTCGCGAAATCGACGTTCCTCATGATCTGCTCGGCCTGTACGCACGCACTGGGCACCTCGAACATGGCGCCGACTTTGACCTGGTCCTTGTTGCCGCCCTCCGAATCAACAATCGCCAGGACCGCTTCGTTCAACTCCCGCACCTGTCCTGCATCCACAATCATGGGATACAGAATTCGAACAGGAGCGGCGCGAGCGAGCCGGACCAACGCCCGTACCTGCGAGGCGAGGATCTCCCTGTTTCCAAGAAGGAAACGTGCGCCGCGCCAGCCCAGCGACGGGTTGTCCTCCTTTTCGATCTGCAGAAACGGCAGTGCTTTGTCTCCACCGACATCGAGGAGGCGAAACGTAACCGGACGGTCGCCCATGCGGTTCACCACTTTCGTGTACAGGGCCACCTGATCGTCCTCGTGGAGCAGACGATCGGCGCGCATGAAAGCTATTTCCGTGCGAAACAGTCCAATCCCGTCGGCGTGAAACCTCGCCGCAAGGTCGACATCCTCCATGAGACTGGCGTTCGCCAGGACTTCCATGCCGGCCGGCGTCACAAGGGGGCAGGATTTCTCAAGATCAACCTCATCGGAGGGAATCACTCCGCGGATCGTCTCCTCATCCGGCTCTACAATCACCTCCCCCGTGTCCCCGTCAACCAGCATCATATCTCCGCAGTCGACCGAATGAAACACTCCCCTCGCTCCGCTGACCGCGGGCACGCCGAGTGAATGAGCAATGATCGCCGCGTGTGAAGACACGCCTCCCCGCTCCGTCACAATGCCGCGCACGTTCTGCAACTGCATGTGCGCCATCATCTGCGCCGTCAACTCCTCGGCCACGATCACGCGATCGTTTCCGCGTGTGCAACGCGGCTGCGTGCGACATACGAAGCCCGGTCTGATATTGGCAAGTCGGTCCAGAAGACGATGACGGATTTCGCTGAAATCACCTGAGCGCTCCCTGAAATACTCGTTGTCAAGCTGGGAGAACTTCTTTTCATAGTCCCGGTACACATCGGACACAACCCATTCGAGATTCCGCCTGTCGGCGGTCACCCTCTTCCTGATCTCATTGAGAATCTCCGGGTCGCCCATGATATGCTTCTGGGTGACAAAAATCTCGGCCTCGGCCTTGCCTACCCCTTTCTCGACCCGATCGGCCACCTCGTCCAGTTCCTTCATACCCTCTTCGACCGCTTTGTCGAGCCGCGTAAGCTCTTTTTCCACTTCGGCGTCGCTGCTGAGGTAGCGCTCATCGAGACTGTGCCTCCTGGCCGCGGAGTATAAGCACACCGGCGCCACTACCTGACCCGCATTGACCGCCACTCCCTTGAAGCGCTTCAAACTGGAACTCGAAAGCGTCTTTTCAGTCATTGCTCAATCCTTTTCTCAACCGAATCCTCCCCGGCCCCGACCGGAGCGAGAGCTGCATACAACAACCCTCAGTCCCCTTCGCAACGAATCACCTCGCACCTCCCCGCGCACGTCGCACGGGACTCCTCCATGCACATCCTCTCCAATAATGTACGTCCAAGGGGCCGATAGTGGTAAAATAAATCGAGTCTGCACGTGCAACAGGCTCACATCCGGAACCCGCCAAGAGCCGAAAAGCCCTCACCGACCCCACCCCGCCCGCGACGTACCGAATCGAAGGCCGCAAGAAGCTCCATGGAACCTGAAAGGACTGCTCGGCACGGTAAGCTCCGGACGAAAAACCGAGCCCTCCGTCTCATTGCCGATCACTGAGATCTATTTTTATGAGTTCAGAGGCCCTTCTTCCGAAGAGTGCCGTAATCGGTCTCCGGCGGTTCCAACCTCTGGTGATACCCCCACGGATTATCCTTGCCCCGGGAACACACAACCGGGAAACACCATGGCCGGAAATAGCATTGTCATCGAAGGTGCACGGCAGAACAACCTCAAGAACCTCTCTCTGCGACTGCCGCTCAATGAACTCATAGTGGTTACCGGCGTCAGTGGTTCCGGGAAATCTTCCCTGGCCTTCGATACGGTCTACTCCGAAGGGCAGCGGCGATACGTGGAGACCTTCTCCTCCTATGCTCGTCAGTTCCTCGACCGTATGGACAAACCGTCTACCGATCGTATTGAAGGCATACCGCCGGCGATCGCAATAGACCAGACCAACCCCGTGCGCACCTCACGATCCACGGTAGGCACGATGACCGAGCTTGCGGATCATCTCAAACTGCTCTTCGCCCGGGCCGCCCGTCTCTACTGCCGCAACTGCAACCAACCCGTCACACGTGACTCTCCCCGGACGATCCTTGAGCGCCTGCGCCGTGGGCCGCTCCGCGGTCAAACGGTCCTCATCACCTTTCCCGTTGCCGTACCCGGGAATTTTTCCGATGAAGAAGTGCGCACACTCCTTTCCCGCCAAGGCTACACGCGAATCCACAGCCGCGGGGAACGCATGCTCGAAGTAGTGCAGGACAGGGTAACGGTACGCGACGAAAACAGGAGCCGGCTCATTGAAGACTTCGATGCCGGCCTGCATCACGGTCGCGGTCGTCTCACGGTCTACGCCCTCGACAAGTCCGGCAAGGCCCGGGAATCGATCCCTTTTTCTTCATCGCTACATTGTCCCTCCTGCGACATTGCCTACCGCCCCCCCACGCCGGGGCTCTTCTCTTTCAACTCCGCCGTCGGCGCCTGCCGGACCTGTCGAGGATTCGGCCGTACCATCGGTATCGACTACGACCTGGTAGTGCCCGATCCCACGCTTTCTCTGGCCGAAGGTGCGATCAAGCCCTGGCAGACTTCGAGCTACCGCGAATGCCAAACCGATCTTCTCGACTTCGCCCGCCGCCGAGACGTTCCAATCGACATACCCTGGTGTCAACTTTCCTCCCCACAGCGACGCTGGGTGATCGACGGTGAAGGTCCCTGGGAGGAAGGGGTCTGGTACGGGGTGAAGCGCTTCTTCGACTGGCTGGAAAGCAAGAGCTACCGCATGCACATCAGGGTGCTGCTCTCGCGGTACCGGACCTACGACACATGCCCCGCCTGCCGGGGAGCGCGCCTCAAACCGGAGGCGCTGCTGTGGCGTATCGGCGCCCCTCCCGGCTTCGGTATCCGTGATCTCTCCACAATGTCGATTGATACCTGCAGAGACTTTTTCGAAGACCTTGCGCTCCCCGCCCCCCTCGACAAGGCGACGGAAGTACTGCTGGGGGAAATTCGCACACGACTGAACTACCTGATGGAAGTCGGCCTCGGCTACCTGACTCTCGACCGTCAATCCCGCACCCTGAGCGGAGGTGAAGTGCAGCGAATCAACCTCACCACCGCCCTGGGCACATCGCTGGTTAATACGCTTTTCGTACTCGACGAGCCCAGCATCGGGCTCCACCCTCGCGACATCGACCGTCTGGTCGGTATCCTGCGACGTCTGCGGGACGCCGGCAACACCCTCCTGGTGGTCGAGCACGACCCCGGTGTAATCGGGGCCGCCGACCGGGTCATCGATCTGGGGCCCGGCCCGGGAGAACACGGCGGACGTATCGTGCATGCCGGGAGTCTCCCCTCGCTTCTCCGATGCCGCCGGTCCCTGACCGCGCGCTACCTGACCGGCGCGATGCGCGTCGACGAGCCGAACCGGCCGACACCTGCACCAACCACTCCCGGGAACACTATCCGGATACGCGGCGCATCCGAGCACAACCTTCACCATATCGACGTCTCGATCCCACTCAACCGTCTCGTCTGTATTACCGGGGTCAGCGGCAGCGGAAAGTCAACGCTGGTAGAGGATATTTGCTTCAGGGGTATTCGCAGGCTCAAACACCGGCCCGTCGATCGTCCGGGAGCACATGAAGCTATCGAGGGACACGAGCTGATCGATGACGTCGTCCTGGTCGATCAGTCGTCGATCGGCAAAACCACGCGAGCCAATCCGGCAAGCTATGTGGGCGCGTGGGAGCCGATCCGCAGGCTGTTCGCCTCACTCCCCGCGGCCCGCCGGCGAAAGTATACGGCCGGGACATTCAGTTTCAACTCCGACAGGGGACGATGTCCGAGCTGCAAGGGCAACGGGTTTGAGCATATCGAGATGCAGTTTCTCAGCGATGTCTACCTGCGGTGTCCCGACTGCGGCGGAAGGCGGTTCAGGCCGGAAATTCTGCAAGTAACGCTGGAAGGCAGTGTCTCGATCGCCGATGTCCTGGAGATGACCGTTTCGGAGGCCGGCGAGTTCTTCCTGGATCGTCCGGAGATCCTTCGCGCTCTCTCGCCGCTGAAGGAAGTCGGCCTCGACTATCTCCGGCTCGGTCAGCCGGTCCCCACCCTCAGCGGCGGTGAAGCACAGCGGCTGAAACTGGCACGCCACCTCGTGGCCTCGGCCGGCGATACCCGACGCATCCTGTTTCTGTTCGACGAGCCCACTACCGGACTCCACTTCCACGATATCGCCACACTTCTCCGCTCCCTCAGGGCCCTCCTGACACGCGGGCACTCCCTGGTGGTTATCGAGCACAACATGGATGTGGTGCGCGCGGCCGACTGGATAATCGATCTCGGCCCGGAGGGAGGCGACAACGGCGGCGCGGTCGTGTGTGCAGGCACGCCCGAAACCGTAGCCGGCGTCCCCGAAAGCCATACGGGTCGGGCGCTCAGGACACCCTCATTTGTCACCCCGAAGACCGGAAGGAAACGACACCGGACAACCGGACGGAAACACTCGAACGATATCCGAATCAGTCACGCGCGCGAGCACAATCTCAAGAACGTCACCCTGTCCCTGCCCCGCGACAGGCTCACCGTGATCACCGGAATCAGCGGTAGCGGAAAAAGCACGGTTGCCTTTGACATTCTGTTCGCCGAAGGGCAGCGGCGGTACCTGGAGTCGCTGAACGCGTACGCACGGCAATTCGTCCAGCCGGTCTCGCGGCCCGATGTTGATGCGATTTCGGGCATCCCCCCCACCGTGGCAATCGAGCAGCGTGCCGGTCGAGGAGGACTCAAGAGCACCGTTGCGACCGTTACCGAACTTCACCACTTTCTTCGTCTTCTCTTCGTTAAACTCGGGACGCAGCACTGCCCCTCCTGCCGGGTGCCTATTCGGCCGCGGAGTGAAGCGTCGATCACCGCCGGGATCATGAAGCGCTACGGCGGCAAGAAGGTCCACCTCCGCGCGCCTCTCGTACTGAACCGCAAAGGCTACTACACCGCGCTGGCCGCCCGTATGGCATCGAAAGGCTACGATCGGCTGATCGTCGACGGCAAACCCGTTTCAACGGCCGACTGGCCGCGGCTCGAAAGATACAGGGAGCATACTATCGAGCTTCCCGTTGCCGTCCTGACACCGTCGCCGGAATCCGAATCCGAAGTGCGCGCGGCCGTCGCCCGGGCCCTGGACGCGGGAGGCGGGACGCTCTACGTGCACCGCGCCGGCTCGACCGGCCGGCAGGCGGTCTTCTCGGCCCAACGGTCATGTCCGCGGTGCGGCCGAAGCTTCGACGAGCCCGACCCCCGGCTCTTTTCGTTCAACTCGCCTCACGGCTGGTGCCCGAGCTGCAGCGGTACGGGCGTTCGTCCGGAGAAACCCGGCGAGTCCGACAAAACCGCAGACAACACCCGCGCTCCCGCATCAACGGTACGGCCCTGTCGGGCCTGCAACGGCGCACGGCTTCGCCCCGATTCGCTGGCCATACACTTCCGGGGCAAATCAATCGCCGAGTTCTCCGCAATGAGCGTTGAGAAGGCCGGACACTTCTTTTCCCGGTTTGCCCCCACCGACATTGAGCGGGAGATCGTGCGCGACATTGTCCCCGAACTTCGCTCCCGCCTCCGTTTCCTTCAGCAGGTCGGCCTCGGTTACCTGAGCCTGGACCGCTCATCCCCCACCCTCAGCGGCGGCGAAGCCCAGCGAATCAGGCTCGCTTCCCAGCTCGGATCGGGCCTTCGAGGCGTATGCTACATCCTCGATGAGCCGACAATCGGTCTTCATGCCCGCGACAACGAAATGCTGCTTAAGACGTTGCGGAACCTGAAACAACGCGGCAATACCGTCGTCGTGGTGGAACATGATGAAACCACCATTCGTGCCGCGGATCATATCGTTGACCTCGGCCCGTGGGCCGGCGAGCAGGGCGGCCGGGTCGTCGCACAAGGCACACTCGGTGCGATCAAACGATGCAGACATTCGATCACGGGCTCATGCCTCCGGCGAACGGTTTCTCACGCGCCACACGCCGACCGTCGGCGCACGCCCCTCAGGGGGCCGCGGCTGCGAAATCTCCCGGCCGTGGTGGTCCACGGGGCACGGCTTCATAACCTGAAGAATATCCGGGTCGCGTTCCCCGTGGGAAGACTCATCTGCATAACGGGTGTCAGCGGCAGCGGCAAGAGCACCCTCGTGCGCGACGTGCTTCATGACAACCTGGCGCGAATGCTGAACCGCCGAAGACGGCGCGGTCCAAGCGCGCAGACGGCCGGGTGTCGCGCAATCACGGGTGCGGAGCTGCTGCGAAGCGCCGGTGAAGTCGACCAGCGACCCATCGGGCGCACGCCCCGCTCATGCCCCGCAACATACACGGGCATCTGGGACGAAGTCCGCAGGCTGTTTGCCCGTACGCCTGAGGCCGGACTCCGCGGCTTCGGCCCCTCCGCTTTCTCGTTCAACGTCACGGGCGGCCGCTGCGAAGCATGCGGGGGACAGGGAGTGAAAAAGGTGGAGATGAGTTTTCTGCCCGATGTCACGGTCACCTGTGAGCGTTGCGGGGGTGCACGATTCGAACAGGAAATCCTCGAAGTGCGCTTCAACGGCATGAACATCGCCGACATCCTCTCCATGAGCGTGGACCGCGCGGCGCGGTTCTTTTCGTTTCACCCCGCATTGTCACGCACGCTCGAGCTGCTCAGGGATGTCGGCCTGGGGTATCTTACGCTCGGGAGACAGTCGCCCACGCTCAGCGGCGGCGAAGCTCAGCGGATAAAGCTGGTTACCGAACTGGCCGGGTTTACCGGGACTCCTTCCGACGGAGGGCGTGAGCGCGACAAATCACGATTGTACGTGCTCGACGAGCCGACGGTGGGACTCCACATGGCCGACGTGGAGAAGCTTGTTCGCGTATTGCACCGCCTGGTCGACAAGGGGTGTACCGTAGTGGTTATCGAGCACAACATGGACGTGATCGCCGAAGCGGACTGGGTGATCGATCTGGGGCCCGAAGCCGGCGATGGCGGGGGGCGAGTCGTTGCCCGCGGCACGCCCGCACGGGTAGCCCGGTGCACCGGACGATCCCACACGGCAAAGGTACTCAATGCATTTCTGCGGGAAAGAAACGGAAGATGCCGGCGTCGCGCAGCATCATCGCGCGCCGGCTGATCCGCGAGCGCCCTTCAATCGGTCAATGGGGAAGATCTATCGCACTATCTTCAGAAACTGGATCGCCTCGGGTCCCTCAAGCCGATCGGGCCGCGGAGAAAGACCGGCATTGTTCCCTCCTCGAGTGATCGTGCCGACAACGGCACCCCGTGCGTCGAAAACCATGCAGCGCGACCACGGCATGTGCCTGAGCGCCTCCGGAGTGTTCCCCGATGCAACGGTGTTGACCGAAAAGGTAATGCCCGCAGCATTGGTGCGGGCGGCAGTCGACACGGGGGCTTCGACAATCGTACACCCTCCCACGTCACTTTCAGCGTAACCTGTGTACATGGGAATGCCGTGACCCGAATAGTTGTCTCCGTTCTTGAGAGTCTTCGTATCCCCTCCCCGGGTTTCCTTGACAAGGAAGTTGTACGGCGACCCGCAGTAGTTGATCTGCCTGAACGGGGTTACCGAGAAAGCCGTATTGGTGATATCGAACAGCGGGTAGTTGTGATCTCCACAGGGCGAATACAGGAGCATGCCCAGAACCTCCAGACACCCCCCCGTACCGATCACCTTCGTGCCCGCATGCTCGCTCTTCCACCCCAGCATCCACAC